>NZ_JACOOO010000016.1:0-430060 GCF_014287825.1 Clostridium hominis
AATAATTTATATTCAATCTTTATAAATTTATTTTAATCCATAAAAAATAGAAGTTATATAAAATAACTTCTACTCTAAACTATTTTAAACTTATATAAATTTATCACTTTTTAAAAGGTTGTATAATGTAGGTTTAAAATTAAATTTATTCATAAGTGATTTAACTTCAAATAATGCTTTCTCTTTCTTTTCACTTGATATATTAGATTTTGATGCTCTTATTAAAATATTCTTTGGAGAATGTGCTATATCTATAAACTCTAGTAACTGAGTTTTATATCCTAAGCTTTCTAAAAGATTAGCTCTAACAGCATCTGTCATAAGTGCAGCTACTCTTTCTTGAACTATTCCATATCTAGTTAATATTGATAAGTCATCTGTCATCATTTGAGCATTAAACTCATGCTGACAACAAGGCACGGAGAATATCATTTTAGCATTCCATTTAACTGCATTATATAATGCATAATCTGTAGCTGTATCACAAGCATGTAATGTTATTACCATATCAACATTATTATTATATTTAAATCCATTTATATCTCCAATTTCAAAATGAAGATTCTCATAATTATATCTTTTAGCTATATCATTACACTTTTTAATTACATCTTCTTTAAGATCTAACCCTATCATCTTAACATTAATCTTTTTAATTTCAACAAAGTAATAATATAAAACAAATGTTAAGTAAGACTTACCACATCCGAAATCTAATATAGTAAGTTCTTTTTGATCTGTTTTCTTTATTTCATCATCAATAATTTCTACAAATCTATTAATTTGCTTATACTTATCATATTTAGAATTTACAACCTTACCTTCTTTAGTAAACACGCCTAAATCTATAAGTGGTTGTATTATCATACCTTCTTTAAGTATATAGTTTTTTTCTTTATTGTGTGATTTATTAACTACCTTTTTATTATCAGAACTTTTCTTACCTAAGAAAACTTTTCCCTTCTTAGAAATCTTCATATCAAAAGTAGAATTTTCACTCCAAGCATTTACTTGCTTATATTTAGCTTCTATATTTTCAAAAAGACTTTCTTCTAATTCATCCTTATCTATATTTTCATGAAAGACTTGTTTATCCGTATATTTCTCAATTTGATAATATTCTTTTCCCTTCTTTTCTTTTAATAAAAATACTATCTTATTATACTGAACATCACTTTTCATCTTATTGCTTAGTACTACTTTAACAATATCCTCTGATACAATATCAAAAATAGCTTTTCTTAAATCGTTCATATCAACACACCTTATCACTTCTAATTTTCTTGTAATCTATACGATATATTATATCGTTATTTCTGCAAAAAGAAAGATGGTTATTTTTATTTCTACATATATTATTTAAAACTCCCTACGGAACTTTTTCCTCAATTCTTAATTCTTAATTTTAAATTTCAAATTAAAAAAGGTGCTTTCGCACCTTTTCTAATGACTTACTTCAATTTTATGATGTGCATCTACCGTAGCTTCTCCAGCCTTGAAGATAGCTATTTTAGTGCATAATGGTCCTATCAGTTCATATATAACTGTACCAGCTAATATTATTGCTCTTATAGATTCCCCACAACTTGGTAATGCATCTTGTACTATCATCGTAAGTCCTATAGCAACTCCAGCCTGTGGAACAAGTGTTAATCCTAAATACTTCTTAACTACAGGTTCACTATTAGCAATTTGAGCTCCTATATAAGCCCCTAATACTTTACCAATTACTCTAAATACAACATATCCTATACCTATTACACCTACAGTTAATAGCACTGATAAGTCAAGTTCTAAACCTGATATAGTGAAGAACATTATAAATATTGGTGAAGTAATATTATCAATTGCAGATAACAATTTAGATTTACTTAATACTAAATTACTTACAGTAGCACCTAATGCCATACATGCTAATAGATTTGAAAGATTTAGTAAATCTGCTAAACCTATTACTAAAAATATTGCTGCTATTACAAGATTCATAGCATTTTCTTTTTGCTTAGACAACTTATTTAAATAAGTTAGTGCAAATCCTACTGCACATCCCAATACTACTGAGAAGAATATTTCTATAAATGGTTCTAAAAATGCCATTATTGAAACACCATCTGATCCATTAGAAATAATTTGCGCAACAGCAATTGATATTCCAAATGCTATAACTGCAATAGCATCATCTATAGCAACTACAGGAATTAAAGTATCTACTAATGGTCCCTTAGCTCTATATTGTTTTAACACCATAATAGTTGCTGCTGGTGCAGTAGCTGACGCTATAGCTCCAATCGCTAAACTAAATTCCCAAGTTTGTGCAAATATAAACTTCATTGCAAGTGTTACTATAAAAGTTGCCATTAATGCTTCAAATAGCGCAATTATAATTACACCTTTACCTATATTCTTTAATTTATTATAATTTAATGAACTACCAATGTTATAAGCTATAAAACCTAATGCTGCTTCAGAAATTATAGTTAAGCTTTCTATAGCTTCATGTGGTACTAGCTTTAAAACAAAAGGCCCTATCAATACCCCAGCTATTAAATATCCTGTAACTCTTGGTAGCTTCAAATAAGATACTACCTTTCCCATTAATAATCCAAAAATTAATATTACTGCTAGGTAATAAAACCAACTCATTTTTTCATCCTCCTTTATTATTACATAATCCTCTCAATAAATTACTGCAATTATAAAGGTATTCCCTCAACTCTTCCCACAGGAACTGTAAATATAATTCCACCACCTGGTGCATCTAAATCTTTTACTACAGATTTGATAGCTTTTATAGCTGAATCCACCATATCGCTCTTTAAAACTGTTAAAATTGTTTTCTTTTGAGCTCGTCCATCATTCATTAACAGCTTTAAAGAACTAAATAAATTAAATTCTTCACATTCACTTAAAATATTTGCCATCCCTTGAGAATCAATTATTGTAGAGCCTTTAATCCCAAGCTTAGTAAACTCTAACATTATGTCCTCGATATTTTCATTTTCTTCTAAAATAGTTACAAGCAATTCCATCTTATCCCTCCTAAATTTATGCGCACCTTTAATTATATACTTGCAAGATTTATTTTTCAAACTTGCAAATACCATATTTACAGTAACTTATAGCTAAATTTACTTATTATAACGATAACATCTCTATATTTATAATAATTTTGCATTCATCTACATATTACTTGTTAACTATCAATTTTTTCTCTTTGTATACTTCTCCAGCCTTAGTTATAGCTATCTTGGTACATACTGGCCCTATAAGTTCATATATAACTGTAGATGCTAATATTATAGCTCTTATAGATGCTCCATATACCGGTAACGCCTCTCCAACTATCATAGTAAGTCCTATTGCAACTCCAGCTTGTGGTACTAGGGTTAAACCTAAGTACTTTTTAACTACAGTCTCACTATTTGCAATTTGAGCCCCAAGAGATGCCCCTATTACTTTGCCAATTACTCTAAATACTACATATCCAATACCAAGTAATCCTACTGTTTTCAGAACAGATAAATCTAGCTCCAATCCAGATATAGTAAAAAACGCCATAAATATTGGTGGTGTAATATTATCAAGAGCCGAAATCAATTTTGACTTACTCAATACAATATTACTTACAGCAGCTCCTAATGCCATACAAGCTAAAAGATTTGATATATTTAAAAATTTTGCCAATCCTATTACTAAAAATATTGCTGCAATAACAAAATTCATAGAGTTATCCCTATCTTTTGATCTTTTATTTATATATACTAATCCAAATCCAGTAATACTACCTAATAGTACTGATGAAATTATCTCTATAAACGGTTCTAAAAATGTAATAAGGGATACACTATCTGCTCCTTTTGTTATCATTTTTACTATAGCCATAGCTATTCCAAATGCTATTACTGCAATCCCATCATCAATAGCTACAACTGGCATTAATGTATCAACTAATGGTCCCTTAGCATTATACTGTTTTAATACCATAATAGTTGCTGCCGGCGCTGTTGCTGAGGCTATAGCTCCTATTGCCAAACTAAATTCCCAACTTTGTCCAAAAATAAATTTCATAGCTAATATAACTACTACTGAAGCCATTAATGCTTCAAATAAAGAGATAACTATTATCCCCTTTCCAATGCTCTTTAGTTTTTTATAGTTCAATGAGCTTCCAATGTTATATGCTATAAAGCCTAATGCTGCTTCTGATATAATTGTTAATCCTTTTATTGCATCATTTGATATTAATCTTAATCCAAAAGGACCTATTAAAACTCCAGCTATTAGGTATCCAGTAACTTTAGGTAACTTCAAATATGAAATAACCTTTCCCATTAATAATCCAAATATCAATACTAATGCAATATAATAAAAATAACTCATTCTTTATCCTCTCATAAAATTATCTTACATCTCATTTTAACCCTTCTGTTATTTTTTTACAATTTAGTTTTGTGCCTATTTTAGGCTATTTTACCCGCAATACACTTCATGTTAACGTTACCTATCATTCAAATTATTATAATTTAATTTTTTACATTTAATCAAACTATTATAATACATAACTTTAAAATTAAATTTATACTTTAGCATATAAAATGAGTGTATCTAGATAAATCTATATACACTCATTTCCTTTTTATTCACTTATCTTATTAAATTTTATAGTTACTTTAAACAAATCTCCATCTACACTTATATTAAATCTACCACCTTGTAACTCTACGAAGCTCTTTGCAATTGCAAGACCTAAGCCAGATCCTTCTGTATTTCTTGATTCATCTCCACGAACAAATCTTTCTGCAATAGTATCAACATTAAAGTTAATTTCTTCCGCTGCCATGTTTTTCATAATAATTTCCACATCTTTTTCAGTTTCAATTATATCAATATATGCTCTTGTGCCTTTCATCGCATATTTAGTCATATTTATAACTAAATTTTCAAATACTCTAAATGTACGTTGACTATCAAGAGATAATATAATTTTATTTCCAGGGAAATTAGTTCTTACTGTTAATTCAGATTCTTGAATTTTATCCTCTAATTCAAGAATAGTTTGCTTCATTAGAGATACTACATCAATATCTTCTATATTTAAAGTTATATTTCCACTACTTGCTTTGCTCATTTCAAATAAATCCTCAATTAGAACTTGTAATCTTTGAGCCTTTCTATCTAATGTATCAACATACTGTTTACGCTTTTCTTCTGATAAATTTTCATCCTTTAATAAATCTGCATAAGTTATTATAGCCGTTAAAGGAGTCTTTAAGTCATGTGATACATTGGATATAAGATCAGTCTTCATTTTCTGACTTTTAACCTCTTCATCTACAGCCTTCTTGAACCCACTTTGAATCTTTTCTAAATCATCTTTAAAAGGTTCAAATAATCCTAAATCCTCCTCTATCACTACATCAAGTTTCCCTTCCGCAATCTTATTTGTAGCCTTTTTTAGTATGCTGTACTTTGCACTTATCTTTTCAACATATTTTTCTGCTATAAAGAATAGTATACAAGAATAAATAATTACTACAGGTATTCCAAAGAACCATATTGATGTTATCAATAATAATATTAAAGCATTTATTATA
The DNA here is from genome assembly GCF_014287825.1 of Clostridium hominis. NCBI lineage: Bacteria > Bacillati > Bacillota > Clostridia > Eubacteriales > Clostridiaceae > Clostridium > Clostridium hominis. The sequence continues at coordinate 5,595 of NZ_JACOOO010000016.1, forward strand.
ACTAACTTTAATAATAATTTATTATTTTTTTTACTTAAATCTACACCTGTCACTGCATCTAAAGTTCTTCTAACAATTCTAACAATTTTAGTTATAATCCAACCAATTATTGTTCTTCTCTTAAAGTACTCTTTTACCCCAATATTAAATATATATTTAATAACTAATACTGCAAAAAATACTATTCCAAAACATACAAACCAATTCATAAAATTAAGGAACCATATTATATCCTTAGGAATTGTAAATCCATTTACTAAGAATCCAAATAAATATTCTAAATTACCTTCTAAAGTTGGTTTTACCATATATCTAGGAGATACAACTAAAAGCATTGTAGCAAATGTACAAATTCCTATCCAAATTTCAAATGGTATTTTTGATAAACTATTAAATAAAACCATACTCTTAGCTTTATTAATAGGAAATGCTAATGCTACTACTGTTATACAACTTAAAATTATCATTACAGCTGTAGCTCCAGCTATTTCATATCCTGCTAAATTTGAATTTCTTATACCCCAAGATATTACATCATCAAAAACTAAAGTTTTAGGTACTGCATATAAAAACGACATATTTTTAATAGGCTTCATTGTAATTTCATAATAGCCATCTAAGTCGCTTAAATTATCTTTTAAGTTATATTCAAAATTTTGTTTATCTGCGCCCTTAATATCCGAAATAGATACTACTCCATTTTCGTCAAAGTTTAAAAGTACATAAAATTGAAACTGTTCCTTATCTAATGCCGATAAATCTATATTCTTATCTTTAATAGATATACCTTCACTTATATTAGTGTCACTTATATTATTTTCTTTATCATATGCATAATATATTAAGTTTCTATAATCTTGACTTATGTTTCTACTCCAATTACTAAATTCTGAATTAAAGCTATCTACATAAGAGTTATCATAATTCTCTTCATTACTATATATATTATTATTATTATTATTATTATTATTATTATTTATCAAAACCTCTGATGGATTAAGAGTACTACCTGCTTTTTCTGATAATGCATTAAAATATTTTACATAGCTTGCTTCTGCAAGCATATCTGCAAATCTATAGTTATCAAAATAATTATCTTTCACATTTTTTGCACTCTTATCTATAATAGGATATGATTTGCACATAGCTATAGATGCTATTGCTATTATTAATAATGCTACTAAAGTAGCAACTATCCCTTTACTTTCTTTACTATTATTGTTTTTCAATTTTATATCCAACTCCCCACACCACCTTCAAATATTTTGGATTTTTCGGATTAATCTCAATTTTTTCTCTTATTTTTCTTACATGGACCATTATTGTATCTGTATTTATTGCTTGTTCATTCCACACCTTTTCGTATATCTCCTCTGCCGAAAATACTCTACCTGGATTCTTAATAAGCAATGCCAATATCTTAAATTCTATTGGTGTAAGTCTAACTTGCTTCTCATCAATTTTAACCTCTTTAGTGTCTATGTTTAACTCTAATCCACCAACTTCATATATTTTCTCATTTATCTCCGGTTCTTTAACCATATTTAAAAATCTTGAATACCTTCTTAATTGTGAATTTACTCTTGCTAAAAGCTCTAATGGTCTAAATGGCTTAGTTACATAATCATCTGCACCTATGTTTAACCCCATTATCTTATCCACTTCTTCTGATTTTGCAGATAACATTATCACAGGAAAATCATTATTTTCTCTTAGCTTCATAACAAAGGTAATTCCATCCATTCTAGGCATCATAACATCTACTATCGCAAGATGCACAGTTTCTTTTTCTAAAATTTCTAATCCCTCTATACCATTATTGGCTATAAAAACTTTATATCCTTGATTTGTTAAGTAAGCTTCTATTGCAATAGCAATATCATTTTCATCTTCAACTACTAAAATATTATATAAATTCACTTCAATCTCTCTCCCTTTAATTAAGTATATATTTCTCATTTAGTAAATTAAAATTTATTTTACATTTTTCATTTAAGAAATGTTACTTTTTATTTAACTTACTAAATTATTCTATATATACAATAACATAGCCAAATCATTTAAACAAAATGTATTTCTTATTTAACTTTCTACTCCTTTCTTTACATAAATTTATATTGCTATTACTGTTTAACACCTAATTAAATAAGTTTCTCTTAATCTCTATGAATCTATAATACTTTTGAAAAATTAAGAAGACCGCTATAAATTTCTAAAGAAATTCTAAAGATTTTTAAAGAAAAAAAGCATACCTTAAAGGCATGCTCTTTTAACTTATATTAATATTTCTCCATTTGATTCTATGACTTTCTTATACCAATAGAAACTTTTCTTTTTTCTTCTCTCTAACGTTCCATTCCCATCATCATCTTTATCTACATATATAAATCCATATCTCTTTTTTAACTCTCCTGTTGATGCACTTACTATATCTATAGGTCCCCAAGAAGTATATCCAATTACATCAACTCCATCTGATATAGCTTCCTTAAGAGCACTTATATGCTCCCTTAAGTATCCTATTCTATAATCATCATTTATTTCTCCTTCTTCGTTTATAGTATCTATAGCCCCTAGCCCATTTTCCACTATAAATATCGGTTTTTGATAACGATCATATAAAGTGTTAAGAGAATATCTTAATCCCACAGGATCTATTTGCCATCCCCACTCAGAGGCTTCTAAATATGGATTCTTTAACATTTTAAATATATTCCCATTAGCCATTTCTTTATCTTCTTTATTAGAACTAGCCACTCTACTCATATAATAACTTATACCTATATAATCTACAGTGTTTTCTTTTATTAAAGATAAGTCATCTTCTTCTAATTTTATATTAATATTATTTTCTTTAAAGAATCTTTTTATATAAGAAGGATAATATCCTCTTACTAGCACGTCTGTAAAGAATAAAGTTTTTCTATCCATCTCTAATGCTTCCATTGAATCTAGTGGTCTACAAGCCATAGGATATATACATCCATAATTAATCATACATCCAATTAGCGAATCTTTATTTATTTCATGGCAAAGTTTAGTTACCTTAGCATTCGCTACAAATTGATTGTGTATTGATTGATATATTATTTCTCTTCTATTATCTTCATCCTTAAACGTTATTCCCCCGCCAATAAATGTCATATGAAGAATAGTATTCATTTCGTTAAATGTAAGCCAATATTTAACCTTCTCCTTATATCTTTCAAAAACTACTTTTGCATACTTTTCAAAAAATCCTATTAGCTTTCTATTTTTCCATCCACCATATTTATCAACTAGATTTAAAGGCATCTCATAGTGAGATAAAGTTACTACAGGTTCTATATTATATTTTAATAGTTCATTAAATACATCATCATAGAATCTTAGTCCCTCTTCATTTGGAAATTCATCATCACCATTTGGGAATATCCTAGTCCACGCTATGGACATTCTTAAACACTTAAATCCCATTTCAGCAAATAACTTTATATCCTCTTTATATCTATGATAAAAATCTATAGCTTCATGAGATGGAAACTTTCCATTAGGAGGATTTATTACTTCACTAATCATACCACCTGGTAGAACATCAGCTACTGATAAACCTTTTCCATCCTTTAAATAAGCTCCCTCACATTGATTAGCAGAAAGTGCTCCCCCCCAAAGAAACCCCTCTTTAAATACATTCCCTGCACACATAAAAACTTTCCTCCTAAGTTATTAATTAATTTCTAACTTAAATCTATTTCCACCAACTATATATTGTAATAAAACTTTATACTCATCAGCTACTGTTCCAATATAATTTCTTCTGTTGTCTACTTCTAACTCTTTTAAAGCTATTAGTAATTCACCTTTATATAATTTATAATTATCATTATTAAGTAAAATAGCTCCGTTATTAACTTTAAACTTTTCACTAGTTTTACTTTCTATATCTTTATCTTTCAACTCTTTTCTACTATTAAAGTTTCTTATAACGTAATCACTATAATCCCATCTATTTTGAAGTATTTTCCCTATAAAACTCTTTTCTATTTCATCTAATTCCTCATTAAAATTAACTCTTAATGTAATTACATCTCTATCAAGGTTTGCTAGTCTCTCTAACTCTTCATCACTAGCAAAGGCATTTCCTATTATTACATCATCTACACCTAAAGCATAAAGTTCTTGTGCTTGTACTTCTATCGGTAAGTATCTATGTGATTCTATTGTGCATAACCCATCATTTATTGGCCATGGCCCTAGTTTTCCACCTTCAATTGAAGTTACAAAAGCTGCAGTATTTAAACCTAATTCTTTATGTCTTTCATGATTTGATATAAAGCACTCCTTAGATAGTCCTGTAAATTCCTCTGGATAAAAATTATGACAAGTAACTAATTTATCTTTTCTACATTTTAAATCAACTATGCTATTTATATATCCTGTATCAAAAGATCCATTAACTTCAATCTCTAATCCTTGCTTATTAAATGTCATGAAACTCTCATAAAATCCATTAAATACAGAATCTAGTCTTAAACCGGTAGCACCTAACTCTACAAAGAAGTCATAATTCATAGGATTAACTTCTATTTTCTTTAAAACTTCTGGATTTATATCTATGAAGACTTTCATCCCAAGTTCCTTTGCTCTATTAAGTAATAACCTATAATTGTTTACTTGTTCTAGAGCTTTTTCCTTATTATCATCTAATTCTAACATTGAAGTAAATAATCTCTTATATCCCAGCGCTACTGCTTTTTCTATATATTTCATATTGTCTTCTACTGAACTAACTAATGGATAAATACTAATTCCTAACATTTATTTTCCTCCTTAAAGTTATTAAGAAGTAGGAAATTCCCACTTCTTAATTTTTGTACTATATATTTATTTTAAAACTTAATTTACTCCTGCTTTTTGAGTTGCTAACAATTCCTTTTCTTCTTGTCTTTCTATTAACTTAAGGAATGGAATATACATTAAGACAACTATTATAATATTTACTATTGATAATGCTGCACCTGTCCAATGCATTCCTGTTGCTAAGAATCCATTTATTATAGGTGGAGTTGTCCATGGTACATTTGCTACAACTGGGTGAACTAATCCAAAATCTATTGCCAAATATGAAATACAACTTATTATTGCTGGTCCAAATACAAATGGTATAAATAACATTGGATTTAATACTATTGGGAATCCAAATATTAAAGGTTCATTTATATTAAATATTCCAGTAGGTCCAGCTAAAGATAATAATACCTTATGTCTTCTTCTATTAGTTATAAACATTGCAATTAAAAGTGCTATCGTACAAGCTGATCCACCCATATAAACAAATGAATATAAGAACTGATTAGTTAATACATTATATTGTGACCAATCTGTTACTCCTTGAGCATATAATTCTATATTTTGCATACCTGGTTGAACTAATACAGCGCCTATAATAGGTCCAACTATATTATTTCCATGTATTCCGAAGAACCAAAGGAATGCTATAATAAATGGTACTAATACAGCTGTTGCTAAATTTCCTGTTAATCCTTGTAATGGAGCAGATATAAACTTATTTATTAACTCATTAAATGATTGTCCCCCAAACATATTGCTTATTATATAAGCTACTGAAGAAAAAATTATAACTGTTAAAATAACAGGGAATAATTTTGAGAAAGAGTCACTTACTGCTGGTGGTACAACATCTGGCATTTTGATTTTTAACGCCTTTAATTTACTAAATCCATGTAAAATTGATACTGATACAATTGCTACTATAATACATGAGAATAAAGAATCTGCACTAAAGTTTGTATACTTAATAAATCCAAATGCTGGTATAGTATTTTCTCCAGCTGGTACATTTGCCATCCATGGAATAAGAATTATGTATGATGCTAAAGATACTCCAATACCTTCTAATCCTCTATGACCAAATAACCCCCATAACGCTTGGCCAATTGTTCCACATACAAGCAACCCGTACATAGCAAGGCATCCCCACCAAATATTTTGACAAATATTCCATATAACCTGTCCTGCTTGAGTATTATTAATAAAGTTTTGATATGCTTCTATTTGTAAGTTTTGTACTAATGAAGCTAATGATGCTACTATGATTATACCTACTAAACTTATCATACCTGCCGATATTGCTCTAATATAAATATTTTGACCTATCTTGTTTGCGGTTGGCATAACCTTCCTATCCATAAAATCTACAAATTTATTCATTATTATTCCTCCCTGTAATTAATTTCTGAGCATGTCTTAATTCTAAACCTTTACAATCATAAATTGTAACTTTATTTTTCCTATATCACTTAGGAAAATTTATATATATGGCAAATTATAGAAATAAAAAGATGCTCTGATTTAATTCAGAACATCTTTTAAATATAGTTCAATTAATAATCTTTTTAAATCACACATATTTTCACAGTTTCTAAGATTCTCATTGAAATCAGCTTTTTCTGCTAATTCTAATATATATGTAATAATTACATTTATTTCATTTATATTATGTGACTTATCAAGAATAGCAACTATAGTTTTTACCTTATCATCAACCCATGTTATAGAGTTTTCAAGCTTAATTACAGCCATTTTATCACTTTCTACATTATCATCCAACTTATAAAACAACCCTATTCCATTTTTTAACGATATTATCATAGGTTTTCTTTTAGAAGTATCAACTTTAAATATATTTGATATCTCTTTAATTATTTTCTCTTGAGAAGTTACATGTTCAATACTATAAAATATTTCATCGCTAAAATAGTAGTCAAATAAGCTTTTAATCTTTTCTTCAATTAATCTTGATCTTATCTTATTTATTTCAGCTATTACTCTATTTCTTTCAACTATATCGAAAGTCTTCCTTATTTCCATATAATCATCTATAGTGAATTTAACATCTTCTTTCGATGTAGTAATTATAATATCAAATTTACTTTCTATATCTTTCTTTTCTATTTCCGTTAAATAGCAGATTTTTTTAAATTTAACACCATCGTATCCTAGGTTCTTCTTTATTTCATTATAGATATAATTCAAATTAGACCTTCCATCTGAAACAATTAACAATACATTTATATCTCTAATATTTTTTAAATTTTCTAGTTCTTCATAAACTATAGTTGATAAATATGCCACAATATATGATAATTCATTAAAATCAAATTTAATAGATTCATTTCTACATATATCTGCTACTAGCTTATTAGCAAATCCAAATAACAACGGATATTTATTTTTTAAATTTTCTCTAAGAGGGTTATATATCTTAATTCCTAGCTTTATTCTTTTAACTGCAACAATAATATGCAGTACCATATCATTAAACAAATCATTATCTTTATCTAAGTTAATATTGAGCCTTTTAGAAACTTTTAGAATTTTATTTCTATATAAATTATACTCGTCATCACTCATATAATTTCGTATATAATCTTCAATAACATGCATAGTGCGAAGTATATTTAAATAATATGCTATATTTAACATACACTCTTCATTTACTTTTATTAAAAATTCTTGCTCTATAAGCTCTGATATATTCCTAGCAATATTTATATTTTTTTCTTCAATATCTTCAACTTTAAAACTACAATTAATCTCATCCCTACATTCAACAACCAAAGCTACAAATATAGTAACCTTAGTAAGTAATAAATATCTTGAATTATACTTTCCATCTTTCAATATACAAGCTATGGAATTATATAAATATTTTAAATCTATATCTTTAAAATATTTTTGCATATCATTTAGTTGTAAATTTACAAACTTATATTTTGCAAACTCATATAAAAGTATATATCTTTCTGATAATTCACAATTTAAACTTATTAAATCGCCATTTTTTACTATAGTGACATAAGCTATTCCTATCCTTGAAAAAACTCTTTTTATTTTTATAATATCATTTTGTAAAGTAGATTCAGATATAAATAATTCTTCTGATAAATCAAACAGATTTATCCCATCTTTAAAAACTATTAATTTCTTTACAATATAAACCCATCTTTCTATTGTAGTTAATACTCCAACATCAGTAATATAATCTGTATTGCTCTCCTTATCAAAATCATTATATCTATAACCTTTTCCTTTAATTGATATAATAATATCTTTTTCATAAAGCTTATTTATAGCTATAATATCATTTCTTATTGTTCTATCAGTTACACCTAATATTTTAGCAAGTTCACTACCTTTAACCCATTCATTTATATCTCTCAAATATTTTACAACACTCTTCTGTCGTTCTATTAATCCCATTTAACCACCTTAGTAATTAATTTATTTAAATTTACTTAAATTTACTTATAAACCTCTCAATTCTCTTTAATGCTTCGACTATGTTCTCCATAGATGATGCATAACAACATCTTATAAAGCCTTCTCCACAGTCGCCAAAAGCATTTCCTGGAACGGCTAGTACCTTTTCTTCCATAAGCAATCTTTCACAGAACTCATCTGATGACATTCCTGTAGATTTAATACAAGGGAATAAATAAAGAGCTCCCATTGGCTCAAAACACTCTAAGCCCATCTTTCTAAAACCATCAACCATAACTCTTCTTCTTCTGTTATATTCCTTTGCCATATATCTCACATCATCATCACCATTCTTTAATGCTTCAATAGCTGCAAATTGTGCAGTTGTTGGTGAGCACATTATTCCGTATTGATGTATCTTCTTCATCGCATCTAATATAATAGGATGAGCGCATGCATATCCTAATCTCCATCCAGTCATTGCATAGGCTTTAGAAAATCCATTTATAACTATAGTTTTTTCCTTAACCTCTGGGAAGCTTGCAATAGATACATGTGGCTTGTCATATGATAATTCTGAATATATTTCATCAGAAAGTATTATTATATTCTTATCTTTTAAAACTTCAACTATTCCTGCTAACTCTTCTTTAGTCATAATTGCTCCTGTAGGATTATTAGGAAATGGAATTATAACAACTTTAGTTTTTTCAGTTATAGCATCTTCTAATTGCTTTGGAGTAAGTTTAAAGTCATCTTCATCTCTTAAGTTAATAACTTTTGCTGTTGCTCCAGTAAAAGCAGTACATCCTTTATAAGCTACAAAGCTTGGCTCTGGAATAATTACTTCATCTCCTGGCCCCACTAAAGCTCTTAAAGCAAGATCTATCCCCTCACTTCCTCCAACAGTAACTAATATTTCATCTTTAGGATTATATTTCAAATTATACTTTCTATCTAAATACTTAGATATTTCTTCCCTTAATTCAATAAATCCAGCATTTGCTGAGTAATGAGTTTCTCCCATTTCTAATGAATATATCCCTGCTTCTCTAACATTCCATGGAGTAACAAAGTCTGGTTCCCCAACACCTAAAGATATTACATCATCCATCTCATTTATTAGATCAAAATACTTTCTAATCCCAGATGGAGGCATGTTTCTAACATCATCTCTTATCATATTTTCTAACATCATATAAATATAGCCTCCCTAGTATCTACTTTCTTTTCTTTAAATATAGTTCCATGATCTTTATACTTCTTTAAAACAAAGTGAGTTGCTGTTCCATTAACAAACTCTTGAACTGCAAGCTTGTCAGATACAAACATAGCAACTTCTTTCATTGTCTTTCCTTCTATTATTACAGTTAAATCAAATCCACCAGAAGACATTAAATAACAAGCCTTAACTTGTGGAAATTTATATATTCTTTCTGCAACTTTATCAAATCCTACTCCTCTTTGTGGAGTAATCTTAACTTCAATTAATGCTGTTACAGTTTCTTTACCTGTATTCTCCCAATTAATAAGTGTTGTATATCCTGCAATTATACTCTTTTCCTCATAATCTCTTATTGCTTCTCTTACTTCTTCAACAGTCCTACCTGACATTACAGCAATCTCTTCATCAGTATATCTACTGTTTTGCTCTAAAATTTCTAAAATTTCATCCATAAATAACCCTCCAAACTTTTATCAATTAAGAATTCATAATTATAAATTAATCATTAATTCAGCATTTTCAATTGTAAATAAAAAAAGCCCCATCCCTATAAAAAGGGACGAAGCTAAAAATTCCGCGGTACCACCCTAATAAGTAAATTTCTTTACTCACTCAGTAAGAACTTAGATTTAATAAGTTCTATTCCTTTTAACGTTAGGATATACGGCTATACCTATTTTAAGATTAATCTTAGTTCTCAGTATGCGATTCAAAGGCTGCTTCTTAAAAGTATTATTACTAAGTTACACCAAACCTTAGCTCTCTAAAAATAATATCTTTAAATACTATTCCTTATCATAATCTTTACTTATATTCTAATTTGGATTTTCTGTAAATCTTATAAATATTATCTATCATAAATAATATTTAGTCAATAAAAAATACTTTTGATTTTACTAAAATATAGATTTTCAAATTTAGAAAATTATTAATATATTGTTTAACTTTTAAAATTTATAATATAATATAGTACTATATTACAGTTGAAGGGATGGACGTAAAAATTATGAATACAAAATTAGTTATCTTTGATATGGATGGATTAATGTTTGATACAGAAACAGTTTCTAGAGAAGCTTGGAAAATCGCTGGTAAAAAAGTTAATATTCCAGTAGACGATGAACTTTTCTCACAGTTTCTAGGCACTAACAGTACCTATATCACTAATCTTTTAATTAATAAATTTGGAGAGGATAGTCCTTATAAAGACCTTATTTCAGAAAGAAATATTATGGCTGATAAACTTATAGATATGAATGGCTTGGGTGTGAAAAAAGGATTAAAAGAATTACTTTCTTATCTAAAATCTAATAATATAAAAAGAGCTGTAGCTACATCTACATCTAGAGAAAGAGCGCTTAAACTATTAACTTTAGGTGATGTAGTTAATGAATTTGATTATATAATCTGTGGAGATGAAGTAACTAAATCAAAGCCTGATCCTGAAATTTTCCTAAAAGTAGCTGAAAAACTTGATGTAAAACCTGAAAATTGTATTGTCCTGGAAGATTCAAGATTTGGAGTTTACGCTGCTAAAAATGCCGGAATGAATCCTATTATGGTGCCAGACTTACTAACTCCAGACGAAGAACTATTAGGAATGATTTATAAAAAAGCAGATGATTTAGTACAAGTTATAGAATTACTTAAATAAGTTGTTCGCTACGCTTACAAAGAGAAATGTTGCCTTTGGCAAAAGAAATTTTCAGTAAACTGAAGAGAAATATTTAGCTAAAGCCACAGAGAAATATTTTGCTTAGCTTTAGGTACCATTTCTATTGTGAGCTTTAGCGAACAACATATTTCAATCATTAATTAAAGAACTGCTATTTGTAGTTTTCCTAAAGATTTCTCTTTACCATCATTCCCTACACGGGTCATAGCATATATTTCGTAGAAATCTCCTTTTATTTTAAGATTATTTTCTCTTATATAATTCATAATTCTAGCATAATACTTTCTAGTATCTTTATAATCATCATCAAAATTTATTGTAATATATTTTCCCTCTGGAATTATATATTTTTCTTTATCATTCACATTTAGCATATCAGTAAAACTTAACATCATAGCTTTATATATAGTTTTATCATCGTTTTCTAAATCCTCAAAAGACGTTACAAAAGCTAATTCTTTATTAAAATTATTATATTTTCTTTCTGCATCAGCTAGTGCTTTACTTAAGTTTATCTCAAACTCTACAGTAAATCTATTTGTATTATCATATTTTATAAATTCTCTTTTAGGATATTCTTTTATAAATATTCTATCTATTCCTTCTTCTAAAGAGTCATTTATTCTTTTTTCTAAGAAAGATATATTATTCTTAATAGTATTTAATTCGCTTATCTTTTTATCTATTATATCTTTTTGTTTCTTCATTATATCTAAAATAGACTCTAATGACGTATAATTGTGAATAATCTCTTTAATCTCATCTAAAGATAATCCCATAGATTTACACTGCTTTATAAGATCGATTATTACAAAATCTTTTGATGAGTAATATCTATATCCTGTTTCTTTATTTATATAAGAAGGTGTTAACAATCCAATCTTGTCATAATGTCTTAATGTTTGTACTGAAACATTATGAATTTTTGCTATATCTCCTATTGAGAACCTTGATTCCATAGACTTCCCTCCCTATAAAACTTTATTTAATGGTAAATGACAAATAGCAAGTTCAAAATTCATTAACCTACCATTTGTCATTAATTTAGTATTTTATCATAATTTTTATATTTAAGCTGCTAACATTTCAGCTGTTGACTCTTCAACATTTGTTTTAAATCTCATAGTTATATAAGTTGCAGTTTCAGCTACTATTGCTGCTGCCCATATTCCATTTACCCCAAATATCTTTGATAAAACAAAGATACTTATTGGTAAGTATACTACTGATCTTAAAATACATACAATATTCGAATACTTAGGTTTCTCTATTGCTTGATAGTATACTAAAGTATTTAAATTTAACCCCACTGCAAAATAACTAAATATATTTATTTTTATAGCTGTAAATGCCATATTAGCTAAATTACTATCATTAGTGAATATATTAATTAAGTTAGGTCCAAATAGATATACTACTGCTGTAAATATCGCAGTTATTAAAATTATTGATCTACAAGTTATCTTATAAAATCCTAACATTTTTTCTGAATTTCTTCTACCATAATTATAACTTATAAGAGGTTGTACTCCTAAAGTTACACCGTAAAGTACCATATAAACATTAGTTGTTAGGTAATTCATTATACTATACGCGGATATACCAACTTCTCCAACTATTTTAACAATAGCTATGTTATGCAATAAAACTATTACTGAATAACTAGCTTGTGCAAAAAACGATGGGAATCCTATCACACAGAATTCTTTTATTCTTTCTTTTTCTATCTTAACTTTTCCAAAACTTAAATATCCCTTTTTCATTAAGAAATGTGGTAATAAGATTGCAACAGTAACTATTTGTCCAAGTCCTGTAGCTATTGCAGCTCCCTTTATGCCCATTCCTAATGGGAATATAAACACATAATCTAATATAACATTTGTAATAGCTCCACTTATAGTAGAAATCATAGCAAGCTTAGGTCTTCCATCATTTCTAACAAAACTATTTAAAACTATTCCAACTAAGTTTGGAATACAGAAAAGCGCATAAAATCTTAAGTACTCAACAGATAAAGGTTTTATATTTTCTGTAGCTCCTAAAACAGTTACAATTTGATTAGTAAATATAATACATATCAAACTAATTCCTATACTTATTATAAATAAGAATTTAAATACTTGTCTAAAAATATTTACAGCCTTATCTACTTTTTTAGCTCCAATATTTTTTGATACTAAAGCTCCTCCCCCAATAGCAAACATATTAGCAATACCAAATAACATAACAGTAAAAGGTAATACTATATTAACAGCTGCTAAAGCTAATGATCCAACACCTTGTCCTACAAATATTCCATCAATAACTGTATATAATGCTGAAGTAAACATTGCTAATGCTGATGGAATAGCATATTTTAAAAACTCCTTAGTCATAATTACCACCCTTATTTTTAAATTTTCCTTCCACATTATAAACTCTATTGTAACTATAGAGTCAATAAGTTTTATTAATTTTTCTTATAACTTTTATATTATATGTCATTTAATAAATTCTTACCTTTTGGTAAATAATACTACTATGGATGGGTTTTCTTATTTATCTTGGAGGTATTAAATTGTTTTTCTTATTTAAATCTATAGGCTTTACTATCTTATTTATACTAAAATCTTCGTATTATACTTTATTGCTTATGTATAAAATTTTCATTTTACTTTTTAAAATTATACGATTTTTATTTATAAATAAATTTCTAAGAGTGCCTACTATATTATTTATATTGGGATTACTATTTCATCTTAACTTTTCAATACTTTCTACTATGTACTTTATATACTTAGTACATAATGTTGCTTTATATAAAGGAATTTATAATAATATTTATAACAATATAAAAAGGTTTGTTAATGAAATTAAAATTAACGCTAATATAAAAGATATACTTAAAGCTCTTCCAACTAGTAATGTAGTATTAAATAATATCTCTTTAGAAAATGACGAAAGGTCCCTTAATATATACCACTTAGCTATTACCCCAAACGGGCTATACAACATAATACCATTATCATATTTTTTAGATACTAATTACTCTAAAGAAGCTGCTAATAGTCTTATTTATGATATATACAATGAAACTGAAAACATTAAAAATCTACTGGATGATATTATTGAAGAAGATGTACCTTTAACTACATTAATATTATCTCCAGAAAGTGATATAGAAAATACTATTAATATTGATACTTTTAAATTAATTGAAGAAAATCAACTTCCGTTTATAATAAATTCAAGTGAAAATGTTAATACGCCTTTAGACATAGATACAGTAAAAGAACTTATTATAGAAAATAAGGCATGGTTTTTAGATAAGGTTTGGATCAGATTTACATATTTTATAGGTAACAATAGAAAAATACTATCTTTTTTTATGTTATGTCCTATAATTTATTGCATTTATATGATTATTTTAACTATATTCTACAGTGCAATAACGATGATTATTAGTGATTTTTTTAGATTCCTTACAGAAATATTTAATTCTAAATTATAAATTTTCAATTCTAAATTAAGGTGGAAACTGCTTAGGCAGTTTCTTTTAAGATTCCTTTCAAGGAATTTCCCCCTTAATTTATCATTTATAATTCAAAATTATAAATTAATAAAGCATTGCTTTATATTTTAAGCTTTTTAAATATTGCCGGATATACTCCTATTCCTACAAATGTTACTATTGTATATCTTATAAAATGGAATATTAATTCATTAGGAAAAATTAATTTTAATCCTGATTTAATTACAAGTAAAATTGCTATACCTATAACAACTCTTAATACTTTATTAATTAAGCTTCCCTCAACTGAAAAATTAACATATCTCTTTTCAACAATTACACCTAAAACAAATCCTAAATATGTTCCCATTCCTTTTATAAAATCTGGAGACTGCGCAAATATTAATGCAGGTATAAAACATAAGAAAGTTATTACATAAAGTAAGTTTCTATTATTAACAGAATTAAATAATTTATATGTTATTATTGCTATTATAAGTCCAAAGATTATTCCTACTACTACATCCTTAGGATAATGAACACCTAAGTAAAGTCTTGATATCCCAACTAAAAAAATTATAATAGTAGCTAATATATAAATAATTCTCTTTCTAAAGTATATAGCTATACTTCCATAAAAAGATGCTGCACCTTGGCTATGTCCGCTTGGAAAGGAGTATCCTGTAGCTGTTTCAGCTCTTAATGTTCTAATTCCCTCTTCTCCAATAGGCCTCTTCATTTTAAATATATCTTTTACCGCATTATTAAATAATAAGCTTGTAAGTGATGAATAAGCTACATACTCTCCAAACTTTTTATCATACGCCCAATATATAGTTGTTATTATAGATATTAATATTAACTCTTCACCAAACATAGTGAATACTTGAAATAATATATCTAGAAATGGATTTGATATACTCTGAATAGCTCTTATTATTTCTAATTCCATACTTCCTCCTCTATCTCCATAAATATAATTTATAATATAATTTTATATCATTATTATACTTATTATCAACATTTCTAATTTAGTAGTATAATAATTATTATAGTAATTAAAAAATTAAGGAGAACAATATGAACATTAATAGAAATGCACCATGCTGGTGCGGTAGCAATAAAAAATATAAACATTGTCATCTTGAATTTGACAAAAAATTATTTTCTTATGCCCAAAGAGGTGCTATTATTCCTCCAAGAAGTATAATTAAAAACGAAGAACAAATTCAACGTATAAAAGAAAGTTCTAAAATAAACACTGCAGTTTTAGATCTTGTATCAAAAAATATAAAAGTTGGTATGAGCACAGATGAAATAAACACAATAGTTCATGAGTTTACAGTTTCTCAAGGCGCTATTCCTGCTCCACTAAACTTTCAAGGCTATCCAAAAAGTGTTTGTACATCAATAAATGATGAAGTTTGTCACGGTATACCTAGTCCAGAGGTAATATTAGAAGAAGGAGATATTATAAATGTAGATGTTTCTACTATATATAATGGATATTTTTCTGATGCTTCTAGAATGTTTAAAATAGGAGAAGTTCATCCTGACCTAGATAAATTAGTAGATGTGGCAAAAGAGTGCTTAGAAAAAGGATTAGAAGCAGCTAAACCTTGGGGCTTTATGGGTGATATAGCAGAAGCAGTTCAAAAACATGCTGAAAGCAATGGCTATTCTGTCGTTAGAGAATTTGGCGGACATGGAGTAGGCTTACAATTCCATGAAGAACCTTTTGTATCTCACGTTGGTAAAAAAGGTACTGGTATGCTATTAGTTCCAGGTATGATTTTCACTATTGAGCCTATGATAAATATGGGAAAACCAGATATTTTTATTGATTCAGAGGACGATTGGACTGTTTTAACAGAAGATGGATATCCTTCCGCACAATGGGAATATACCGTTCTTGTTACAGAAACAGGAATAGAAATTTTAACTTATTAACTTATTCCCTAGTAAAATTTCAATGCTTTATTAGGTGATAATTTATAAATGACAAGTGACAAGTTTTGAATCAGCTTAAGCTGATTCAATTTCCTAACTTATCACTTGTCATTTTTTAAAGTTTATTTCCGCATTCACTACAGAACTTAGAATTTTCATCTTGTTTTGCTCCACACTCAGAACAAAATTTCTTTTTAGAGCTTTCTTCTACTTTTACTATCTTCTCTCCGCAGTTTGGACAAAACTTAGCATTGTTATCTACATTACTATGGCAGTTTGGACAACTATTTGAATTATGAGTATCATTCTTTGAATTATCCATGTTACTCTTCATTTCTTTTGCCATTTGCATTCCCATTTGCATTCCTATACCAGCTTGAGCCATATTGCCTATTGAGCTTCCAGGATTCTTTTCCATAGACTCAACCATAGCTACATTTTGGTAGTGTCCTATATTTCCAACCATCCCATAAGCAGCATTTTTATCTATCATACTTTGAACTTGTTCTGGATAATTAAAGTTTTCAATTGTTACTCCAGTCACAGTTAAACCTATTTGTAAAAGTTGCATATCTAAATCTATCTTTAACCCTCTTGCTATATCTGCTGAATTTACTTGAAGATTAAACATATTTTTCCCTTCTTTTACTATCCATTTCATTAGAAGGCCATCCATAATAGCTGATGTACGTGTCTTAATATCCTCAACTGTAAATTGGCTCTTTATCCCCGCAACTTTATCTATTAAAGTCATATAATCATCAATTTTTACTGTATAAAAACCAAAACATCTTATTGGCATGCCCCCTGGCATACCTGGCGCTGGTATATTAATTGGACTTTTAGTTCCCCATCTTACTAAAAACTCTTTTGTGTTAATAAATAAAACTTCTGCTCTTAGCCCACTATTAAATCCAAACTTAAAGCCTTTTAAAGTTGATAAAAATGGGATTATTTCAGTTTCTACTTCATAATTTCCCTCATCAGTAAATACACCTTCAACTTTACCATTTTGCATAAAAATAGCATCTTGACCTGGTCTTATTATTAATCTACTATTTTTCTTTATTTCGTTATTCTTCCACATCCAAAAGATAACATCATCTCTTGTCTCATTCCATTCAATTACATTTAAAAGTTGGTTTTTAAATAATCCCATCTTTACCTCCGTTATATATTAAAAGATAATCCTATTTAATATTATACTACTCACTTTTTAACTTATTTAACATATCTTCAACAGCGTCATTGTTTCCCTTTAAAGCTGCAAGTTCATCCTCTACAGATGAATTATTAGTGTTATATTTACCCATTAAATCATCTATATCATCAACTGGTTTAGCATTTAATTCTGCCATTGCATTTGCTTCATCTAACATTCTATTTGCCTTTTCTTCCATTCTTGCAAAAGAATCCATACTAGCAGTTGATTTATTAACGCTATTTCCTATTGAATTAACTTTTTCTTGAATTTTAGCTGTTGCCATCTTAGCTTTTATAACAGCTCTTCTTTCATTAAGTTCTTCAATTTGACTTGATATTTTGTTATACATAGATTTCATTTTATCTGAATTTGATCTTGCTGTATCATATTTTGTTTGTAATAAAGTTAATTTTTCAGAAAGAGTTACCTTTTTCTCTAAAAATCTTCTTGCATCATCATCATTTCCTGCTGCAACAGCTCTTTTAGCATAATCCAGCATTTTATTAACTTCTACTTGGCATTCATTAAGTTCTCTTTTTGCTCTGCTTTCTTCCGCCATAACTGAAGCTGTTTCTACTTTTACTTCATTTAAATCCTTATTTAAGTTTCTCATTAGTTGATCTACCATTTTAACAGGGTCCTCACACTTATCTAGCATAGCATTAATGTTAGAAGACATTATATCAGTGAATCTCTTTAATATTGACATGCAAATTCCTCCCTTAACTTTGTATATTCTATATTATAGCATATTATATAAGCTTATTATATTTTTTTCCATCCTTATATATTACTGTATACTTCCTTGTGTTATCCTTTATAAAAAAGATAACTTTAAATATATATATTTCTAAGCATCTACAGAAAAATCCAAGTTTTCACATCAAAATAAATATGCTTTTAACAAAATATATAAATAATTTAAAGTTATCTTAATTAAATGTCTATTTTATTTACTTATACTCTTTCTTAACCTCTTCAACTCTTGTACTGAAGGAAATGGATTTTGATTTTTCAAGGCTCTATTTATATTATCATAAGCTTCTTTCTTCTTCCCAGCCTTGCATTGAGCTTGAATTAAATAATATAAATATTGTGGTGTCTCTCTAGATTTATTTATTAAATTTTTATAGTAATCCTCTACCCGCAAGAAATAATCTTTATCATCTTTATATGTTTTTTCTAAAACTTCCCCTCTTAATGTATAAATTTGTACATTATAAGCCTCTCCTGTTTCATGACTCCATAAAGCTATATTTTTTCCACCTCTAGAATTGCTTGAATCACAAAGTTCTATTTTGGAGTAGTTTAATTTATCCCCTTTCAAAGTCTTTATAAATTTACCTTCCTTAAAATCTAGTATATCTAATACTGACCATATACCACCAATTCTCCATCCTACTACTATACTTTCTCCGCCTTTTTGCTTTATCTTATCAATTATTAAATCTGATATATCATATCCTGTTCCATCTATATTGTCTAAAAACTTAACAACACCGTCTATCTCTCTAAATGCACTTAAATACTGTACATCTTTATACTTATATGCACATAGTATTTCCTCATTACCATCTCCATCAATATCTGCCTTAATTAATCCATTTCTTCCACCAAACTTGTTTAAATTTATTAACACAACATCATCAGGCAACTTACTTATAATATCTTCTTTTAAATCATTTCCCCTTGATAGTTCTGAAACATCTTCTCCATAAGTTGCTGCAAACTGTTCTATAACCTTTGTTTTACATTCCTCTAAGGAAATAGTACTAATAACTTCTCCAAGCGTACTTGAGTTTGTAATTCCAATAATCCTTTGATATGCTTCTATCCTCATAATATTCGAATCTAAATCTACTAATGGATATACAGTATTTACATATGATACTGATGGATCAGTATCTGTAATTATTTTCCCATCCATATCATATATTTCACTAAGATTATTTTTATTTATAGTTGATATATCCATAATGTATTTCTTCTGTAACTTATCACAAATCAACTCAAGCTTAAAATCATTTAAATATCTACACTTATATTTGTACTTATCTGAGAATGTATCTGTGTTAAATATTTCCAAAAGTTTTCCATCATCATAATGATATATATTTGCTATAGCATAATTGCCACTACCTCCACTTTCTCCATATATAAGTATATCTTCAGTGCAGTCATCACAAAAACTTCCTAAAAAAAGTTTAAAATTGTATCCACCTAACTTTAATGGATATTCCTTCTCTCCTATATCATCAGACTTAATTAGAATACATAAATTTTCAATGAAATTACTATCTTCATTAAATTTATCACCTTTTAAACATACTAAATCATCTTTTGATTCTTCTGTAACCTTTCCCCTTTTCGTATCAATAATTACTTCTTTCTTCAATTTATCCTCTCTAAGAAATTGTTATATAATTATATATTATTCATTAATTGATTTATCGTGTATTTACTTTAATCTAATATATCAGTTCTGAAAATCTCCTTACTAAAAAATAGAATCGTTTTACTTTCCATATGCTATGTTATATAAAAGCAATAATTAAATAAAAATATTAAAAAGGAACTCATCTACTAAATGATTTGAAAATCATTTAGTAGATAGCTCCTATATAGTTCTATTTCAATCTAACTATAGAAATAGTAACTGCATAAATATTTACTGGAGTATTTCCTTGTGTTAAGTTAGTCAATCTTATAACTCTATCTTCACATAAATTTACAATAGTATGATTAGCTATATTATTTAATCGTGTATCATCTGAAACTGAAGCTGCAAATTGTGATGCTGGAACTTTATCTCCATTAACATAAGTTAAAGTAAATGATACATCTCTATTATTAGAACTACATCCATTACCTGAAGTAAAAGATACTGAATACTTTATTAAATATGATGCATTACCTTTTAATCTTATCTCTCTACTATTAGCTGTGTGAGTTATATTATCTCCTACTATTTCATTAGTAGTAAATGGTACATTCTCTCCAGTATTCAATGCAACATTTGGATCATCTACTGTTCTATAAACTATACCAAAATCTCCAATTGTTCCCGCTGGTCCTGTTGCTCCTCTTAGTCCTTGAGCTCCTGTTGGTCCTTGTGGTCCTGCTGGTCCTACTGGTCCTGCTATTCCTTGTTGTCCTGCTGGCCCTACTGGTCCTTGTGGTCCTTGTATTCCTTGTGGTCCGCATGGTCCTGTTGCCCCTCTTGGTCCTTGTGGTCCTGTTGCTCCTGTATCTCCTTTTGGTCCTCTTGGTCCACATGGCCCACATGGTCCGCAATGTCCGCATGGTCCACATTCTCCTGGCTCACCTTTTGGTCCTCTTGGTCCACATGGTCCCGGTTCACCCTTTGGCCCTCTTGGTCCACATGGTCCGCATGGTCCGCATGGTCCGCAATGTCCGCATGGTCCGCATGGTCCACATTCTCCTGGTTCACCCTTTGGTCCTCTTGGTCCACATGGTCCTTGTGGTCCTCTTGGCCCTCTTGGCCCTCTACAAACATAACATTTTTCACATTCTTCATAGTTTTTGCAATGACATTCATGTTCTTCATATTCCTTAGAATAACATTTTTCTTTTTCTTTTTTATTAGAAGAGCACTCATGTTTTTCATAGTTGTTAGATGAATATTCATCTACTGAATTATAATCATCACTATCATAATAATAATAATCTCTATTATTTTTATCCATTTTTTCCTCCTGAACTATCCCCATTTTTTTATCTTTTTACTGTTTACTTATAATATATGCTATGCCCTACTATTTTTTTTGTGATTATATTTATACAAACCTTTGTATTTTTCAACTTTTTTCGATTAGCAAACTATAAAATTATAGGTATTTAAGGATTATATTGTAATTATTTTTTTCTTGATATAGCTTTTTCTTCCCTCTTCTAACTCTTTGAAATAACTTATATAAGCATCAATTGGATAAATACCCCAAAGGCCTCTTTGGGATATTTATCCCTGTGAAATTTATCCACACTAATTTGACAAGCCCCAAAGGCTCTGTTTATACTTAATACTCGATGGACACAAGCTAGTTTTTGGAGGTGTAATTTTGTTTAAAAAACTTTTTTTATCATTAACCGTTATTACGCTATCAACACTAACTTCTTTTCCAACATTTGCTGATATACTATCTAAAACAGATAATATATCTAATCATGAATTTAGATATAATGAATTTAAAGAGAATTTAAATACTGTTGAGAAGTTAAATAAAATAATAGAAGCTACTAAAGAAGTTTCTACTAACAATATTACGGTTAAAAATACAAATAATAGTAGTACTACTGATAGCAATACTACTATAACTAACGAAAATATTAATCCTGGTTATATAAGTAATTTCACAATGGAAAGTACTGCTTATACTGGTGATACTATAACTGCTACAGGTACAGTTCCTGTTAGAGATTCAGAAGGAATAAGTACAATAGCTGTTGATCCGTCTATAATCCCACTAGGATCATTGTTGTATGTTGACGGATACGGATATGCTATTGCTGCTGATACAGGTGGAGCAATACAAGGAAATATAATTGACTTATACCTTAATTCTTATGATGAGTGTATGAATTGGGGTAGACAAAACGTCTCGGTATATTTAATTGCATACCCTGGACAATGGTAATAAGCTGTTCGCTAGTATCACAATGAAAATTTCTACCTTTGGCAAAAGAAATATTTTGCTTACGCAAAGGAGAAATGTTCAGTAAGCTGAAAATAAACAAATGCCTACGGCATATATGATATATCTGCTGTAGGCATATTTTTCTACACTGAAAGTGTATATCGCTCTGACGAAGTCATATTTCTCTTAACTTTAGCTAACATTTATCTTGTGAGAAATGCGAACAATATATTTTATTATTTAATATAAAGTTCCTTTTAATATTTAAAAAATCTTCCATATCATTTAAAAGATTTAGTAATTGAGCCCTATTTTCAAATTCTTCTCTTGTTTTTGGAAGCTCCATATTTTTATATTGTAGCTTTAACTTTTCTAACCTATATAAATGTTCTTTGCAATCATTATTTTCTCTAATATCTTCTGCAACTCGCTTTAAAAACATAGCCATGTTTTTCATCTGATCAACTGGCATACTAAATCTCTCAAAATTTTTTCTCATCTTTTTAATAGTATCAAACTGATTTCTTCTCATAGCAATATAATCTGTGTAATATGATGAACTCTTAAAAAAATTATTATTCACAATTTTATATGCAGTAATATTACTACGAATTAAATTCTTCTCTATATCATCCATTATTTTTTGCTCATCTATATCTACAGTTTGGGTTAATAATGATTTAGACATCTTTAACAATATAACTTTATATTTTTCCTCTATCCATATCTTATCTTTTCTAAACTCATCCTCTAATGCAGGCATAAACAAATTAGCTATAGACGCTACCCCTATACCTATTATCATAATTCCAAACTCATTTATTATTAGAGGTAAGTCTATCTTATCTGCTACTAATAAATGCGTAGATAAGACAACAGACGCAATCATCCCTTCTTGTATTTTAAGTCTAGACGTTATAGGTATTAATATTAATAAAAATATTCCAAAGCTAATAGCTCCATTCCCTAATATTCCATAAACGATTAATGATAATATTTGTCCAATAATACATGCAACAGCTCTATTTCTTCCTACTATTAAAGCTTTCCTTCTAGTATCTTGAATTCCTAAAATAGCTATAACTGCAGCTACTGTTGAGTACTTAAATCCAAGAGATTCCCCTATAACTAAGGCTATAGTTGCACTTAAAGCCATCTTAAAGGCTAGATTATAAATATATTTCACCATATCCCTACTTTCTTTTCATTTGCTATTTAATACTTCTAAAAAACTTTCTATTTCTTCTCCATCTAAAAATACATCACCAATACACCCATGTGCCCTATAATAATCATATCCATTATGATAATCAGAGCCAGCTGTATATATAATATTTCTTTTATTAGCTACTTCAATAAAATAATTGGTATCCTCTTCTGTATTGGCAAAATATTTAGCTTCAATACCGTCAAAATCCATCTCTATTACTTCATTAAAAACCCCTCTTGGCAATAAAACAGGATGAGCTAATACTACAACAGCACTAAAATATTTAAGTATTCTTATCCCCTCTTCAATAGATATTTTTTTATTACCTCTATTTAATGTAAGTATATCTCTAAAGCGATTTTTTATATACGATATATTTCCTTTTTTAATATTATTTATTGTATCTATAAATAATTCATTTTTATAAACATCATAATTAAAATATCCTAATATATGAATTCTAATACCTTTATATCTAGTAGATAGTTCCAACCCTGGTATTACTTTAACACCATGTATTTTACCATATTCTACTGCTACTTCAACACCGTTAACAGTATTATGGTCTGTTAATGCTATAATATCTAAATTTCGTTTTTTTGCAAATAATATTATCTCATCTGGCTTTAAAGCTCCATCCGAAGCTGTAGAATGAATATGAAAATCTCCTCGCTTATACATAATATTTTTCCTAATTATAATTTTAGTTGTTATACACTATCATTTTATAAAAGTTTATTGTCTTTGTTCATTATTAACTTATAATTGCAAATTAAAAGAGATATCTTTTGATACCTCTAATATTTTAATCTAATTATATTTACATCTCTAGTAAAATTAATAAAATTATATAGTATTAATACATCCTGAATATTGTTATTATTTATATATTGATCTACTTTTTCTTTAAAAGTTCTTAAATCAATAACATGTATCTCTTCAAAGTTTTGAGTTAAATAAGGTACTAATGAATTAGCATAGGAGTCTTTGATAACTGCTATTTTTTTACCATTACTTAAGTTACTATTTTTTATAACCGTTAAAGCATTATTACCTTTTAAAAATAATGCATATTTATCTCTTAATTCTAATTGTGAATAATCATATATTGAATCATATTCTTCCCCTAGAATACTCATAGTAACTCCGCTTACATCTAAATAACTAAAAATATCTGGCTCCACATTAAAAGGCTTTGCCTTAGAAAAATATGTTCCGTAAAAATTATCTACTTTCGTAACATCTCCTTCTTCTAACTTTATAGGAATTTCCCCTATACTCTCAACAAACTCTTTATAAGCTAAATATGCTCCATATACAGTCCAGTGATGATCAGTTCTATAGTAAATATATTCATTTTTATTTTCTTTCATAATCTCTGATAAATTAATATTATTTGTATCGACTATATTTTCATATATATACTCTATATTTTCTTCTTGTGGAACTAAAGGAGCAGCTTTAGGAACAAGCTCTTTATATATTTCATAAGAGTTAGGAGCTATCATAAGCGACACCTTAGAAGGGACCTTATCTTTAAATATCTTTATAGCTTCAATATTATTTAAAAATCTAGTATTGTCAAAACTCGAATACTTTTCAAATAAATACTCCTTATCCCCATATATAATTCCGTTATTTTCAATTTTACCTAAACAATATTCACTTCTCGATTTTATATCAATCCATCCATCTCTAAATATAAATTGATCATTAATATAACTTTCATAGTTTTGCTGAAAGCTATTATCCCAAAAAGCGTCTACTGTAAACTTTACTTTTTGCTTTAGATTTCTATTCTCCAAGTCAGAAAAAGTTTTATCTGGCTTTAATATATCTAATACACTTAATAAAACTACTACTATAAAAAAACTATATAATAAATAATTTTTTTTCATCATATCACCACCTAAAATCTAAAATATAAGAAAGGATTATAAGTAGCATCTACTAAATAAGCTATAGAAATTAAAAATATACACATTAAAATCACAGTATTTATCAATTTATTTTTAATAATTTTTTTATATGCTATTTCAATTATAGGAGTTGAAAATAACGTTGCTATAATTAAGGTTAATCCATAATTTCTTATATAATAAAGCCAATCTATCCCGCCAGTCATATTAAATAACTTTATAAATAGAATTTTAAGCTGACTTAAATCTGTTACTGAGAATAAAGCCCATCCTATTAAAATAAAGAAAATTGAATATATGTGAGAAAATACTTTATGTTTTTCTAAGAACTTTAAAAGACCTAGCTTTTCAATTCCTATAAGAATAAAGAAATAAATTCCCCACATTATAAAATTATAACTGGCTCCATGCCAAAACCCTGTTAAAAACCATACTACAAATAAATTAAATACAAGTCTACCTTTATTAACTCTATTTCCACCTAACGGTATATAAACATATTCTCTAAACCAAGATCCTAATGTCATATGCCATCTTCTCAAAAACTCTGTAATACTTCTTGATATATATGGATTATTAAAGTTTTGAGGAAAATTAAAGCCTAACATTTTTCCTAATCCAATTGCCATTAATGAATAGCCACTAAAATCAAAGTATATTTGAAAAGCAAAAGCTAAAACTCCAAGCCAAGCTAAAACAGATGATATATTTGAAAAGCCTATACCTTCAATCTCTGTCCAAAGCATACCAATATTATTTGCAATTAAAACCTTTCTACCTAAACCTAATATAAATAACTCTATACCTTCTTCAATCTGATTTATATCCATCTTTCTATCTTCTAGCTCTTTATTAATATCTGTGTATTTTACTATAGGCCCTGCTATAAGTTGTGGGAAAAGACAGACAAAGGCTCCAAAAGAAATAATATTTTTTTCAGCTTTAACCTTACCTCTAAAAACGTCTATTGTATAAGACATAGTTTGGAATGTATAAAAACTAATACCTAATGGAAGCGTAATCTTTACATGATTTAATGCTAATCCTAATATTGAATTTATATTATCTATAAAAAAGTTAAAATATTTAAAGAAAAATAACATACCTAAATTAAAGCATACAGAAATGCATAATAGACTAATTTTAATATTCTTCCTTTCTCTATATCTTTCAATTCCTCTACTTACAAAATAATCAACTACTATTGATGAAATCATAATTAAGAAATATTTAGCTTCTCCCCAAGAGTAAAATATTAAGCTTAATATAAGTAAACTAAAATTTTTATATTTCTTAGGTGTTAAATAATATATCCCTAATGCTATTGGTAAAAATCTAAAAATAAATAAAATACTACTAAAAACCATGGTACTCTCTCCATTTTAAAATTTATTATAAAAATAAGGAGCTGACAATCAGCCCCTTTAAATTTAAAATTAATTACTTAATTGCATCCTCATAAGTTTGAATTGCTTCAGCAGCTACATCATCACTGAATATTAATAATGAAACAAAATTTCCATCTACTTCAACCTTTGCTTTTTCAGCAACTTCTTTTTCATCTGGATAGAATGCTGCACCTACTCTATCTTCTAAAACCTTATCTACAGAAGCTTTAACAGCATCTACCTTTCCATCTTTAGCCTTAACAACCATCGCAAATCCTACTCCTGGACTTCTTCCAGTTAAAGCTATTCCATAGCTTTCTACGTCATCTAAATTTAAATGATAAATATCTTTAGCCTCTTCCTCAGTCGGTTCCATAGGCATCGGAATATACTCTTTTAATTTTTCAACTACATCTTTAGGTGATACACTTGAAGTTTGTTCTACTGATGATCCATTTCCTCCTTCAGGCTTTGATCCACATCCTGTTAATGTAGCACCTACCATAGCAGCTACTAATAAACTTACTAATATCTTTTTCATTTTGAGCACCTCTCTAGTTAATAAATATTAAAATAATTTACAAATTTAATACTACAACAAATCTCAAAAAATGCAATTTTTCTCTTAATAACTTTTGCATTCCTTCTTATGTTATTATTATTTTCTCTCATTAGACTACAAATACCCTTAAATTGTTCCAGTAAAAAAAAATTTTTTTTTACTTTTTGTGAACATATTTGCATAGTCATCGATTTTTACCATATATTTACATAACATCTTCCCATTGCTATACTATTTATATATTTAATCTAGTAATTAAGAGGTGTTTATGGAACCATCAAACTTTAATTTAGATTACAGAAGAAAAATGCTTCGCAAGCGTAAGAAAAGGCGACAAATAATCACGAGCGCAATTTTAATTTCTCTTATTTTATTTCCACTAATACTTTCTATAAAAAGTGAAAGTAATTTTATTACTACTATTCAAAAAGTTGATGACTCTGATAAGAAAGAGTTTATTGTGTGTATAGATGCTGGTCATGGTGATTGGGATGCTGGTACCGTAGGTGTTTCCGGATGTGAAGAAAAAGATATCGCATTAAATATTGCATTAAAATTAGGTGAGTTACTAAGTTCTGAAGATGATATTAAGGTTATTTATACTAGAACCTCTGATTCTTTACCTTGGTTAAAAACTGCTAACGATAGTTTAAAGGAAAGAATAAAAATTTCTAACCTCGCAAATGCAAATTTATTTATATCACTTCACTGTAATAGCAATTATGATGACACAAATGCAAAAGGAGTAGAAACATGGTATAACCCTTCTTTAAAAGCTAATGAAGACTTTGCTTCATATCTCCAACATGAATTAAGCAGCTTAAACTACACAACTAACCGTGGTTTAAAGTTTTATGAAGATAAAGATGAAGCATTAGCTGTTCTTGAAAAAACTAATGCAACCTCTGCTTTAGTCGAATTCGGTTTTATTAGTAATTTTCAAGATGAATATTATCTTAAATCTAAACCTGGCCAATCAGCTTGTGCAGAAGCAGTATATAAAGGCATAATTGATTATAAAAACTCTTTATCGCAATAAATTATATAAATGTTTATATTTGTATACACATTTATTATTTTATAATTATGTTTTATATGATATAATGATATTAGCAATAGTAGAATTTTTTAATAAAAGGAGTTTTTGAAATGGGTTTCAAAGATAAATTAGGCAAGTATTATTCAGATGCATACATGCAAAAATATGGGGATAGAATGACTAGTGTTTCTGGTACTATTTTATCAGTAAAAACTGAAACTAAGAGCATTTTAGGTATTTTTAATAAAATAAGAGTATATCTAGTTGTTAAACCTGAGGCAGGAAAGCAAGTAGTTAAATGTCAATATAAAATGAACAAATGGTTTAAGAAACCAACTTTTATAGATGTTAACCAAGGTCACAAAGTAATTATTATGGGAATCAAGGGTGAAAAAGGTAAGGCTGAAGCTGATACAGTAGTTGTTTCTAATATAGCTAACTTAACTACTAAGAAAGACCTACATCCATTTGATCATGCACAAATTAAAAAAGCTAGACAACAAGCTACAAAAATGAGATCAAGATAATAAAAAAGGAACTGCAACTGCAGTTCCTTTTTTAATTCCGCACTAAATTGGCAGTCCAAAAGTCGACTTCGTCGAGTCCAAGATTGCCTACGACAGTCCAATATATTTACTTCGTAAATGTCCAAAGGCTTTTTAAATTCTAAGTCACTACTATTGGATATTGTAAATCTCTTGGTCGTCACAAAGTGACCTCTTGGACTTTGACGAAGCCAAACTTTTGCCCAAAGTTCTTCGCACTTTCCTTCTAATATGTAATAATCTCTGTTTCTTCTATAGCCTTATTAACTAAAGCCTCTATATCTAACACTGATTCAGATTTTCTCATCTCTTCTAATCTTGGTTTTGTTTTAGGATGCTTTGGAACGAATATTGTACAACAATCCTCATAAGGTAAAATTGAAGTTTCGTATGTACCAATCTCTCTTGCAATATTCATAATATCAGTTTTATCCATTGTAACTAACGGACGGAATACTGGTCTATCTGCACAATCTGTACTTACTATTAATCCTTCCATAGTTTGAGATGCTACTTGCCCTATACTCTCCCCTGATGATACTGATTGAACTCCATTTCTTTCAGCTAACTCACAAGCTACTCTCATCATGAATCTTCTCATTATTATAGTTAACTCATCTTCTCTACATCCATTTATTATAGCCATTTGAATTTCTGTAAATGGAACTATATATAACTTAACCTTTTCAGCATATTCTGATAAAATTTTAGCTAATTCCTTAACTTTATCTTTCGCTCTTTCAGATGTATATGGATGACTATGATAATATACGCAGTTTAATGCTACACCTCTTCTTGCCATTAAATATCCTGCTACTGGCGAATCTATTCCACCTGAAAGCATAAGCATAGTGCTACCATTAATACCGTATGGTAACCCTCCGACAGCCTTTATCTTATCTTTACTAGTAAAGATATATGCTCCCTTTTCTCTTATTTCAACATTTACTAAACACTCTGGATTTTTAACATCAACCTCTAAACCTTCTCCATAATGATGTAATACATATCCACCAATATCTCTTGAAGCTTCTATAGAGTTTAATGGGAATTTCTTATTTGCTCTATTAGTTTCAATTTTAAAAGTTTTTGGTTTTATTTCACTAACCATTTTAAGAACTTCTTCTTTTATAGCAGTTAAGTCTCTTTCAACTTCTGTAACTAAACAAACTTCAACAACTCCAAAAACTTTTCTTACTCTCTCTACTGCGGCTTCAACATCTTGAGCCTTTATAAAGTATCTTCCTTGATCTACTACTATTTCGTATTCAATATCAGC
The DNA here is from genome assembly GCF_014287825.1 of Clostridium hominis. Lineage (NCBI taxonomy): Bacteria > Bacillati > Bacillota > Clostridia > Eubacteriales > Clostridiaceae > Clostridium > Clostridium hominis. The sequence continues at coordinate 35,998 of NZ_JACOOO010000016.1, forward strand.
TAATCTCTTTTTAATGTTATTCATTAGCTGTCTCTCAAATTTACCTCTATTTAAGCCTTTTAAAAATATCTCTGGTGCATATTTAACTAATATTAATTTATTCATCTTCTAACTCTCCTTAAAAATATAAGTGAACCTTTTAAAACTTCTATAGCTTTATCTACTTCTTCTTTAGTGTTTTCATAACTAAATGAAAATCTTATAGCACTTTCTATTTCTTTAGCATTAAGCCCTAATGCCTTAATTACATAACTACCTTTTGACATGCTTACCTTTGAACTACAAGCAGATCCTGTAGCTACATAAATATTTTGTTCCTCTAATAAATGTAGTAATACTTCAGATCTTACACCTCTAAAAGATACATTTAAAATATATGGAGAAAAATTCCCCTCTAAAGGACTATTTATTCTTATATCATCTATTTCTTTAAGTCTTTCTATCATATATTTTTTTAACTCATAAACTTTTTTATAAGTCTCATCTTTATGATCAAAAGTTATTTGAGCAGCCTTTTGCAATCCAATTATACTTGGTAAATCAACAGTTCCAGCTCTTAAGCCTTTTTCTTGCTCCCCTCCAGAAACTAATGGATTTAACACTATACCTTTTTTAATATAACAAAATCCAACGCCTTTAGGCCCATGAATCTTATGTCCAGCAACTGTCAAAAAGTCTATATTCATCTTTTTTACATTTATATCAAACTTTCCATAAGCTTGAACTGCATCAACGTGTAATCTTGCTCTAGTTGACTTCTCTTTTATAAGCTTTCCTATTTCCTCAATGTTTTGGATAGCGCCCATCTCATTATTAACATACATTATTGAAACTAATACTGTATCTTTAGTTATAGCTTCTTCTAAGTCTTCTAATGATATATTACCATATTGATCTACATCTAAATATGTAATTTTGACACCTTTATCCTCTAACTCTTTACATGTATTTATTATTGATCCATGCTCAAAAGAAGTTGTTATAAAATGATGTCCTGGTTTTAATAATCCCTTTAAAATAAAGTTATTACCTTCACTTCCTCCTGAAGTAAAGTATATTTCATCTTTATCAGATTTTATTGTTGAAGAAATATATTCTCTGCACTCTGTTAATCTCTTTTCACATTTAATACCTATCTTATGAAGTGATGATGGATTACCAAAATACTCCCTCATCCCATCACCTACAGCCTTTATAACTTCTTCATAAGGCTTAGTAGTCGCACTATTATCAAAATAAATATCCATATTATCACTCCCTCCTTTTATTATTTACTTATTTTATACATTAAATTCTTAATGTTTTTTATATAAAATTTTCCTATAAAAAAATAGACTTGTCAAAGACAAATCTATCCAATTCCTTATTCTCTTCCATTAGCAAAATAAAAAATTGCTACAGTCCCAGGCCCTGAATGTGTTCCTATGACTGGTCCTACGTGATTAACAACAATATCTTTTACGTTTATTTTTTCTAAAATTTTTTCTTTTACATACTCTACATCTTCTATACAGTCACCATGACTTATAAAAACAACCTGTTCTTCTGGATTTACTATCTCTTCAATTAACTTATTTACTAAAGCGCTTAAGGATTTTTTTCTTCCTCTAGCTTTTTCAACCGGTATTAATCTTCCTTCATTATCCACATGCATAACAGGTTTTATACTTAATAAAGTTCCCACTGTTGCTGTTGCTTTAGATACTCTTCCACCTCTATATAAATGATTTAAATCCTCTACTGTAAACCAATGAATAACTTTAAGTTTATTTTCTTCTACCCATTTTACTATTTCCTCTTTATCTTTGCCTTCTTTAAGCATGTTGTTTGCATAATACACTAAAAGACCTAACCCCATAGATGCACACTTGCTATCTATTACCGAGATGTCAGCATCACTATATCTTTCTTTTAAAGCTTCCATTGCAATATTAGCACTATTATAAGTTCCACTTAAAGCTGATGAAAAACCTATATAAATTACCTTATCTCCATTTTTAATATGTTTTTCAAATTCTTGTTCAAATTCATAAACATTTGCTTGTGCTGTCTTTGGCATCTCTCCACCTCTAACAGCTTTATAAAAATCTTCATATTTTAAAGTTTTCCCTAAATCGTCTGCTATGGTCATGTCTCCTAATGTTAGTCTTAGTGGAATAACTACTAAATTATTATCCTCTGTAAAATCATAAGGTAAGTCACAACACGAATCTGTCATAAGTATAATTTTATTCACTATAAAACCTTCTTTCCTTATAAAGTTGTAGTTCACATTATAGTCTAAATGATCTCTTATCTATCTTTAAATCTTTCACTAAATATTACCATAATATTCCTACTACTGCAATATTCCTAATTAGAATTAAAAAGATTTAATTCTCAATACTATATATATTATTATGAATAGAAGAAAAAGCCAGCTAAGCTGACTTTTTTAATTTGATTTTTTAGACTTAATTAATAAATAAATACTATTTATTAAGAAAATACTTCCTGAGAAGAATAGTACTAATGACCATTCCTTAAATCTTAATGGAACTGTATTAAAAATACTACCTAAGAAAGGAATATATAATATACTACATATCATAACTATTGATATTAATACTGCACCAACTAAATATGGATTAGTAAATAACTTAATTTCAAATATTGAATGTCTTTCTGATCTACATTCAAAAACATGGAATAATTGAGACATTACTAATGTACATAAAGCTATAGTTCTACATGTAGCTAAATCTAGCATATAGAATCTACCTACCATAAATGATAATAATGTGCATACTCCAATTAAACACCCTCTAACTACTATCTTTTCCCATAGACCTCTTGCAAATATACTTTCATCCTTTTCTCTAGGCTGTTGTCTCATTATATCTTTATCTGCTGGATCAACTCCTAGCGCAATAGCTGGAAGGCCATCTGTAGCAAGATTTACAAAAAGAATTTGTATAGGTGTAAGTGGATTTGGTAAATAAAATAATGATGCTAAGAACATTGTAAGAACTTCACCTAAGTTACAAGATAATAGGTATCTTATAAACTTTCTTATATTATCATATATTATTCTTCCCTCTTCTACAGCTGATACAATTGTTGCAAAGTTATCATCAATAAGCACCATAGCAGCAGCTTCTTTAGTTACATCAGTACCTGAAATACCCATAGCAACTCCAATATCTGCTTCCTTTATAGCCGGTGCATCATTAACACCATCTCCTGTCATAGCAACAATATTCCCTGTCTTCTTAAAAGCCTTTACTATTCTTAATTTATGATTAGGAGATACTCTCGCAAATACCCTAACCTTAGCTACTTTTTCCACAAGCTCTTTATCAGACATCTTTTCAAGTTCTTCCCCTGTTAATGCTTGGTCATCACTATTACATATATTTATACTTTTTGCTATAGCCAATGCAGTATTTTTATGATCTCCTGTAATCATTACAGGTTTAATTCCAGCCATCTTACATTTTAATACAGCATCTCTAACTTCTAATCTTGGTGGGTCAATACTTCCTGCTACCCCCAAGAATATTAAATCATTTTCTACTATATTATTTTTAACTACACCTTCATCCTTATAAGCTGCTGCAATACATCTTAAAGCTCTATTAGACATAGCTTCAATATAGTTATATATTTGCTTCTTCTTTTGAGCAGTTAAAGGTCTAACCTTACCATTTTCTAGTATTCCAGAACATCTTTCAAGTACTCTTTCTGGAGCACCTTTCATGTAGCAAACTTCTTTATTATGCTCTTGAATAATTACACTCATCATTTTTCTATTAGAATCAAAAGGTATTTCAAATGTTCTTACTCCACCTGAAACAAAAGCTTTTATATCTTTTGCATTCTTAAAGAATACTTTAATTAAAGCTGTTTCTGTAGGATCGCCCATAAGAGCCTTTTCCATATCTTTTTTAGAGTAATCATAATTTGTATCATTACAATATACAAAAGCCTTTTTTAACATTTCATGGTTTTCTGGCATTCCTTTATCTACTTCGTGTATCTTACCATTAACAAGAATTTCTTTTACAGTCATTCTATTTTGAGTTAATGTTCCTGTTTTATCTGAACATATTACTGATGTACATCCTAGAGTCTCAACAGCTGGTAACTTTCTAACTAAAGCATTTCTCTTAAGCATCCTATTAACACCTAATGCTAATGCAACTGTAACTATGGCAGCTAATCCTTCTGGAATCGCAGCAACAGCTAATGATACTCCTAATAAAAACATTTCTGCAATATCATTACCTCTAATTATTCCAAGAACTGTTACTATAAAACATATAACTAAACATATGGCAACAAGAATCTTTCCTAAAGAATCAAGCCTTATTTTTAAAGGTGATTTTTCCTCTTCGATATTATCAAGAAGATTTGCTATTTTCCCCATTTCAGTTTTCATTCCTATGGCATCAACTAGCAGAAGACCTCTTCCTTTTAATATTATAGTTCCCATAAAGCCTATGCATCTATTTTTATCCCCATTTTTGCCTACCTCTAGCTCTGCATCTTTGCTAACTCCTACTGATTCCCCTGTTAATAATGATTCATCCACCATTAAATTTTGACAATCAACAAAGTTACCATCTGCTGGAATTCTATCTCCAGCTTCTAGTACTACTAAATCACCAATAGTTAATTCTCTTGAATTTATAACTTTTATAGCCCCATCTCTAACAACTTTACAAGTAGGTGCTGCCAATTCTTGAAGAGCCTCTAAGGATTTTTCAGTCTTAAATTCTTGGATAAATCCTAATATAGCATTTACAAAAACTATTATTAAAATAGTAATGGCATCTGCTACGTCTCCCATAATCCCTGATATAATTGTAGCTCCGATTAGAACCCATGTAATAAAATCATTAAATTGAGATAAAAAAATTAAAAAAGGTGACTTTTTCTTATTATGTTTAAGTTCATTTAATCCATAACTCATTTGTCTCTTTTCTGCTTCTCTTGTAGATAATCCCCTAGTAAATTCCCTTTCCTGTATCACATTTTATCCTCCTTCATTAGAACTCTTCTATATATATATTAATGTTTATGTAATATATGAATAAGAGATGTCTATTTTTTCATTTACAAATTGTAATTAAATATATAGAATATTACTATATGCTTAGAATGCATTATAAACTTAAGGAGGAAATAAAGTTGAAAGATTTAATTTATGTAACTGGTCACAAAAACCCAGACTCAGATTCTATATGTGCAGCTTATGCTTATGCTGAGTTTAAAAACAAGACAGGAAACATTCCTGCAGTAGCTTGTAGACTTGGTACTCCAAACCAAGAAACTCAATTTATCTTAGATTACTTTAAAGCAGAAGCTCCAAAATTTTTAAATACTGTTAAGTTAAAAGTAGAAGACTTACAATTTGATTACATCACTCCAATTTCACCTGAAATATCTTTAAAGATGGCTTGGAAAATAATGAGTGACAAAAATATAAAAACTATCCCAGTAGCTGATGAAAGCGAACATCTATTAGGTGTACTTGCAGTTTCAAACTTAACATCTTGCTACATGGATATATGGGATAATCAAATATTAGCTAAAAGTAATACATCTTTAGATAACATCTTAGATACACTTGCAGCTAAGGCTGTATATATCAACCCAAATACAAAAACTTTCCCTGGTAAAATAGTTGTTACAGCTATGCAACCAGATAGCATGGTTGATCATATTGATGCAGGAGATATCGCAATAGTTGGTGATAGAGAGGAAGTTCAAGAAGCTTTAATTAAGCTTAATGTTTCTTTATTAATAATAACTGGTGCTCACGCTCCATCTGAAAATATAGTTAATTTAGCTAAAGAACATGGAGTAACAGTAATAGTTACTAACTATGATTCATTTACAACTTCAAGATTAATAATTCAAAGTATACCAGTTGGATATGTAATGGTTAAAGAAAACTTAGTTACTTTCACCACTGATGACTTAGTAGATGACATAAAGCCAATTATGATTGAAACAAGATTTAGAAGCTATCCTGTAACAGATCCTAACGGAAAAGTTTTAGGTACAGTATCTAGATTCCACTTAATTTCAAACCATAAGAAAAAAGTTATTCAAGTTGACCATAATGAAAGAGGTCAATCTGTTGATGGTTTAGAAGATGCAGAAGTAATCGAAATAATAGACCACCACAGAGTTGCTGATATTCAAACAAGCAATCCAATATACTTCAGAAATGAGCCAGTTGGAAGTACATCTTCAATAGTTGCTAAATGCTTCTTTGAAAATGGAATTAGACCTTCTAAGAAAGCTGCAGGGCTTTTATGTGGAGCTATAATCTCTGATACATTATTATTCAGAAGCCCAACTTGTACTCCATCTGATGAATATATATGCAGAAAGCTTGCTGATATAGCAGGAATCAACGTAGAAGAATTTGCTAAAGAAATGTTCAAGGCTGGTACTTCTTTAAAAGGTAAGACTGTGGCTCAAATCTTCAACCAAGACTATAAGCCATTTACTATAGAAGGAACTAAAGTTGGTATAGCTCAAGTTAACACTATGGATATCGAAGGATTCATGCCTTTAAAGGAAGAAATGCTTCAATACATGGAAACTAAAGCTAAAGAAGCTAATTTAGATATGGTTATGCTTTTATTAACTGATATACTTAACGAAGGTTCTGAAATATTAGTTGCTGGTAATGAGCCTGAAATAGTTGAAAAAGCATTTAAGGTTACATTAAAAGACAACGGTGCTTTCCTTCCTGGAGTTCTTTCAAGAAAGAAACAAGTTGTACCACCAATAACAAATACAATAACATCAGCATAATAAAAAAATCCAGCATTAGCTGGATTTTTTTATAATCTATTATCTTCTATACATTCATCTACCATCTGATTATATCTATCTATTATGCTTCTTAGCATTTCATTATGTGCATCTTTTTTCATATTGTCAACATAGGCTATTGGAAGAACCTTTGCTAATGATCCTGAAATAAACATTGCATCCATATCCTTTAATTCACTTTCTTTAACAGTTCTTTCTACAACTTCTATATTTAGCTCTTCTGCTATCAGCATAACCTTTGCTCTTGTTACTCCTAGAAGCACTGCTTTTCCTGGTGCTGTTATTAGCTTTTTATTCTTTATAAAGAATATATTAGATCTACTCCCTTCAGTAATATCACCGTTTCTATCAACTAATATAGCTTCATATGCATCTTGCTTTGATAATTCATCATTTATTAATTCCCTAAAGCTTTTGTTAACTATCTTTATATTTGGATTTTCTCTTTCTCCATGATAAAGAATCGTCTTAACACCATCAGCGTAATCTTTTTCTGATGGATATTTATGAGGTATATAGAATATCTTTAACTCTTTACTTAAAATATTATAAGTCATTTTCATATTTCCAAGTACATAATCATTAGCTTTAATAACTTTAGCAATACTATTTCTAAACTCTTCAATAGAAAATGGCATTTCTAAATTTAAAAGTGAAAAAGATCTTTTTAATCTTTCTGTATGGTCTTTTAGAAAAATAGGAGTCCCGCCTTCTATTCTAAAAACTTCATAAATAATATTTCCTTTATCACTATTATCATCTACGAAATCTTTTACTTCACATATTTCTCCATCTTTTAGATAGAACTTATTTATGGCCTCTACCTTCATTAAACTCTCTCCTTTTACTTCCATCTTAAAATCTCTATATTATGATTCTTATTATAATTAATAAGATATGGATTACCTACTAAATCTAAAAGCGGTAAGTCAGATAAAGAATCAGAGAACATATAAGAATTTTCATAATCAGCCTCTATATTGTTTTCTTTAAGATATGCTTTTAATCTCACTACTTTTTCATCTCTCTTGCAGTTATTACCACTCATCTTTCTAACAAACTTTCCATTTTCAAAAGTAAATCTTGTACCTATAATAAAATCTACATCATCTATTGCATAAAATTCATTTATATAAAACTCTGGTGATGCTGATATTAATATAACCATATATCCTTCAGTTTTTAACTTATGTATCATATCTAATGCATCTTTATAAAGAATTTTGCTTAATCTTTCATCATAAAACTTCTTAGTTAATACAGCCAGATCCTTCTCTTCTATATTTTCTATAAATTTTAAGAATGACTCTTTAACTCGTTTTTCATCATAAACTTTAACTCCATACATAAGTCCTGAAAATAAAGCTCTTGGTAAAAACTTAATATTCTTAATATCCTTAGATACTATGTACTTATAAAACTCCATAAGAGTTTCTTTTCTTGTTATAGTATAATCTATATCAAACAAAGCTAACTTAACTTTATCCATCTTCTCCTCCACCATAAATAATATCGTTCGCGAAGCTCACAAGAGAAATGTTAGCTAACGCTAAGAGAAATATGTCCTTCGGACAGATAAATTTTCACCTATGGTGAATAGAAATATGCCTACGGCAGATAAGTTGCCCATGCCGTAGACATATTCTTATCTGTGGCTTTAGTCGTATACTTCTCTTCAGCTTTTCAAACATTTCTCTTTTGTGTAAGCAAAATATTTCTCCGTAGCTTTAGCTACATATTTCTCTTGCCAAAGGCAATATTTCTCTTTGTGAGCATAGCGAACAACCTATTTCAACTTACTTATAAACTCTCTTATTCTACTAATTCCTTTTTCAATAGCTTCCATAGATGTTGCATATGATAATCTAATATAAGTATTTAATCCAAAGGCTTCACCTGGTATCACTGCAACATTTTCAATATCTAATAATAGTCTTGCAAAATCCAGTGAAGTATTTATAGTTTCACCGTTAATTACTTTACCTATATTATCTTCAATATTAACCATAATGTAGAAAGCACCTTGTGGTCTTATTGATTTTATACTATTTATTGAGCATAATTCTTTATACATATAGTCTCTTCTAAGCTCAAATTCTGATATCATAGAATAAATATCCTCTTGTGGTCCATTTAACGCTTCTAAAGCCGCATATTGAGCTATAGAGCATGTGTTTGATGTCATATGGCTTTGAATATTCGCCATGATCTTAGCAATTTCTGTTGAAGAAGCTGTATATCCTACTCTCCATCCAGTCATAGCGTAAGTTTTAGAGAATCCATTAATTACAATTGTTCTAGCTTTTATATCTTCGCCTAATGAAGCTATACTCACATGTTTTTTGCCATCATAAGTTAACTTTTCATATATTTCATCTGAAATAATTATTAAATCATTTTTTCTTGCAAATTCACTTATAGCCTCTAGTTCTTCTTTATTATAAACAGTCCCTGTAGGATTATTAGGATTATTTAATATAATAGCTTTACTTTTGCTAGTTACTACCTTTTCTAAAGCCTCTACATTATATTTATAATCATTTTCTTCTCCTGTATTTACAAATATAGGCTTTCCATCTGCTAATTTAATTAGTTCAGGATAGCTAACCCAATAAGGTACTGGTACAATGACTTCATCACCTGGATTTAATATAGCCATAAACGAATTAGCTAAAGATTGTTTAGCCCCTGTAGAAACAACTATTTGAGAAGCATCATATAGAAGTCCATTATCATCTTTTAACTTTTTGCATATAGCTTTTCTTAACTCTATAATCCCACTAGTTTGAGTATATTTAGTATTTCCATTATCCATTGCATCTTTTGCTGCATCTATGATATTTTTAGGTGTATTAAAATCTGGTTCACCTGCAGCAAAGCTTACTACGTCTACTCCTTTTGCTCTTAGCTCCTTAGCCTTAGCTGTTATCATTAAAGTTACAGATTGTTCTATTTTTTTTGCCTTAAACGATAGTTCCATATTTCCCCCAATTACCTCTTAGTTTTTATAAATTTGCTTAATAATAAATCATTTATTCCACAACTACCTATAGATTCATCATCAAAGTTTGCTCTTCCATGAAAATCACTACCTCCGGTAATTGATAGTTTATATTTCTTTGCCATATTAAAAAACTTATTTGTATCTATAGCAGAGTGACTTGGATGATATACCTCTACCCCATTTAATCCAAAACATTTTAATTCTTTTATGATATTTTCAACTTCTATCTTCTTATAAATCTGTCCTGGATGTGCTAAAACTGGTACCCCACCACTTTCTCTAATTATATCTAAAGCTTCTTTATAAGTTAATTTAAATCCCTTTACATATCCTGGTTTACCTTTAATCAAATAACTTCTAAAAGCCATCTTATAATTATCAAAATAGCCCTTTTTGACCATAGCATTTGCAATATGGCTTCTTCCTATTGTGGAATCTAAATCTACTCCTAAGTCATCTAATTTTATATTTATATCATATCCTTTTAAGTTATAAAGTATTTTCTCTACTCTTTTTAACCTCTGTTTATTAAGATTATTAACTAATTCTTTTAAACTACTATTTTCTGTATCTATAAAGTATCCTAGGATATGTAACTCCATCTCTTTATATTCAGCACTTAATTCTATTCCTGGTATTATTATTAAATCTTTATTATTATATTCTGTATTTACAATATATTGAGCTGCTATTGAATCGTGGTCAGTTATAGAAATGCATTTAATTCCTTTTCTCGTTGCTGCCTTTGCTATTTGTTCTGGTGTATATATTCCATCAGAATAGCATGAATGTATATGTAAATCTACTGATTTCATCTTATCCACCTTTTCCTCAAGTGAAATTCTTATCTATTTTTCCTTATTAATAAATATATCACTAGCTGAATAAATTGTAAATTATTATAAATATTAAAATAAATTTATAATAAAAAAAGTGCCCTTAGGCACTTTTTTATTCTTCGTCAGCTAAAACGTTGCTATAGTAGTCAGCTACTTTATCAAACTCAGCTTCATCTGGAACTACTAATTCTCCTGATTCAGTAGCTCTGAATAAGTATATTGAATCACCTTCTGGATCTTGAGCTAAAACGTACTCTTCACCTTCGTATTCAAATGCATCGATTATAGGGCAAGAAATAACATTTCCGTTATCGTCTTCTAGGTCTACAACCATATGCTCATGTTCGTGTTCTCCACATCCACAACCTTCTCCACAACCTTCATGATTGTGATCATGATCGTGATCGCATCCGCAGTTTTCACCGCATCCACATTTATTTAATTCGTTATCCATCTTAATTCCTCCTTAATATTTAAGTAGTCTTTATCATTGTACCCTTATTTATAGGAAAATAAAAGTAAAATTTTAAAATTAGTCTTAATATTTTTTATGTAAATAAGCCATTCTTAGCTTAAATTATCAAATACTATCTAAAAACAATCTAAAATTTGATTAGGTTATTTTTTTATCAATTATTGATTCGAAATTCTTAATAAAAAAGAGACCTTTCGGTCCCTTTTTATTTATAACTACTCTTGAGAAGCAAGTCTCTTGTAGTTGTTTAATCTTTCTTTTGCATCTTCTTCAGTCTTTTGGAATAAAGCTTCTGCTTGTTCTGGGAACGCTTTAGCTAATGCAGCATATCTAACTTCTCCCATTAAGAATTCTCTGAAGTCTGCTTTTGGCTCCTTAGAATCTAATGAGAATGGGTTCTTAGTTCCCTTTAATGTTGGGTTGTATCTGTATAGAGCCCAGTATCCTGAATCAACAGCTTTCTTAGCTTCATCTTGTGAATTAGCCATACCACTCTTAATACCATGACTGATACATGGAGCGTAAGCTATGATTAATGATGGTCCATCGTAAGCTTCAGCTTCAGCTATAGCTTTTAATGTTTGGTTCTTATCTGCACCCATTGAAATTTGAGCAACATATACGTAACCATAAGACATAGCCATCATACCTAAGTCTTTCTTCTTAGTTCTCTTACCAGAAGCAGCAAACTTAGCGATTGCAGCAGTTGGTGTAGATTTAGAAGATTGACCACCAGTGTTTGAGTAAATTTCTGTATCAAATACTAATACATTTACGTTTTCTCCTGATGCTAATACGTGGTCTAATCCGCCGTATCCTATATCGTAAGCCCAACCGTCTCCTCCGAAGATCCATTGAGATCTAGCAACGAAGAATTCTTTGTCTTTTAATATAGTGTTAGCTAATTCAGAATTTACAGATTCAAGAGCAGCTGTAAGGTTATTAGCTCTATCTCTAGTACCTTCTCCACTTTCTCTGTGTGTTAACCAGTCATTTAATACTGCTTTAACATCTTCTGATAATTCTTCAGTTTCAATAAGCTTAGCTACATTGCTAGCAATTCTTTCTCTTATTGTCTTAACTCCTAAGAACATACCTAATCCGAATTCAGCATTGTCTTCGAATAATGAGTTAGCCCAAGCTGGACCATGTCCGTTATGGTTAACTGTGTATGGAGTTGAAGGAGCTGATCCACCCCAAATTGATGAACATCCAGTAGCATTAGCTATCATCATTCTATCTCCGAATAATTGAGTAACTAATTTAGCATATGGAGTTTCTCCACAACCAGCACAAGCTCCTGAGAACTCGAATAATGGTTGCTCAAATTGGCTTCCCTTAACTGTATTTTTGTTCATTGGGTTCTTCTTAGCTGAAACTTTTTCTACAGCGTAATCCCAAGCTTCGATTTGATCGTGTTGAGTATCTGCAGGTTTCATGATTAATGCCTTACCTGGAGCTGGACATACTTGAGCACAGTTTCCACATCCAGTACAGTCAAGTGGTGTAATACCGATGCTGTATGACATTGGTTCTTCTGTCTTTAATGCTCTAGCAGCAACTATCTTCATAGATTCTGGAGCATTGTTCTTTTCTTCTTCATTTATTAAGAATGGTCTGATTGTAGCATGTGGACATACATATGCACATTGGTTACATTGTATACACTTGTCTGGTTGCCATTCTGGAACATTTATAGCGATTCCTCTCTTTTCATAAGCTGCAGTACCAGCCATGAAAGTACCATCTTCCATATTGTGGTCTACGAAAGTAGATACTGGAAGTGCGAATCCTTCTTGTCTGTTGATTGGTTCAACTATTTCTTTAACGAATGCAGGTACATCCTTAGTAGTTTCAACTTCTTCATCAACAGCATCTTTCCAGCTAGCTGGAACATCTATCTTAACTATAGATTCTACACCCATATCGATAGCAGCGTTGTTCATGTTAACAACTTTTTCACCCTTCTTACCGTATGAAGTTACAACAGCTTCTTTTAAGTACTTGATTGCATCTTCAACTGGAATAATGTGAGCTATCTTAAAGAATGCAGCTTGCATTATCATGTTGATTCTTCCACCAAGACCGATTTCTTGAGCTATCTTAACAGCATTTAATGTATAGAATTCAATGTTGTTTTCAGCTAAGAATCTCTTCATGCTTGCTGGTAATTTTTCTTCTAATTCTTCTGGAGTCCAGATACTATTTAATAAGAATTTACCATTCTTCTTTAATCCATCTAATACGTTATATTTATAAACGTATGATTGGTTGTGACAAGCTACGAAATCAGCTTTGTCTATTAAGTAAGGTGATTTAATTGGAGATTTACCAAATCTTAAGTGAGATACTGTTATACCACCTGACTTCTTAGAGTCATATGAGAAGTATGCTTGAGCATACATATCAGTCTTATCTCCGATAATTTTGATAGCACTCTTATTAGCACCAACTGTACCATCTGATCCTAATCCCCAGAACTTACATGCTTTAGTTCCAGCTGGAGTAGCATCGATATCTTCTGTTATTTCTAATGAAGTATTTGTTACGTCGTCTACTATACCTATAGTGAAGCCGTTCTTTGGCTCTTCCTTAGTAAGGTTAGCATATACAGCAGCAATGTGAGATGGGTTTGGATCCTTTGATCCTAATCCGAATCTTCCTCCTACGATTTGTGGAGCATTTGCTTTTCCTGAGAATGCTGATACAACGTCTAAGTATAAAGGTTCACCAATAGATCCTGGTTCCTTAGTTCTATCTAATACAGCTATCTTCTTAACTGTAGTTGGCATAGCTTTTAATAATCTTTCTATTGAGAATGGTCTGTAAAGTCTTACTTTAACAACCCCAACTTTTTCTCCTCTACCATTTAAGTAGTCAATAGTTTCTTCAACTACATCTGTAACTGATCCCATTGCTACGATAACTCTGTCTGCATCTGGTGCTCCATAGTAATCGAAACAGTGATATTCTCTTCCAGTTAATTTAGTAATTTCAGCCATGTAGCTTTCTACTACTTCTGGAACGTCATCATAGAATCTGTTAACAGCTTCTCTAGTTTGGAAGTAGATATCTGGATTTTGAGCAGTACCTCTTGTTACTGGATGATTTGGGTTTAAAGCTCCATTTCTGAACTCTTCTACTGAGTTCCAATCTACTAATCCAGCTAATTCTTCAGTTTCTAAAACTTCTATTTTTTGAATTTCGTGTGAAGTTCTGAATCCATCGAAGAAGTTCATGAATGGAATTCTGCTCTTGATAGCTGCTAAGTGAGCAACTGCAGATAAATCCATAACTTCTTGTACTGAACCTTCAGCAAGCATTGCAAAACCAGTTTGTCTTGCAGCCATTACGTCTTGGTGGTCACCAAAGATACTTAATGAAGATGTTGCTAAAGCTCTAGCAGAAACATGAATAACTCCTGGTAATCTTTCCCCAGCAATCTTATACATGTTAGGGATCATTAATAATAATCCTTGTGAAGCAGTATAAGTAGTTGTGTATGCTCCAGCTTGTAATGAACCGTGTACAGCACCTGCAGCTCCTGCCTCAGATTGCATTTCCATTACATGTACGGGTTGGCCAAAAATATTTTTTCTTCCTTGAGAAGCCCATTCATCAACGTGTTCAGCCATTGGTGATGATGGTGTGATTGGGAATATTGCTGCCACTTCTGTAAATGCGTATGATATATGAGCTGCAGCAGTATTACCATCCATAGTTTTCATTTTTCTCATTGTGTCTACCTCTCTTTCCATCTAAAAATAACCAATAAAATTCATTATATAATATATGAATATATTACATATAATAAATCTTAAAGTAATTTTAAGGTTTAAGTTATATATAAAAACTTACTAGAGATCACTCTAACAAGGTTTTACTTACATTAAATTTACTAATTCTTTTCCTAAAGATTTAGCTTTTTCCACTTCTTCTCCTGTAAGCGACTCTTTACAAACTACTTTACCAATAACCTCAAATCCATAATCTTTCATTACAGATTCCCAATTATATATAAATTTGTCGTCTCTCCAGCCACAAGATCCAAATAGTACTAAAGGTTTATTATTAAATCTTATAGTAGATAACTTATCAATGAAGGGTTTCATTTCTAATTGTTCTATTCCATCATCTACCATTGCAGGACTTCCCATTGCAATAGCATCAGCTGTTATAACATCCTCTTCTGAAGCATCGTTAACATGTTTTAAGTTTATTTCTACCTCACCTTCAACGCCTTCTGCAATGCAGTTAGCTAAAAGTTCAACATTACCACCGTTGCTCCAATAAATAATTGAAACTTTCTTCATATACTAGCACCTCTTATTTTCCCTAAAATAGTTCCTATTTTTACACTTCATATTTTATTATATAACAGCTGAATTTTTTTTCAAGTTAACAACAGTAATTATTTCGCATATTGTTTAAATTTATAGCTTATTTTAATTAAAACTTTTTAAAATTATGCTTATAATTTCATCAACTCCGTTTTTTACTTTACTATTTTGCATCGAAGTTATAAGTTTATTCCTATTATTCTTCAATTCTGTTAATTTATCAGTTAAATTATGCTTTTCCATCATTTCATCTTCATCTAATACTAAAGAATAACCTTCTTTTTCAAAAGAATTAGCATTTAAAATCTGATCTCCTCTACTTATCTTTTTAGAAAGAGGTATTAAAAGAGTCGGTTTTTTTAATGCTAATAATTCAAATATTACATTAGCACCAGCTCTAGATATTATAAAATCTGCTGCTTGAAGTAAATGAGGTAAATCCTCTTTTACATACTCGAACTGCTTATATCCACTTATTGAATTTAAGCTTTGATCTAAGTTTCCTTTACCACATATATGAATAATATTAAAATCTACTAGAATTTTATTTAACTCTCTTCTTACTTCATCATTAATACTTTTAGCTCCTAAGCTTCCACCGATAACAAGTAAAATCTCTTTATCATCTCTAAAGCCACATATTTCTTTTCCTCTTATCTTACTTCCTTGTAGTATTTCACTTCTTATAGGTGTTCCTGTTAAAGCGCCTTTTCCATCTTTCACATAGGCTAAACTTTCCCTAAATGTTACACAAAGCTTATTACAGAAAGGTGCAGAAAGTTTATTAGCTAATCCAGGAGTTAAATCGGATTCATGAGATACTACAGGTATCTTTTTCATTGATGCAGCAATAACTACAGGAACTGCAACAAATCCTCCCTTTGAGAAAACTACGTCTGGCTTTTCCTTATCTAAAATCCTCTTAGCTTGATAAATACCTTTCATTACCTTGAAAGGGTCAGAGAAATTCTTCATATCAAAGTAACGTCTTAATTTCCCACTTGAAATTGGGAAATATGGAATATTAGCATCTCCTATAATTTCCTTCTCAATCCCATCTATACTTCCTATGTACTTTATATCAAACCCTCTCTTCTTCAGTTCAGGGATCAATGCCAAGTTTGGAGTTACATGTCCTGCTGTTCCCCCACCAGTCATTATTATTTTATATTTACTCATAAAACACCTCATATAAAATTTTTAATTATAAATCATCTCTATTTTACCACTAAGTCGTTATTTTGCCACCTTTTCCTTTAATTAAATAAAATAGAACTTAGAAATTTGGATAAGCTATTAACAGCAAGATAAAAGGAGGTGAAAGATTATGGCATACAATTTAGTACCTGAAGCTAAACAAGGTTTAGCAAAATTCAAGAGTCAAGTTGCTACAGAAATGGGAGTTCCATTTACAGATTATAATGGAGACCTTACTTCTAAACAATGTGGTAGCGTTGGTGGTGAAATGGTTAAACGTATGGTTGAACAATATGAATCTGGTTTAAAATAGCCACTATTTATAACACTCACTACATATGCTAAGAATATCAACATCATAATCTTGTAAAAACTAGTATTTAAATTGAGAAGGAAATGTTTTAGCATTTCCTTCTTCAATTTTTAGCCTATTTTAATACTTTATCTAACTCGTTTAACTTTAATTTAATCTATAATTTTGTATTATTAATTGAACTTTTTTATTTCCTCTAAATTCATTTATTTCTGGCACGCATACTACATCAATCTTTACACCATTAGGATATCCATTAAATACCTTGTTATATTCATCTTCACCATAACTTAGTTTTAAAGATTCTTCAAAACCCTTTATATCTCCAAAATAGATTCCATCTATAAAAAGAGTTCCGTCACTTAACTTCATTTTTAGAACATTCTTATCCTTGCCTAACACTCTTAATTCCAACACTTTTAAGTTCTTCATACCAAATGTTGGCTTAGGATTAGCCTTTCCATAAGGTTCAAGTTCTGATATTTCTTCAATAAGATTAAAATTAATATCTTTCAATAATAAAGGCATATCTATAGATACCTTTGGAATTACATCTTCATCAGTTAATGTAGTTTGAGCATTTAATCTTTTTCTAAAATCATTTATATTTTCATTTGCAATAGACATACCGGCAGCCATAGGATGTCCTCCGAATTTCCCCAATAAGTCTTTACACTTTATTAGTTCCTCAAACATATTGTACTCTTCAATTGATCTTCCTGATCCTTTTGCCCCCTCATGAGCTGATGTTAATACAATAACTGGTAGGTTGTATTTTTCTCTTATTCTACCTGCAATTATTCCAGCTATACTTTCGTGAGTATCTTCTAAGTATACAACTAATACTTTCTCCTCATTCATCTTATTACTTTCAATTATTTCAATAGCTTTCTCTAATCCTTCTTTTGTAAGTTCCTGTCTTTCTTTATTTAGCTCATTAAGTTTTTTAGCAAGTTCTTCTGCTTCTTCTTCATTTTCTGATAATAACATTTTTAAAGCCCATTCCGCTTGTTCTAAACGTCCTGATGCGTTTATACTTGGTCCAATAACAAAACCTAATGCATATACAGAAATTTCTTTAGTATCAAGGCCAGTTTCTTTAAACAAAGCTCTTAACCCTATATTCTTAGTTTTGTTTATTATTCTTAAGCCTTCTTTTACTATTATTCTATTTTCTCCAACTAAATCCACTACATCACAAACAGTAGCAATTGCAACATACTGTAATAACTCTATAGCTTCACTTTTATTTATTCCATAAGCTTCATACATACCTTCAATAAATTTATATGCTACTCCAGCACCACAAAGCTTTTTAAAAGGATATTTACAATCTTCTTGCTTTGGATTAATTACAGAGTCGCCTTCTGGAAGTATAAATGTTCTTTCACCTTTTTCATCTTCAACAAAAGGAACGTCATGATGGTCAGTTATTATAACTTTTAACCCTAATTCTTTGGCTAACTTTATTTGGTCTATAGCCGATATTCCATTATCGCAAGTTATTATTAAATCTGTCTCATTTGCATGAGCATTTTTTATTATGTTCTCATTTATGCCATATCCATCTTTTATTCTATCTGGAATCACATAACTTACATTAGCTTTACATTTTTTCAATCCACTATAAAGAACATAGGAGCTAATTACTCCATCAACATCGTAATCTCCAACAATAAGTATCTTTTCACCCTTATCTATACTATTCTTCATTATTTTTATAGCTTTATCCATACCTAATAATTCATTATAATCTTCAAAGTTATCTATGTTACTATTTAAAAAACTCTTCGCATCATCTAGCTTATAAAGATCTCTATTAACTAAAAGTCTAGCAACTACATTGCTAACACCAAGAGCTTTAGCAAAAGCTTCACAATTAAATTTCACATTTCTAACAGTCCATTTTTCCATCCTGAATCACCCCTTTTTATTAGTTAAAAGTTTAGAGTTTATAGTTAAGAGTTTAGGAAAAAAGTCAGCTTACGCTGACTTTTAAAATTATATTATTAAAAAATTGTTTAAACAATTATATCTTTTAACTATTCACTATTAATTTACTTATAAATTATTTAAAAAGCATAGCCTTTTGTAAATCTTCAACCTTATCTGGTGCAATATGTTTTAACAATTCAAAAGCAAACGGTATTGCTGCTGCAGGCCCTCTTCCTGTTATTACATTTCCATCTACTACAACTAACTCTTCTTTGTAATTACAGTTACCAAGTTGGTCTTGGAAGCCTGGATAGCATGTAACATTTTTACCTTCTGAAATTTTAAGTTTTCCTAAAGTTATTGGTCCTGCACATATTGCAGCTACTAATTTGTTATTATTGTAAAAAGCCATAACTACTTCGTTTACCTTTTCGTCATCTCTTAAATTAACTGACCCTGGCATTCCACCTGGTAAAACTATCATATCGTATTCTAAAACTTCATCGCTTAATAACTTATCCGCTTCTACAACTACATCATGTGATGTCCTAACCTTTTGAGACTTAGTTCCAAAAGTATGACAACATACACCAGCTCTTCTCATTATATCTACTACAGTTAATCCCTCTAAAGTTTCAAATCCTTCTGCTAATAAAACAGCAACCTTCATCATAAAACCTCCCTTTATATAATTAAAAATTTTCAATGATAAATTTATAATTATTATTGAAACTGCTATGCAGTCTCGTTAAATATAGTTTCATAAACTTCCTAAGTAGTTTTAGACTTAATTGAAAATTCATAATTATGAATTCTTAATTAAACTCCGCTTCTACTACTTCATCTTCAAAAGCAGTAACCATTACTGTTGTTCCTCTTCCTGCCCTGTTTTGAAGTTTAATATCGTTTATGTCTACAACTTTTACTTCTTTATTTCTTGTTGTTAACGTTAAGTCTACCTCAATATTATCTATAGCAATTTCATCATTAGTTGAGCCACTTTTAAGCTCAATAACTTTACCCATTATTACAAAGTCATCATCTCTTAAGCTAATACCAGTAACCCCTGATGCAACTCTTCCCATAGTATTTACACTTTCCTCTAGGAATCTTATAGCCATACCATTTTTAGTTGCTATAATCACATTTCCATTACCTTCATTGCATATATTAACCGAAACAACAGCATCATTTTCATACTTTAATTTATATGCGACTTGATAAGCATAATTACCGTCGTACTCTTTTAACGAAGTCTTTTTTATCATTCCCTTTTTAGTAAAGAAATACACTAGCCTTTTTTCATCGTAACTTTTAACTGAATATATATCTATTATTTTTTCTTTAGTTGTATATCCCTCTATTAATGCATCTAATTGTATTTCTGTTTCAGTTACATTTTGAATTAGGAATGTTGGTATCTTAAATACATTTCCTTTATCAGTAAATAAAAGTAATTCACTAGCTGTATCTATATTTACTTTTAATCTGTCATTGCTTCTACCTCTAGAGAAGGATTTTATACTTCCCTTTTGAGTAATACCCACCCAGAATTGTTTATACTCAATTTGATCTACATACTCAACTTTTACAACCTCATCATTTGAAGTTAAGTTAAACAATGATAGTCCTAAAACATTTCTTGGAGTATCTTCAATTGCTGGTATCTCAAGTGTGAACTTCAATCCATTTTTCGAAACAACGCTTAAGAATGATTTACTTTCCTCATTTTCAAGCATAATTACATCAAGTACAGCCTCACCTTCTTTAATCTTTATAGCTTGTAACTTACTGTAATTAGTTTGGAACTTATCTAAAGAGCTCTTTTTTATAGCTCCCTTATTTGTTATAAATTGAATAGATTTATTTGCATCAAATAAAGGAATGGACATTACTTGTACTATATTTTCTTCCTCTAAGTTTAAGGTTTTAATAATAGAATCTATTCTTTCACCTTTTTCTTTCCACTTAAGCTCTGGAATATTAATTCCTTTTGTTTGATACATATTTCCTTTATCAGTAAATACTATTAAGCTTTCAGTAGTATTAGATTTAATTAAGAATTTAAGCTCATCGCCTTCTCTATAATCTATATCATCAGCATTAGAATTTGATCTATTATATGTTTTAAGAGGTATTCTCTTTATAAATCCATCTTTAGAAAGAGTTATCATAACATCCTCTACAACTATAAGCTCTTCTATATCAATCTTAGCTTCGCTATCATCTTCAACTATTTGTGTTCTTCTTGGGTTTCTATATTTATCAGTTACTTCTTTTAATTCTTCCTTTATAACTTTAAGAAGCTCTTTTTCATCTGATAATATCTTTCTTAATCTCTTAATAGTTCTTTCAAGCTCTGCATATTCTTTTTGGAATACCTTTATCTCAAGACCAGTTAATCTATAAAGCATAAGCTCTAATATAGCTTCTGCTTGAATTGCAGTAAATCCAAACTTAGCTATAAGGTTTTCTCCTGCATCTTTCTTAGACTTAGATTCTCTAATTGTTTTAATTACTTCATCTAAAACATCTATAGCTCTTATAAATCCTTCAACAATATGGTGTCTCTTCTCAGCTATTTCTAACTCTCTTATAGTTCTTCTAGTTACTATATCCTTTTGATGGTTAACATAGTGAGTTATTATAGTTTTTAACCCCATAGTTTGAGGTTTACCATTTGCTAAAGCTACCATGTTAAAGCTTAAGTTAGATTGAAGGTCTGTTTTCTTAAATAGATACTTTAATATTTTATCTGCTGTTTCTCTGTCTGCTACTTTTTTAAGTTCAACAACAGCTCTAACACCGGTTCTATCTGACTCATCTCTTATATCTGCAATAGCTTCTAATGCTTTTTGATGCTTTTTATCTCCAGTCATTTCAGATATTGTTTGAAGTATCTTTGATTTATTTCTTCTATAAGGGAATTCTGTTATAACTATTCCCCATCTACCATTCTCTAACTTTTCTATATCAGTCTTAGCTCTTAATGTAACTTTTCCCTCACCAGTTTCATAAGCAGATAGTAGAGAATTTTTTCCTATTAATACTCCACCTGTTGGAAGGTCTGGTGCTTTTATATACTCCATTAAGTCTTTTGTAGTTATCTCTGGGTTATCAATATATGCAAGTACACCATCTGTTACTTCCCCTAAATTATGTGGTGGGATATTTGTTGCTAATCCAACCGCTATCCCAAATGTACCATTAACTAAAAGATTTGGATATCTAGCTGGTAACACTTTAGGCTCCATTTCAGAATCAGAATAGTTTGGAACCATATCAACGGTGTTCTTATCTATATCTCTTAGCATTTCCATAGCTATCTTAGAAAGTCTAGCTTCTGTATAACGCATTGCCGCAGCTCCATCACCATCCATAGAACCAAAGTTTCCATGTCCATCAAATAAAGGCTCTCTTGTAGAAAAGTTTTGAGCCATTAATACCATAGCATCATAAACTGATGAATCTCCATGTGGATGGAATTTACCTAGTACGTCCCCTACTATTCTTGCAGATTTATAATATGGTCTATCTGGAAAAGCCTTTAGCATATATGCGCCATAAAGTATTCTTCTATGTACAGGCTTTAAACCATCTCTAACATCTGGTAACGCTCTATCCTTAGCAACTTCTACTGCATAAGGAAGATAGTTATCAGGCATAGCCTCTTCAAGAGGTACTCTTAAAATATTATTATCTCTTGGAATATTGTGTTCCTTTTTAGCCATTAAAAATCTCCTTTCGTACTATTTAAAATTCCGCATACTTATACATATAATTTTTTCTTGGTTCAACTACATCTCCCATTAATAGAGATACCATCTTTTCGGCCTTAGCGGCATCTTCTATGGTCACTTGGAAAAGAGTTCTAGTCTCAGGATTTAATGTTGTATCCCAAAGTTGATCTGGATTCATTTCTCCAAGTCCTTTATATCTTTGAATCAACGCACCTTTACCAATTTCTTTTTTAACACTTTCTAACTCATCATCACTATAGGCATATTTATGAACTTCTTTGCCCTTAACAGTTTTATAAACCTTGTATAATGGTGGTTGTGCTAAATAAAGATGTCCATTTTGTATAAGAGGTCTCATATATCTATAAATGTATGTCATCCATAATGTTCTTATATGATATCCATCAACATCGGCATCACTCATGATTATTATTTTGTCATACTTTAAATCTTCTTCTCTATAGTTATCTAAGGTTCCTGTCCCTACCGCAATGTTAAATATCTTCAGTTCTTCAGAAGCTAATACATTTTCAAGCTTTTGCTTTTCAGTATTCATTATCTTACCTTTTGATGGCATTATAGTTTGGAATCTTCTATCTCTGGCTTGCTTTGCAGAACCTCCCGCAGAATCTCCCTCAACCACGATAAACTCATTAACTGTATTATCCTTCAATGTACATACAGCAACTTTACCGGCTAACGGTGCAGTACCTTTACCTATTTTCTTCTTTTCAGCTTCATTTATCTTTTTTATCTTTTCTCTTCTTTGAGCTGTAGCTAATGCATTATTTATAATTGTTGTTGCAAGCTCTTTATTATCTTCTATCCATTCACCAAGTCTAGTATAGGCTAATTCATTCATCATTGTATAAGCTTCTGAACTTCCTAACTTAGTCTTAGTTTGTCCTTCAAAGATAGGATTAGTAATTTTAATTCTAACTATAGCAGTCATACCTTCTCTAAGGTCATCACCTTCAAAATCCTTATCCTTTTCTTTTACAAGGCCTAGTTTTCTTGCCCACTCTTTAAAAGCTCTTGTCATACCTGTTTTAAATCCAGCTTCATGAGTTCCTGCCTCAGTAGTTGGAATATTATTAACATAACTTGCTATATATTCTGTAGTTGAATCTGTAAATTGAATACATACCTCACCAAACATTTGAATATTATCTACAGTTCTTTCGCCTTCAAATATGATTGGATTTTGGTGCAACACTGATTTACTTTCATTTAGATATTCAATGAAATCTAGCAATCCTCTTTCAGAATAATATTCTTTAACTACTTCTTCATCTTTTCTTCTATCTATAAGCTCTAAGCGTATCCCCTTATTTTGGAATGCTAATTCCTTTAATCTTTCATCTATAATATCAAACTTAAAATCTGTAGTTGAAAAAATTTCATTATCAGGTTTAAATGTTACTCTAGTTCCTGTAGTTTTAGTTTTTCCTACTACCTCTAAAGTTGTCACTGGAGTCCCTGGCATATCTTTCTTAAGGCTCTTATCATATGCAAACTCAAACCTTTGTTTATATATATTTCCATTTTGGTGCACTTCAACTTCTAACCACTTAGATAATGCATTAACTACAGCAGCACCAACACCGTGTAGTCCGCCAGATGTTTTATAATTCTTATTATTAAACTTCCCACCTGTATGCAATTCTGTGAATACCATTTCAACTCCCGATTTCTTTTTCGTTGGGTGCATTCCTGTTGGTATCCCTCTTCCATTATCTATAACAGTTATACTTTTATCTTTATTAATAATTATTGTTGCTTTATCCCCATAACCATTTGAAATTTCATCAATGGAGTTATCTAAAATTTCCCATATACAATGATGTAATCCCTTAGTTCCAGTAGAACCAATGTACATACCTGGTCTTACTCTAACTGGCTCAAGCTTTTCTAAAGACGTCAGATCAGTTACATCATATCTATTATCTATATTATTACTCATATAAACCTCCAAGAAAAATCTATATAAAACCTACCTTTTTTCAAAGTTAATTTTTATCACATCTTTTAATTTTACATAAACATACTTTCGATTGCAAATTTATTTCTAAAAATGTTCAAAAACCAGCTCAAAGCTGGTAGAATTTTTAACATTCATTTACATACTTATCTTATCCCCTATTTCATAAATTAGCAAAGTTTTTTTCACAACAAAGTTGTTAAGTTAAGCTTATATAGTATAAATTTAACTTTAACCTATCATAATAATCTTATAATTTTTCAATTCACTCAATGATCTTTCACCTGACATAATCACCTTTCAACAAAATCAAAAAGTCAACGTCCATATAAAACGTTGACTTTTTATTCTTCTATACTATTCCTTGAGCCATCATTGCTTCTGCAACTTTATTGAATCCAGCAATATTTGATCCCATTAATATATTACCTTCTTCTCCATACTCTTTTGCTGCTTTTGCAGATTGGCTATATATATTAACCATTATATCTTTTAATTTATTATCAACTTCTTCAAATGTCCATGATAGTCTCATGCTATTTTGTGACATTTCTAATGCTGAACAAGCAACTCCACCAGCGTTTGCAGCTTTTGCAGGCCCAAATAATACACCATTTCCTTGGAACACTTTTATAGCTTCTAAGCTTGAAGGCATATTAGCACCTTCTGCAACTACTTTAGTTCCATTTTCAACTAAAATTTTAGCAGATGCTTCATCTATTTCACCTTGTGTTGCACATGGAAGAGCTACATCACACTTAATAGTCCATATTCCTCTGCATCCTTCAACATACTTAGCTGATGGAACATAGTTTAAGTAATCTTTAATTCTACCTCTTTTAACTTCTTTAATTTCCTTAACTGCATCTAAGTTAATTCCGTTTTCATCATAGATATATCCATTAGAATCACTTAAGGCCACTACCTTCGCCCCTAATTCAGTAGCCTTCTTTGTTGCGTATATAGCAACATTTCCTGATCCTGATATAACTACAATTTTACCTGCTAATGATGAGTTATTATCCTTCATCATCTCTTCTGTAAAGTATATTAATCCATATCCTGTTGCTTCAGTTCTTGTTAAGCTTCCACCATAAGTTAAGCCTTTACCAGTTAAAACTCCAGGATCGTTTGCTCCTCTTAGCTTTTTATAATATCCATACATATAACCAATTTCTCTTCCACCTACACCTATATCTCCTGCAGGTACATCTGTATCTTGACCTATATGTCTATAAAGTTCTGCCATAAAGCTTTGACAGAATCTCATTACTTCTCCATTGGATTTTCCTTTAGGATCAAAATCTGATCCACCTTTTCCTCCACCTATTGGAAGTCCAGTTAAAGAATTTTTAAATATTTGTTCAAATCCTAAGAATTTAATTATGCTTGCGTTAACTGTTGGATGGAATCTAAGTCCTCCCTTATAAGGCCCTATTGCACTATTAAATTGTACTCTGAATCCCCTATTCACTTTAACATTTCCATTATCATCTACCCATGGAACTCTAAACATGATTTGTCTTTCTGGTTCAACAATTCTTTCTAATAGCCCTGCTTCAATATATTCAGGATGTTTATCAAAAACTGGTGCAAGAGATAATAGTACCTCTTTTACTGCATCTAAAAACTCTTTTTCTCCTGAATTTCTATTGCTAACTTCTTCTAAAACTTTTAATACATACTCTCTTCCATTCATCTGTATCGCCCCTAACATTTTTCTTTTATTAAATAATACACTATTTTTTTAACAAATTCTATATTTTTTCATCCTTTTTTATCGAACTATTAAAAGTTTAACATATTATTTAAATTTATTTTATGAATATATCAACTTTTATATTAAAATACTAATACTAAGTCTAAAATAAAATACTATTTTATATAATTTCAATCTAAAAAAATTTATAATTTTTGAAAATCATATACAAGGAGACTAGTTATGAAAATTGGATATGCATGTACTCCACTTATGGTTCCATATAAGACAACAAGAAAATTGACTCTTTCTAATTATTCAGAAGAAAAAATAGCCTTATTAATAAAAGATAATCTAGAAGACTTATATTCTATACTTCGTTATAACAATTCTAAAAACATTAAATTATTTAGAATAAGCTCAGATATAATTCCCTTAGGTAGCCATAAAATTAATAATTATAACTGGTGGGATATTAACAAAGAGCTTTTAACCAAAATAGGTAATTATATAAAATCTAATAATATGAGAGTATCCATGCACCCGGGTCAATACACACTTCTAAACTCTCCTAAAAAAGATGTAGTAGAAAAATCAATACTAGACCTTAGCTTTCATTGCAAATTTTTAGATAGCTTAAACTTACCATCTAGTCATAAAATAATTCTTCATGTTGGTGGTGTTTATAACGATAAAGAGAATGCTATTAATAGATTTGTAAGTGAATATAACAATTTGGATAGCGCCATTAAGAAAAGATTAATAATAGAAAATGATGAAAGATTTTTTTCTATATATGATTTATTAGAAATAAATAGTCGTTGTAATATACCTATTATCTTTGATAATCTACATTATGAATGTTATGGTGATACATCCACCTCCATTCCTAAGCTACTTCCCATAATAAAAAAAACATGGAAAGATAGCGACGGTGATATGAAAGTACACTACAGTATACAAGATGCTACAAAAAAACGTGGTGCTCATTCCCCAACAATATTTATAGATACTTTTTTAGAATATTTAAAAAGCTATGACTTTTCAAATATAGATATAATGTTAGAGGTTAAAGATAAGGAAGTTTCTGCAATTAAAACTATAAATTCTATAAACTTTCTTAAGGGTAACTTCTCTAACATAAATTTTTCAACTGACATTGAATCATATAAATTATTTGTATTAGAAAAGTTAGATTATGATGGTTTGTCAAAATTAAAAGATATTGGCTCACAAAACAATTTTATAAAACTTTATAACTTCACAGACTCTTTAATCTATGAAGAATACAATGAAATATCATTTAGGCGAGCCTTAAACCAAAGCTTTGAATCTATTAGACATGAACTAAACTCAAAAGAAATTAATCACTACAACAAAAACTATAAAGAGCAATCCTACTTAAAGTGTAAAGAATACCTTAAAAAAATAAGTGATAAATACAATTTACCACTTAATAACACATTTTACTTTGTATATTAGTTTGCTATGCTCACTAAGAGAAATGTTTTGCTCGCGCAAAAGATAAATATGAGATTTTGTCTCAGAGAAATATTCAGAAAATTGAAGAGAATTATATAGCTAACGCTACAGATAAATATCTTATTTTATTATAGAAAAATGCCTGAAGCATAATCTATATCTGCTTCAGGCATACTTTTTTTCATTTAGTATGAATAATTATCTTCCGTAGTAATATTTCTCTACACTTATTGTATATTTCTCCATTCAAAGGATATATTTCTCCCTGCGAAGAAACTATCTTCTAATATCTTCAACTAATTTTTCTATAAACCTTACTTTCTTTCCTTTTATATACATAGCTATTGGAATATTAGCTAAGATTCCCATAACTGTTCCACATATTATGTCCATCATAGTATCTATTAAACTATTATTTTGTGATGTAAATCCCAATAATTGGTCTGTACTAAACTCCCATATTTCCCATGCTCCTGCTGCTGCAATTGAGAATATTATAGAAAATACTACTCCCATCATAGGATTAACAGCTTCTTTATCATCAGTTTTAACTAATGTTAAATAGAATATAAATCCTATGTACGCTATTATTATCCCTGAAATTAAATGAAGTATCTTATCATATCCTGGAATTATTATATAGAAATCTAATACACTTCCTAAATACATCGCAGCAAATACAAATATAAATATTAAATAAAAACTTATTCTTGATCTTCTTAAGAATGTTTTCTTATAAACAAAGAACATAATCCATGCAGTTACTGCTGCTAATCCTATTCTAAATGTATGAACACCTTCTTTAGCCATCATATCATATACCAAAGTTATAGCTAATATGGCCATATACACTAAATTAATAATTAGTGCTTTATCTTTTTTCAAATCCAAAGCTAATGCCTCCTCTATTGCTTCAATATAGATAAAACTTATTATTTAAATGATTTTTCCAAATTACTTTTAACTATTAAAGCAGTTACTCCTCCTACTATCAATCCCCCAAGGTGTGCAAAATTATCTATATTACTTAATGAAACACCTATAATTATATTAATAATTATAACTTGAACAATATTCATCATATAGCTTTTTCCTATTTTATCTCTATGTTTAATTCCAAATATCAGCATAGCTCCTAAAAGACCAAAAATAGCTCCTGAAGCTCCTACAGAAATAGAGTATGGACTAAAGATATAACTAAATATACTTCCTCCAAGCGCTGCCATTAAATATATTATTAAATATTTTTTACGTCCAAAAACATATTCAACTTCTGAACCTATTATCTTCAATGCATACATATTAAAAGCTAAGTGCATAATTCCACCATGTAAAAAGGCACAAGTTAACAATCGCCAAACTTGTCCATGATTAATTAATTCATTAACCTTTGCACCTAATCTTATCAACACATAAGTGTTGCTATCTAATAAACTTCTAGACATTATTGCTGTTAATATATAAATTAATACATTTAATCCTATCAATATATAAGTAAGTTTATTATCTTTAAATCTATTTTTATGCTTCTTCTCTTTTTCACCCATATATTCACATACTTTAAGGAGAGGCTTACAGCCATCTCCGCTGTAAACCGCTCTTTCTTCAGTTAATGAATAAATAAGTTTATTGTATTGTCCTAAATACTCTTGTGATATTTCATCTCTTTTAGTTGCAATAACTACATTTATAGCTACAGGCTTAGTAAACATTTTGCTTAGTTGTTCATAAGCTTCGGTATAAAGCACATTTGCATTATTTTCATCACACACTATAACACAATAAGCATAGTTATCATTTTCAGATATGGCAACCCATTTATTTTCATTATTAGATTGACTAAAATAGTCTTTTATATAAAACCCATATCTATTAATTAATATATTAAAAAACTTATCTTCAAACTTTTTCATCTTAAATATCTTTCTCTAACATATCTAATAATTCATTAAATCTCTCAATAGTAGCTTCTAAAGGCTTAGGTGTTGTCATATCAACTCCAGCTTTCTTTAATATTTCTATTGGATAATTACTTCCACCACTCTTTAAGAAACCAGTATATTTCTCAACAGCATTTGGCTCTTTATCTAAAATTGATTTAGCAAAAGCTGATGCAGCTGCATAACCTGTTGCATATTGATATACGTAGAAATCATTATAGAAGTGAGGTATTCTTGCCCACTCAACATCTATTTCATTATCTACAATTATATCTTCACCAAAATATTTTTGGTTTAATTCGTGCCATTTAGCATTATAGTCCTCTGCTGTTAAAGGCATACCTTTTTCAAAGCTTTCATGAGTGTAAAGTTCAAATTCTGCAAACATTATTTGTCTAAATACTGTTGTTCTTATTTGCTCTAACTCTTGATTTATTAAATAAAGCTTCTTCTTTTCATCAGTTTCTTTATTTATTAAATGATGAATAAGTAACGCTTCATTAGTTGTTGAAGCAACTTCTGCACAGAATATTGAATATCCAGCATAATAATAGCTTTGCTCTTTTCTTGAATAGTAAGAATGAATTGAGTGACCCATTTCATGAACTAATGTAGATACATCATTTAAATCGTAATTATAATTTAATAATACGAATGGTTTTGTATCATATCCACCCCATGAATATGCTCCACCTCTTTTTCCTTTATTGATGTATTTATCTATCCATCCACCTTCAATTCCACCTTTAAATATTTCTAAATATTCTTCTCCTAGTGGATTAAGTCCTTCTATAGCCATTTCAACGCCTTTATCAAATTCTACATGTTCTTTATCAATTTCTATAACTGGAACATATAAATCATACATATGCATTTCATCAAGTCCAAGTAATTTCTTCTTTACTCTTACGTATCTATGAAGTGATTCAATATTATCATTTATAGTTTTAATAGCATTCTTATAAACCTCAAGTGGAATATCCTCAGGCTTTAAGGCTGCTTCTAAAGCACTATTATACTTTCTTACTCTTGCAGAGAAATTAAAGGCTTTTATAGAGCTAGAAAGTGTTGTAGCTAAAGTATTTTCAAAATCCTTATAATGTCCAAATAAATCTTTAAATGCAGCTTCTCTGACACTTCTATCTTTAGATTTTATAAACGAAGAGTAATTTCCTTCTGTTAATTCTACTTCATGACCATCTTCATCTTTAATATTTCCAAACTTCATATCAGCATTAGTCATTATATTATGAATTGATGATGGTGCATCAAGACAATCAGATGCTGCAGCTAAAAGTTCCTCTTCTTCCTTACTTAATACATGAGGTTTTTCTTTAATTATGTTAGTTAATAAAAATTCATATGGCTTTAATCCATCTAATCTTTTTATCTCTTCCTCTATAAATCCGTCTGGTAAACTTAATAGTTCAGGAACTAAATAAGCTGAATATGTTGCATACTCTGCCATATAAGCATCAATCTTATTCATCATACTTTGATACTTAGGATTTGATGTATCTTCATCTGATTTTAAATGTGCATAAACATATATCTTTTCAGCTTTTCTAGAAATTTCTTCGTTTAATTCTAAGTATTCTATTAATACCTCTCCATTTTTAAGTTTTCCTTCAAACCACTTAAGCTTTGGCGCTTCTTCTTGAAGTTCTTTATATTCTTTTTCCCAAACTTCATCACTAGAATAAACTTCGTTAACACTCCATTTATCTATTTCTTGAATGTCCTCTCTCTTCTTTAAAACCTTACTTTCCATAGCATTATTAACCATTATAGGCTACTCCTTTCTACTTATATTCTTCTTGTTTTCCTTCTATATCATTGAAGGCCTTTTCCATAGCTTCATGGATTAATTCTAAAGCTAAAGATAGTTTCTCATTAATATATCCATGATCATCCTCATATTTAAATGTAATTAAGAATGTTGGATTGTATTCATCATCAACATCTTCAATCTTAAATCCTTCCTCTTCAAATATAGAATAATTAAATACATCGTATATAGCAGAGTATTCCCACTCTTCAACATCTTTATTTGTGTCAAATTTTAAATAAACCGTATCTCCCTTTACATAAAAGCCTTTTACATATTCAGCTTCAACAGATACTTGATAACTTCCTAATTCTTTTGTAACAAATCCTGTTTCAACATCTCTTTCCATTAATATTAAACTTGAGTAATCCATATTTATGTTCTCCTTCTATTCTTCCATTGTTTTCATTTTTTTGTCTTATCCTTATTATATGTTTCCTTCTTTAAATATACAATATCCACTTTACATATTTACAATTTATGGTAATATATTAACATAGAGTTTTTTTGGGGGCGATTTTATGGTGCAAAAGCGTTCTAAAAAAAATAGGACATACACTAGAGTCCAACGCTTAAAAAAACGTAGAAAAAAGTTATTTACAATAATTTTTCCTATAGTTCTTATTGTGTTATTGGTTACTGGTGGAGTCTTATTAAAAGGAAAGTACGTTTCATACAAATGTAGTAATTTAACTTATGCAATTGACTACTACTTCACTAATTGGAAAGATAAAGATCTAAGAATCAACAGAGTTCAAACTATGACTTTCGTCGATAAGACTGAAGATAAGGTTGTAGTTGAAGCTTTTGGGCTTAGTCATACTGAACCACATCAAAGCACTACATTAGTAGGTGAATTAACAAAAGATCCTAATGGCTCATGGGTAATGAAGTCCTTAGCAAAAAAGGATAGCTCACAAGAAAATGTAGAATAAATCAAAGACAGTAGATAAGTTACATAACCTTTCTACTGTCTTTTTTCCTGCTATTTATCAGCTAATATATGATCGAATCTTCTTCCCATTTCAAAGCTATGGTAGTTAACTCCATCCTTTGAGTGATTATCTATAAAATCTTGTAACTCTATTTCGTAAGTTTCACAACCATCTAATTCGATTGTTATCATATCTTCATCATCAATTTCAAAATTAGTTATTTCACCGTTATCAATTTCTTCGTTACCATAGTGGAAAACTACTCCACAATCTACTAACTCAGTGTACAATTCTAATAGTTCTTCTCTTGTGTCTCTTGTCATATTTCATTCTCCTTTGCATAATCAGACCTTACCTTTAAAAAAGTTATGTAAAAGGTGGTGCCTACTAAAACTTCACTTTCTGCAACTATACTACCATTATGAGCTTCTATTATCTTTTTACTTAAAGATAATCCTATTCCAATACTTTTAGGATTTAAAGAATTCTTTCCCTTATAAAATCTTTTAAATATATTTTTAAGGTCTTTCTTTTCTATACCTTCCCCATTATCGCTTATAGTTACTGTGACACTTAATGGAGTTTCTTCAAGACAAACTTTTATACTTCCTCCTAAAGCTGTGTGCTCTATAGAATTTTTAATAATATTACTAAAAGCTTCTCCGATCCATTTCTCATCATGAAAGTAAAGGCCCTCACCCTTAAAATCTAATATAATATTTTGTTTCATTTCATCAGCTTTAACTTTTAAAGGCTGCATACAATAATTTATAGTATCTTTTAAAGAATGTAAAGACTTATTATAATTAATTGCATTACTTTCTATTCTAGCGTATTTTAACAAAGTAGTAATAAGCCAATCCATCCTGTCTAACTGGTCTGATGTTGAGTCTATAAACTTAGTTCTAGTTTCACTATCCATATTATTATGATTCTTTAAAATATCATTATACGTAATCAATGCAGAAAGTGGAGTTTTTAATTGATGGGATATATCATTAATAATATTTTTTAAGTTAACCTTTTCTGCTTTAAGATCACTTAAGGCTCCTTCAAGCCGTTCTCCCATATCTATAAACTTATTATAAAATACTGCTAATTCACCTTCATTTAATGCTAACTGCTTATTATTAAACTTTCCTTCAACCATATTATCTGCAATTTGTCCAAGAGTATTTAAGTTTTTAAAAATAGGTTTAATTATATATATAAATAAAGTTAATAATATAGCCCAAACTATTCCTACGAAGCCTATCCATATTTTTTTAAAATTATCATATTCATTTTTTATAACAGCATTCTTATATGGCAATATATTATCATTATAATAGTATTTATCCATCACTACTTTTCCAGCATCGTAATACTTACCATACTCACCTTTTGTAATAATAGGTATTATCTTTTCCTCGAGCTCAGGATTTTGTTCTAATATAGCTCCTACTAAGGCTATATTCTGTTCTCCATATCTTGAACTAATATTATTAAACCAATTATTTAAAAATAACATTGATATTAAAGTAAATATTATAAAAGAAATAGCTGAAAGTATTATTATATTTTTAATCTCCCTATTTTTTAAAAGATTCATATAATTATCCCTCCACTATTCTTTCTGCCCATCTATATCCTATACCTCTTACAGTTTCTATATACTGCGGATTTTTAATATCATCTTCTATCTTTTCTCTTAATCTCTTTATATAAACAGTAAGTGAATTTCCATCAACAAAATTTCCATCAACATCCCATAGCTTTTCTAACAATGTAACTCTTTCAATAGCATTACCTTTATTCTTGATAAGAATTAATAACAATTTATATTCTATGGCTGTTAAATCTATATTAAGTCCATTCTTATAGACCTTATACTTTAAAGGTTCTATAAGTATATTCCCAGTTTTTATTATTTCTTCAGAAGACTTAGTATTTGTTATTCCTTTTCTTCTTAGTACAGCATTTATTCTTGAAATAAGCTCTTTAACTCTAATAGGTTTAGTTACATAATCATCTCCACCCATATCTAAACCTAAAACAACATTAACCTCTTCATCGCAAGCTGTCATAAAAATTATTGGTACCTCACTTTCTTTCCTTATTTCCCTACAAAAATCATATCCACTACCATCAGGTAACATTACATCAAGTAAAATTATATTAAAATCTAAGGATTTATATTTTTCCCTAGCCTCTTCTAAATTCTTTGCATGTATAACATCAAACCCTTCTTGCTTTAGCGTATACTCAATTCCTAAAGCTAATGGCAAATCGTCCTCTACAAATAAAATCTTAATCATATTCTCTCCCTCAATTTATAAATTCTAAAAAAGGAGCAGATAACCATCTACTCCTCTATATCCTTCTTACTTCAGTATTAACACCTATATTATAAACCACTTCTCAACAGTTATAAACCATTTATTCCTCATTTCGTATAGCCTCAACTAAACTTATTTTTCTTAATTTTCTTAAAGGAATTAAACTTGCAACTAGACTAATACCAATAATGCTTATAAATCCAACTATAAATGGTGCTACAGGAATACTGTAACTCAAACTTACTCCGTTATCTAAAACTTTAACCATAACACTTACTAGTATCACCGAGATAATTCCACCCCAGAAGGATGCTATTACTCCATATAAGCTTCCTTCTAAAAGTATCATCTTATTAACTTTATTTTTATCCATACCAATAGTGCTTAAAGTTGCTAATTCTCTTCTTTTTAAAAGTATATTTAATGATATTGTGCTTATAATATTAACAACACTGATTAAAGTTACCATAATAATAAATCCATAAATGAACGTATTTATTACCATCCACATCTCTTCACTTCTTTTATTATTATAATAATAATTATCGAAAGCATAGCCATACTTGGATAAAGATCCTTCAACTTCATTTAATATTTTTTCAATATTATTGTCGGCTGAACTGTCTATGCTTACTCCTAATATCATGCTTGAATATGCATCAGCATCTAAAACCTCATACATTTGTTTAGATAGTATCATTCCAAAGCTTCCTTGATATCCATATTCACTTAATATATCTTTTTCTATAATTTTCTTAACCACTACCTCATATACATTCTCTTCTTCTATATCGTTAGCAATATTATTTCTAAATTGCTCTGACTCTATATATTCATATGCTTCTTCATTATCTACATTTAATCCAGTTAAAGATTTAGGTATTTTAATAGTATCTCCAACCTTATAATTAGTAATTTCAATATTCCTCTTAGAGCTTCCATCATTGACTACTATATTATTAACTAATATAACACCATTTTCACCTAACTCTTCTTCTGACAATCCCATCTCATTTAAAGCATCATCATTATAATAATATACGAATGAGTTAGTTAATAGCTTATAATTTGTAATAATATCTTTCGCAGAATATAACTCATCATTACTATTTAACTTATCTTTATCAATTACTAAAGGAATTCTCATACTAGCCTTTTCATATACATTATCTACACCCTTGATATTAGAAATATCTTTTTTCATATTATTAGAATCTTCTTTATTTGTATAGGATAAAAAATCAATAACACTAGATTCCTTTAAATATGATAACTCTTGATTTTGTTTTATATTTAAGACATTGAAAACCACAAACATCACTAATGAAATAGTCAGTGAAAGTATTGTTACAGTGAAGCTTTTTTTATTTTTTCTTATATTCTTATAAGCTATCCACCCTTCAATACCAAATATCTTTCTAATAGAATTTCCTTTAACAAACTTTTCTTTATATTTGCTTACATATCCATTATTTTTTAGTATATCTACTGGTGATATTTTCCCTGCCTTTTTTGCAGGTCCATAAGTTGCTATTAAAATAGTTATTATACCTAATATTAAGGTTATTAATATTACTTGAGGATAAAATGACATTACAAACTCTGTTTCTAACATACTTAATAATTCATCTTTAAGAATTCTTGTTGTAATATCTACTCCTAAAAATCCAAATAATACTCCAAAAGGTACTGCTATAAGACACATAATTAGACCTTCTTTTAATACTATGTTTCTTATTTGCTTTGGTGTAGCTCCAATGCTTCTTAGAATACCAAACTGATTAATTCTTTCAGCTAGTGATATATTAATAAAATTATATATAAGAAATACTGTTGCCATTACTATAATTGTTACCACTATGGTTATCAAACCTATTATTGCTGTATTAATTCCTAAATATGAGCTTTGTCCCTTAAGTGCTAGTAACTCATCATTTATATCTACCATTGATACACTTTGTAATTTTTCAGCTTTTTCATATATTAAATTTACCTTGTCTTTTTGGTCTTTTAAAGAAAAATAGAAGTTATACTCATTTCCATATATATTATCTGAACCAATAACTTTAGCATCATAGGAACTACCACTTGCCATATCAGGGTAATAAAACCCAACTATTTCATAAGTTAGCTTCTCTCCATTTTCTAATCCAACTAAATTTATCTTATCACCTATACTTATATTGTTATTAACCTTAAATCTATTGTCTATCATTATTTCTTGAGAATTTTCAGGTACCCTACCTTCTATAACCTTGCTACTAAATACATTTTTGATTCCTTCAGCATCATAATTATTAATATCTATGCTTATCTCTTCATTTATATCTGTTTTATAACCTCCCTTATACCCCTCAGTAGCTGTATTATATAAATCTACATCATTTTTAAGTAATTGCGAATCTTCTTCAGTAACTCCCCAATACTCAGCTTCATAATTTCCTTTTTGAAGCATTGCTCTATTTACCATTACATTCTTAAAGCTATATCCAAAAAATCCAACGCCACTTATTAGAGCTAAAGAAAGTATAAGTCCTATTATAGTAAATATACTTCTTTTCTTATTCTCTTTAATATATCTAAATGTAATATCAGAATAATTTCTCATTATATCATCACCTCATCAGCAGTGATTTTTCCATCTTCAATAGTTATGACTCTATCAGCAGCTCTTGCTATATTTATATCATGCGTAATTAAAATTAAAGTTTGCTTATATTTTTTAGCTGAATATTTTAGAAGTTCTAATATTTCCTTTGAATTTTGAGAATCAAGGTTCCCTGTTGGTTCATCTGCTAATATAACTGCTGGTTTATTAGCTAAAGCTCTACCTATAGAAACTCTTTGTTGTTGTCCTCCAGATAATTCTGATGGATGATGCTTCCTTCTATTTTCTAATCCTAAAAGTTTTAAAAGATCCTCTAGATATTCCTTATCTATTTTCCCTCCATCAAGAAGTACTGGCATTTCTATATTTTCTTCTGCAGTTAAAACCGGTATTAAATTAAAGAATTGAAATACAAATCCTATTTTTCTTCTTCTTAAAACTGATAACTCCTTCTCCTTTAATTTATAAACACTCTCACCTTTTATAATAACTTCACCTGAAGTTGGTTTATCAACACCACCTAGCAAGTGAAGTAGTGTACTCTTCCCTGACCCTGATGGTCCTACTATGGCTACGAATTCACCTTGCTCTATTTCTAAATTTATATCTTTTAATGCTTCAACCTTAGCTTCTCCACTACCATAAACTTTACATAAATTCTTTACTTCTATAAGTGCCATAATTATATCTCCCCTTAAGCTTTTATTATTATGATTTTATTATAAATTAACAATATTAATTTTATATAAATTCAAATATTACAATTTAGTAATATTTCGTGACAACTTCTAGTTGTCAAAATCGAAACCTTTAATTGGTAGTATAAAGTTTTTTCATAATATATACTTTATCTATGAGGTGATGATTATGAATTTTAATGATAAACTACAAAAACTTAGAAAAGATAAAGGTCTTTCACAAGAGGCTCTGGCTGAATTAGTTAATGTCTCTAGACAAGCTGTTGCAAAATGGGAATTAGGATGTTCTTACCCTGATATAGATAATCTAATTACACTAAGTGAAATTTTTAAGGTATCTATTGATAAACTTTTAAAACCTTCAGATGAATGCTCATTAAATACTGACAATACATCTGAATTTGAATCTTCAGAACTACTTATAAAATTCTTATGTAGAGCTAAAAAATCTACTTATGCTGGAAAAGGCCCTAAATCCCCATCTTCTAGACCTAACTCACACGACTTACAATATAACGAAGATAATTTATTATATATAGATACATTTTTAGGCGGGGAAAGTTTTGCTGGTGAAGAAGGCCTGTGGATAGACTCAACTCCAGTTTGGTCTATGAATTATATGGGTAGAGTCTTAAGTGAAGAATTCTCAGGTTCATTCTTAAAAGAAGTTCTATCATTAGTGCCTGAAGATAATCCTTACAGAGGTCCAATTGTATATGAAAATGGTGACTATAAATATCACTGTATTGTTAATGGTTCTTTTGAATGGTTCAATGGCTATGAAGAGATTTTTTATAAAGACAAAAAAGTATTTGAATGTATGTTTCATGGTGGCTTAGTAAAATAAATATATTAATAACAAGTAATTTTTAAAATTAATTAGTAATAAAATTTTATTTATAATTTAATTATAGTCTATGCATATATTTTTATTTTTGAAAAGGAAGATTTACTATAAATGGTCTTTATACAACTTAGAATTAAAAATACCGTATATTCGTTTGAATAATACGGTATTTTAACAAATTTATTATTTCAAGAAATATAAAGTTTAAATATACATTAAGTATATAAGTATTAATGAAGTTAAGCTAAAAATAATAAAATCAATAATAGCTAATTTATATTCTTTCTTTATAAGCGATATTACAAGTACAACAATACTTAATGCTATATTAATACCAGCTAAAATAAAGTTAGTAAATAGTCCCCTAATAAATATAGATTCTAATATATACATTCCTGTAATGATAAATAGAATAATATGCATTATCTTAATCCCATTACTTTTGTTAAAAAAGATGTTATTAATCATCATATCTCCCCTCCTTATATAACTTTTAATACAGCAGTGCTTTAAGGTTATTCGGCTTAAATTGATAATTCTTTTTAGGAGTAATATCAATTATTGAAGCTTTATTATTAACTACTGTGAATTACTATTGTATTTTCCAGAATATAATTATATAACAAACAAACTATAATCACATTAATTTCTTATAACTTAAAATGTCGTATATCCACTTTAAAATAATACAGTATTTCTAATAGTTTAATTTTTATATCTAATTTCTTTCTAACATATTGCATATTATAAGTTAATAGTTATATAATTATACCTAGATATACTATGTATCGTATTACTATGTAAAGAGGTGAATTTATGAAAATTAACAAAGAACTTTTAAAAGGTAGTACAACAGTACTAATATTAAGTCTTCTTAATCGCAAAGATATGTATGGTTATGAAATGATTAAAGAAATGGAAGAAAGATCAAAAAATATATTTTCTTTTAAGGAAGGTACTCTTTATCCTATACTTCATAGTTTAGAAAATGAAAATTATATTGAAGCTTATTGGGATTCTAGTAACGGTAACAGAAAAAGAAAGTATTATAAGATAACAGACGCTGGTAAAAAAGTGCTTCTTGAAAAAGAAAAAGAGTGGAAGCTATTCAGCTCTACAGTGAATAATGTGTTATGGGAGGGTGAATTATGTCTGCAATAGGAAATAAAAAAATTGATAATTATATAGATGATGTGTGTAGTCGTGTTAAAAATAAAAAGGTTCATAAGTTAATAAAAGTAGAACTGTTGTGTCACTTTGATGATATTATAGAAGATTGCTTAGATAAAGGTATGTCCAAAGACGATGCCATAAAGCAAGCTATTTTACAGATGGGCTCTTCCGAAGTTATAGGAGATGATTTAAATAAAGCTCATAAAACAAACTCTGATTTGTTACTTTTAGTAATAACAGCTATATTAGTTTTCTTTGGAATGTTCACATTGGGTTTTGTTCAAAAAAATTCTCCTATGAACTCTTTGGAATACTATCCAAATCTTTTAGGTAAATCTTTTGTTTATTTAATAATAAGTATTGCTATATCGTTATTATTTGTAAAATTAGATTATAGAAAACTAAAAAAATACTCAAAGTTTATTTATGCTTTTTCAATATTATTAATGATATTAACTACTTTTATCTCCTCTCCTGTTAACGGGGTTATAGGTTATATTCAAATAGGGAATTTCTCATTTAATTTATTAACTATAAACACTTTACTTTTAGTAGTAGCTCTTTCTGGTATTTTTGATAATTATAATTGGAATAGCAAAAAGCATTGCTTTATTGGTATTTTATTATTAATAGCACCTTCCTTAATATTTATTATTACACCTTCATTATCTAATGCAAGTATATATTTATTAAGTGCTTTTACAATAATGATTATATCTGGTTTTAAAGTTAGATACTTAATACTAACTATTTCAAGTTTATTTGCAATTTTTTTAGCCTTTTTATTAAGTGAAGCATATAGAATAGAACGATTTTTTGCTTTTTCAAATCCTAGTAAGGATCCATCAGGAGCTGGATGGATATATAATCAATTGTCTTCATTAAATCTTTCTGCTGGAATTTTAGGTCAAGGTAATAATCTTACTTCAATTACTCTTCCTGAGGCACATACAGACTTTGTGTTTACATCAATTATTTATAGCTTTGGTTGGATAGCCGGAATAATCTTATTAGCTGTAATTCTAGGATTTATTATTAGGATTGGGTTTATTGGAGCTAATACTAAAGATAGTTATGGCAAACTATTAGTTAGTGGAATTTGTTCACTATTTGCAGTGCAATTTTTACTAAGTATCTTAGCAAATCTTTCACTATCACCTATACTTAGTGTTAATATGCCTTTTATAAGCTACGGTGGAAGCCAACTATTAATAAATATTTTATCTATTGCTATTATTAATAATGTTTATAAACAAAGAAATACACCTTTAATTTCAACATTTTAAAGCATAAAAAATAGCCATCATATACGTTAGTTATGGTGGCTATTTTGATACTTTTTTATATTTTGAAACTATTATTTAACATCTACTTTAATAGCTTTATCAAATAGATATATATCATTTCTTGAATTATCTAAATAAGTAATTGAATATTTTCCTTCAACTAGAGCCTTGTGAAACTCAATTACAAACTCACCTGTTTCAGCGTTGTATTTAGTAGTTGATTCTTCATTTCTATAATAATCATCTACTGGATAACTTATATTTAATTCATTTTCATCTTCTACTATCATTTTTAAATCTCTATAAATACCTATTGTAGGCTTATAATATACTAATGTCTTATCTTCTTTAACTTCAACTTTTGTAATAGTTCCATACTCTTCCCCATACTTAGTTTTAATAATAGTTTCTCCATCTAAGTTTAATGGAACCTTGATTTCTTGAGGCGCTTCCCATTTTATATCATTAGGACTCTCTTCATAATCACTAGGTGGATTAGAAATAACATGTATATTAGGAATTATTGTAATGCTTTCTGTATCTTCATATATTTCCTTATATCTTCTCATAAATATATTACCATATCTACTTTCTGTATTTTCATTTCTATAAGCTGAAGCTTTATTTTCAAGAGTTCTACCTTTATCGTCTATAATTAAATAATCTAAAAAATTATAACCATCATAATCAGTTCTTCCTAAGATAGCTGTATTTATTGGAGTTAAAATAACATCTTCTAAAATAAGCCCTTCTTGAATACTGCTTAAATCAGCATTTATCTCTATTTCACTTACTCCATTTTTAAGCTTCTCGTTACTTACAGGAATATCAAAGTTCCAATCCCCTTTTATACTTCCATTTTCGACTAAGCTTATTTCATTTATTTCTAAAGTAAGAATAAATTCATCTGGAACCTCAATAATATCTCCTTTATAATTTGTCGGCAGCATATTGCCCGAATTAATAAGATAATTGCTACTTCCTACATATACCTTTCCTTCTTCATCATATTTAGCAGAACCAATCCCGCCAATAAAAAGTTCCTCTCCATTAACCTTAAAACTTTCATTATGAAAGTATATACTATTAAGCTTTTTATTTATTATTTTATCCCCCTCTACTGTATAAAAAATTTCCAAATCTATACCATCGTAAATAACTTTATTAATCGTTATTCCAATACCGTTACTTTCCTTAGTTATATTTATATCTGATGCATATTTATCATAATTTTCATAAGTTTTTCTATTAAAGGTTTCATATATATTTCTTAATACTGGAATATTTTTTGCATATGGTGTTACAGAAAAACCAAATAATCCTGCACTTAAAAATATAGATACTATACCTGCTATCTTTTTGTAATTTCTCTTTTTCTTTGTAGCTTGTACTTTCAGTAATGCTTCATCAAAGGCTTTATTAATATTATCTGGAACAAAATTAACTTCTTCCTTTAGCCTCTCTTTTACTTCTTTATCAAATTCATTATCATTTCTATCCATAAAACTTATACCTCCTTCATCCTTTCTCTAAGCTTTTCTCTTGCTCTTGAAAGTCTCGATCTTACAGTTCCCTCTGGAATTTCTAAAGTTTTAGCAATTTCTACAGTACTCATATCTTCAAAATAATAAAGTACTGTAATATTTCTTAAATCCTCGTTTAATGATTTTACTGCATTTATTAAATCCATATTTTTATATTTATCATCATACTTTTCTTTTTCTATACTATCCTGTAAAGACACTACTCTCTTATTTTTTCTTAATATATCATTACATTCATTAATTAAAATCCTTATTATCCAAGTTCTAAAAAAATCATCATTTTTCAAAGTTGATATTTTTTCAAAAGCTTTTATAACTGTATTTTGTATAGCATCTTCAATGTCATATTCATTTTTTAATATGCCTTTAGCTACCCTATATATATTTAATCTATTTTCATTAATAAGCTCAATAAAAGCTTCTTTATCACCATTTTTAGCTTTTGCTACATTTGACTTTTTCTTATAATTGAAAAGTGATATTAACTCCATTTTTCCTCCTAAAATTATTACCTAGCTAAGTTTTATACTTATTAGATGGATAACAGTATTAATCCGCTCCCATTATAAATAATTTTTTATAAATAAAAAAAGATATAAACTTAGTTTTAATTTTCAAGTTTATACCTTTTAAATATTATCATTTATCAAATTAAAAGAATATCATTTTAATAGCAAAAATAATCAATATTATCCCACCTAAAAAATCTGCATATCTAGTTACGAAGTCAAGCCTTCTTATATACCTACATAAGAAAAATCCTGTTGTACAAATTAGCAATGTTATTAATCCAATCATAACTGCATTTAATACCATAAGGAGGCATATGCAAGCTCTATGTGATGCTGTAAACCCAATAACAAGTGCATCTATGCTAACAGATATTCCTAGAATTATTGGCATCCCTTTTTTAAGTAGTAATTCATCATCCTTCTCCTCAGACTCAACTCCTTCTTTAAACATCATAATTCCAACAATTCCAATAGCTATTCCTCCTATTATATTAGGTATTGCAACTACATATCTCTCAAATAAATATCCAAATACTCCACCTAAAAAGAAAAATAAAAACTGAAAAAAACCAAAGGAAATTATATATTTTATCTTACTATCTCTTCTAACTCTAGGGTTTAAACCTATACTTAATGTAACACCTAATGCATCCATAGCTAAAGCTATTCCAATAATAATTAAATGTCTTAAATCCATATCCACTCTCCT
This sequence comes from Clostridium hominis, assembly GCF_014287825.1. Classification (NCBI taxonomy): domain Bacteria; kingdom Bacillati; phylum Bacillota; class Clostridia; order Eubacteriales; family Clostridiaceae; genus Clostridium; species Clostridium hominis. Next base: position 80,235 of record NZ_JACOOO010000016.1, read on the forward strand.
AATTAGCAACTTACTTCTATATAATTGTATTAATAATTTTCTTTACATATGAATTATATTATTTAATTATTAGAATTTATTAATTACCACTTTATTTTTCATACTTTTTATTGTATAGTATATATTGTATTTTAAATAATGACTAAATTGTGTATCACATTTAATATATTTTATAATTATTTTTAAATTTCACATAAAGGGGAGTAACATAATGGCAAATTGTATCATAGCTCAATCTGGTGGTCCTACATCTGTAATTAACTCTAGTGTTGTTGGATTAGTAGATGCTAATAAAGATTTAAAGATTTTTGATAAAGTTTATGCTGGTTTAAACGGAATAGAAGGTATACTTAATGGAAATATCATAGAGCTATCTAGCTTTAGTGATGAAGAGATTAACTCATTTAGATATACTCCTTCATCTGGGTTAGGTTCTTGCAGATATAAAATGAAAAAGTTAGAAGAATCAACAGAGGAATATGATAAACTATTAGAAATTTTAAAGGCTAATGATATAAAAGCTTTCTTTTATGTTGGTGGAAATGATTCAATGGACACTACTGCAAAACTTGGTAAGTACGCTAAAGAAACAGGTCTAGATATTAAATTTATAGGTATTCCAAAAACTATAGATAATGATTTAATGTATACAGATCATACTCCTGGTTTTGGATCAGCTGCAAAGTTTATTGCAACAACAGTTCTTGAAACATACTTAGATTCATCAGTATACATAAATAACGGAATATTTATTGTAGAAACTATGGGGCGTGATACTGGATGGCTTGCAGCATCATCTGCTTTAGCTAAGCTTAACGGTAAACAAGTTGCTGATTTTATATACTTACCTGAATCTGCTTTTGATGTAGATAAGTTTTTACATGATGTAAAACTAAAATTTGAAGAACAAAATCAAGTATACATAGTTGTATCTGAAGGAATTAGAACTGCTGATGGTACATTTGTTGCTGAAACATCTTCACAAGCTCACGATAAATTTGGACATGCTCAACTTGGTGGAGTTGGTATGTATTTAAAGAATTTAATAATTCAATCTGGAATTACAAAAAGAGTTAAAGCTTTAGAACTTGGAGTTCTTCAAAGATGCGCTATGCACTGTGCTTCAAGCTTAGATTTAGAAGAAGCTCATCAGGCTGGTTATGAAGCATTAAAGTATGCTAATATGGGGCATAGTGGATATATGGTTGCTATAAAAAGAGAATCAAATGTTCCTTACTCAAGCTCATATTTCTTAGTGGAAGCTGATAAAATAGCTAATAATGTTAAATACTTCCCTAAGGAATGGATTAACGAAGAAGGTAATGGTATAACTGAAGAAGCTATTGAATACCTGGCTCCGCTTGTATCATCACTTCCATCAATTTTAACTCAGTCACCTATGCCTAATTTTAAGGTGTTTAATAAATAAAAATAAATGCTTAATGATAGCTACACCCATGGCATCATTAAGCATTTTACCTTTTTATTTATTTTTAGGTAAATACCTTCTACATATATACTCTATAGTATCTAAGAAAATATCTACTTCTTTTTCGGTATTATATATTCCAAGACTTACTCTAACCATCCCTGGAATTCCATTCTTACCTATATATTCATCAAGGTCTTTATCATTAATTCCTAATAATCTCCTTGTATATGGATGTGCACAGAAACCTCCTTGCCTAACTGCAATACCTCTTATATTAGCAAGTCTTTCTCCAACCTCTTCATAGCTCATTCCATCTATATTAAATACCATTATTCCTAACCTATCATCTATATTTTTACAATCTCCGTATAAACGAATATTGTCTATACTTTTCATACCTTGTAATAATCTTGAAAATATATTTTTCTCATTTTCTTCTATTGTCCTAAATCCTATTGTTTCCATATCCTTTATAGCTTGCGCCATAGCTACTGCACCAAAAAAATTAGGTGTTCCCGGTTCATTTTTCTCTGGAGTATCTAAATAAACCTGACCATCATCCCTAACCATATATACTATTCCTCCTCCTAGAATATCAGGAGGATAATAATTAAAAGTTTTCTTCAGGCCAATTATTGCCCCACTACCAAAGGGAGCATACATCTTATGTGCTGAAAACACTAAATAATCTATATTTTCATCACTTTTCACTCCAAGCATGGATATCTTCTTATGAGCTACTAACTGAGCTCCATCAACAATTATATGGGCTCCATATTTATGAGCAAGTCTTGCTGCTCTTCTTATATCATTTAAATATCCAGTAACATTAGATGCACCACTTATAGTAACATACTTTACCTTCCCACAATATTTTATTAGCATTTCTTCAAGGTCATCTATTTTTACTCTTCCATTGTCGTCCACTTCTAAATATTTTAAGTTGCATTTTCCTCTCCAAGGCAAATCGTTTGAGTGATGTTCCATTCTAGTTGTAATAACAACATCGTCTCTATCTTTAATTAATATATTGGATAATCTATTTATCCCCATTGTAGTATTGTCTGTAAAAATAGCTGTATATAAATCTTGAGGTGCATTAAAATAATTCATTATATACTTTCGGCATTCCTCATAAGTATCACTACAAAATTGCGATTTTTGCCCATCACCTCTAGCTATTGATCCATACATTTCACTACATTCTATTACTCTTTTCAACACTCTTTTAAATGCCGGAGTGGTAGCTGCATTATCAAAATTTATAGGAACAATTTTGCCTCTTCCTTCAACTGTAACTTTTCTATCTATCCCTACAAATAAATCTCTTATCTTTTCCATACTAGCTTTATGCATAACAATCCCTCCCCCTACATTCTATTCTTATAAGTAATTTAGTGTTCTTTTTATCGTACTAAATTGCCTCCTTACATCATATTCTATAAAGTAACATATGTCCCAAAATAGACATATATTGGTAATAAATTATACTTGGAGGATATAAATGGATTCAAATAAAAACCCAAAAAACAAAAAAGATAATGATTTAACTTTTGCTCCTATGAATATTCAAGATGCTCTTAAGCCTGCGAATTTTCCTACTCCTAATATTACTGGAGGCCCTATGAGTAATGGGACAATGTATATGTGCTTTCCTGCTCCATCAATCAACATGATGAATCCAGCAATGAATACAGATAATATGACAAACATTGTACCATCAACTCCATACCCTTCAAATATTCCTGATATTGAAAAAACAGAGATGAATAATCCTAAAAATACTATTAATTCAAATACTACACAAAATGTTCCTAGTAATTTGCCAAGCAATTCTAGCCAACTTGAATATCCATCAGAGGTGAATTCAGAAGATTTGTATTCCTATAATAAACCTAGGCTAAATGATAATTACGATACTAACTTAATAAACCCTTTAGATATTTTAAGAAATTTCTCATTTGAAGATATTCAATTATCTGATGGTTGTCGAGGTGACAGCAAAGAGGATGATGTAGAGGAAATATTTAAAAAGATAGAAGAAAATAATTCTGTCGTATTAGCTACTATGAAAGCTTACAGAATTCCGTATCCTATAGCTAAGTTACTAATAAAAAATATAATTAAACTTACTCTTGAGTATAAAGGAAGGTGATATTATGACTTATCTAAGAGTAAATGCACCTAACGTTAACTCTGGTTTTAGAGTGCTTCACGCAGTGCCAAATGCTCCTAATGTAGATGTTTATGCTAATGGAAGTTTACTAGTATCAAATCTATCCTTTAGTTCAATATCTACCTATTTAAGTTTAACTCCTGGAACTTATGAACTTCAAATATATAGATCAGGATTCTATGATACTCCATTAGCTACACAGAATGTTCAACTAGCACCAAGTGCTAATTATACTATTTCTGTAGTTACATTAGGCGGATTATTTCTATTTAAATTAAGAGATGCTCCAATTGCAGTTTCCCCTAATTCTAGTTATTTAAGATTTATGAATCTTTCACAAACTGCCCCACTACTTAATCTAAATTTACCTAATGGAACTCAACTTTTTAATTCTGTTGAATACTTAGAAACAACAGGCTACTATACAACTTCTCCTGGAATATATAACTTTGTAGTTGAGTTCTCTGGTGGAACAGCTGTAAACAAAAATCTAAAAGACTTAACACTAGAAGGTGGAAAGCTTTATACAATCTATGTTATAGGCGTATTTGACGGCAAACCGCCTCTTGGATACTTGTTTGTTGAGGATGAGAGATAGAAATATTAATATTCTGTGGTTTTTAGATTTCAAAGGACAGTAGATAGCCATCTACTGTCCTTCAAATTTTTAATATTTATCTATTCTACAAATTTAAATTTAACAATTAGAACAATATTTCAATTATACATTTAAAATAATGAGAAAACTAAACTTTATTTTATTTTGCTTCGTTTTTTTGATATTTTAAATTTTTGATAAAGAATATCCTTTAAAACCAAAGCAGTATCCTCATCATTAAAATTGAACTCATTTTTACAATCATCATACAACTGAGATATTTTTTCACAATAACTGTTTATTCCTTGCATACCTTGATAAGATGCTAAAATTGGATACTTCTTGCTCCATGCACTAGTCCAGTCAATTTCATCCACTATCATTTCTATACTTGTAATATCACCACTAAGATTACTTTCATTTATAAGATAGTCATAACTTACATTATATAGTTGGCTTAACAACTTGACCTTAATTAACTCAGGAATTGTTTGGTCCATTTCCCATTTGCTCACTGTTTGCCTTGATACACCTAATTTATCAGCAACATCTTCTTGAGATAACCCTGCTTTTTTGCGTAAATCTAGTAATTTATCACCTAATGACATAATAATCACACACCTTTCAATTATTCTGAGCTTACTTGTATCTAAAGTATACTTGAAATATAAAGTGCTTTCTAGCAATTAAACTTGGAATTTTGTCAACTATAATTAACATTTTTAATATAAGTATTCCCCACTTGATATAAACTCCCCAATACCTTCCTGTAATTTTTTCTCCTATTTGAATAAACATAATGTTAATAGTATAATTATATGGAAACTTCGGGATATGGAGGAGAATATGATAGTTTTAAGTTGTAAAGATATATGTAAAAGTTATGGAATTAGAGATGTACTTAAAAAAGTTACATTTTCAATAAATGAAGGTGATAAGGTTGGTATTATCGGAGCTAACGGTGAAGGTAAATCGACTCTATTTAAGATAATATGTAAAGAATTATCTCAAGACTCTGGAGAAATTTTTATAGATAAAAATAAAACTCTTGGGTACTTATCTCAGAATCTTAATTTAGATACAGATAAAAATATCTACGAAGAAACACTTTCTGTATTTGATGAGCTTATTAACATAGAAAATAAATTATCTACATTAGAAATAAAAATGAATGAGCCTTATGATGAATCTAAAGCAGAATATCATGAAAAGTTAATTAAAGATTATACTACACTTCAAGATATTTATTCTCATAAAGGTGGATACGTATATAAAGGTGAAATATCTAGAGTATTAAAAGGTCTTGGGTTTACTGAAAATGATTTTTATAAAGATATAAATACTTTAAGTGGTGGACAAAAAACTAGAGTAGCTCTTTGTAAGCTATTATTAAGAAAACCAGATATATTACTTCTAGATGAACCTACTAACCACCTTGATTTAGAAGCTATAGCTTGGCTAGAAGAGTATATGAAAACTTATAAAGGTACAGTCTTAGTAATTTCCCATGATAGATTCTTCTTAGATTCAGTTACTAACAATACTTTTGAAGTAATAAATGGTGAGGTTGAATGTTATAACGTTCCTTATACTAAGTTTATTGAATTAAGAAAGAAAAACTATGAGGCTAAGTTAAAAGCTTACAACCTTCAGCAAGCAGAAATAAAAAGACAAGAAGCTATAATTGAAAAGTTCCGTTCGTTTAACAGAGAAAAAAGTATAAGAGCCGCTGAGAGTAGAGAAAAAGCTTTAGATAAAATGGAGAGAATAGATGCTCCTACTCATGAAAAAGAAGGTTCTAAAATTAAATTTGAAGCTTCAATAAAAAGTGGATACGATGTACTTCACATTGAAAAAATGAGTAAAGCTTATGGTGATAAAGTACTGTTTAAAAATCTTAATATGGATCTAAAACGCGGTGAAAAAATAGCTTTAATAGGTGAAAATGGTAGAGGTAAAACTACCCTATTCAAAATAATAATGGATGTTGTTGAAGCTGATACTGGAGTTAAAGTTCTTGGAACTAACGTTAATGTTGGTTACTATGACCAAGAACAATCTGACTTAGATTTAAATAAAACAATTTTAGATGAAGTATGGGATGCTTTTCCTAATATGACTACAACAAAGCTTAGAAATGCTCTAGCATCTTTCCTATTTACAGGTGATGATGTATTTAAAGTTATAAATACTCTAAGTGGCGGTGAAAAGTGTAGAATTAATTTATTAAAGCTTATGCTTTCTAAATCTAACCTATTACTAATGGATGAACCTACTAACCACCTTGATATTATTTCTAGAGAAGCTTTAGAAGACGCTATATTGGAATATGATGGAACATTAATGATAATTTCCCATGATAGATATTTCTTGAATAAAGTAATTGGAAGAATTTTAGAGCTTAATGAAGATGGTGTAACTGAGTATCTTGGTAACTATAATTACTATCAAGAAAAGAAGCTTAACCCAAGTAGATTTGAAGATTACGAAGAGATAGCTAATGGAAAAACTAAAACTCAAATTAAAGAAGATAAGAAAAAGAAAAGAGAAGCTGAAAAAGAAGCTAAGTCTATGCAGCTTAAATTAAAAAATATCGAAAAAACAATAGCTGAAAAAGAAGACCAATTAGTTAAGCTTCAAGAAGATCTTTGCTTAGAAGAAATTTACTCTAATCCAACAGAAAGCCAAAGAGTAAATAATGAGATTAAAGATTTAGAAGAAGAAATAGCTAACCTTTATGAAGAATGGGAAAATATGGTCTAGCGCATAAAAAATGGTGGCATAAAGCCACCATTTTTTAATTTATAATTATTTTAATAAACTTCTTCTTTCCAATTTGAATTATAAGTTCAGGTACTAGTAAAACCTCATCAATATTATTTATTCTTTCCCCATTTACTTTGACTCCACCTTGGTCGATTAACCTTCTAAATTCTTTTTTGCTTGGAACTAACTTATTCTCTAAAACTATATCGGCTAAATTAAAATCACCTGAGTTAACTTCTACAGTTTTTATATCTTCAGGAATTTCTCCTTTTTGAAAGACCTTTCTAAACCTTTCTTCTGCAGCTGTCGCTTCTTCTCTTCCATGGTATAACTCTACTATTTCTTTAGCTAAAGAAATTTTCACATCTCTAGGATTTACTTTATCTTCTTCAAGATCCTTCTTTATCTTTTCAACTACATCTGGATGAATATCTGCAACTAATTCAAAGTATTTAATTATTAAGTTATCTGGTATAGTCATAGCTTTTTCAAACATAATTGCTGCATCCTCATCTATGCCAATGTAGTTTCCTAAGCTTTTGCTCATCTTATTTTCACCATCAAGACCTTCTAATAATGGCATAATTATTATTGATTGTGGCTCTTGCCCAAATTCTTTTTGAAGCATTCTTCCCATTAAAACATTAAATCTTTGGTCAGTTCCTCCCATTTCAATATCAGCTTTAATCTCTACTGAATCAAATCCTTGCATTAATGGATAGAAAAACTCATGAAGAGATATGGACATATTACTTTCGTATCTCTTTTTAAAATCCTCTCTTTCTAGCATTCTTGCAACTGTAGATTTTGCAGCTAGTTTTATTACTTCTTCAAAAGTCATCTTAGATAGCCATTCACTATTAAACTTAACTTCTGTTTTATCTCTATCAAGTATCTTAAATATTTGCGTCTCATAAGTTTTTGCATTTTCAAGTACTTGTTCTGTTGTTAACGGCTTTCTAGCCTTTGATTTCCCTGTTGGATCTCCTATCTTCCCTGTAAAATCTCCAATTATTATAACTACCTTGTGTCCTAAATCCTGTATTTGCTTTAGTTTTCTTAAAACTACAGTATGACCTAAATGAATATCTGGAGCACTTGGATCTAATCCTAATTTAACTACTAACTCTTTTTTACTTTTTAATTTCTCCTTTAATTCTTCAAGTCCTATTATTTCATCTACACCTTTGCTTATTATCTTTATTTGTTCATCTATATTAATCATCTTTATTCCTCCAAAATTTTCTTTGTTTTCTTATATAATTTTATAAGGAAACACACTACTCATATACATTCGTAGGTGTACACTTCCAGTGTAACTTCAATCTACCAAATCATAAATTTGGATTTTCAGTTAAGTTCGGTTACCTAAATTACATGTGCGCCCTGTGGGTGAAATTTAGAACCTCACTTATAGTAACTCATAACTTTCTCTATACTTAAAAATCCGCGCGTATATTTTTAAATATAAAAAAGCCCCCGTCCTACTAAAAGGACGAGAGCATAAAACTCACGTGTTACCACCTAATTTCATTGTTAACTCACACTAACAACCTCTTCAGGTACGCCAAATAAGATACTTTGGTTATACCCTAGCACTATAACGGGTGCGAATCCGACATCTGCCTACTGGTTGTAATCTTTCGGAGTGCTGCTCAGAGACGTATTCAAATTAACTCGTTATGTCCTTCTCACCAACCAGGACCTCTCTTTATAACTCTATTAATTCTACTCTTTCTCTTCAAAGCTTTAACAATTCAATTCTTATTTATTATTATATGCTTGTTTTTTTCTTTGTCAACATAAACCTAGTTTAAAAGTTGAACTTTTACGCTTAGTAGTTTAGTAAACTTTCAATTCCTATTTGTTTTAATTATTAACATTTCTTTTAAATGTATAGTATGTTCCTAAAAAATAACTTAAATAAACAATAAGCATTAAAACAATACCAAAGCTTATACTTAAAATAAATATTTTTTCTCCTACAAACACTGTAATTATATCTTTATAAAAAATATAAAAATTATATATAAATATTGCAACTCCAATCATTGCTATAGCAATAGGAACTATAAAATATATTGAAATTTGCTTTAATATTATCTTACTTATCTCCTTATCCTCAACACCTAATTTTCTAAGTATATTAAATCTATCTTTATGTTCAATAGACTCAGCTAGTTGACTTAATGATAAAACAGTTAAACTTATCATAAGTAGTACCACACCTAAATATATGCCGAGGATTCTCATAGCTAAAGTTGTAACTAAAATATTATTAGTCTCTAACGATTTAACACTTGTATCAATTACCCTATATGTTATATCCCATTCATTACTATACTTTTCTACGAATTTAGAATTATTTTTTCTAAACCACTCATTTACGTAGTTGTTTTGGAATTCATTAGCCTCTTCATAACTCATTTCACTATTAATATTAGCTACAAAATTAGTTTCTAAAAATTCAAGATTATCACATATTTCATCTGGTAAAATCATAATACTATCTGAAAATGGACTATAAAAACCTTCTCCAATAGATTCTTTATAATTTGATTTTTCACTTATTTTTAAAACTTCACCATCAATATTAAAAGTAGAGTGATTTTTAATATAATTGTTTATTTCTTCATCAGTTACGGCACTATACCATTGAGTGGTAAACTCATTATCCTTTAACTCTATTTCTTCATATCCTAACATACTTCTTAGTTGATTAAAGTCACTTAATCTAATTGCTAAAGTTGATTCACTATTTTCATCTGCTTTTACAATATATTTTTCTACCTGGCAATAACTATCTGCATCATATCCCTTATCCTTTAAGTAATCTATTATCTCTATATAATCTAATTGGGGTAGTTCTTGTACATCATTTATATTAGCTTGTTCTAAAAGACTTGTAGTATAATTATTCCTTATATCTATATCATAAGGAACCCTCATATCTAAATATCCAAGTGCCCATTGAGCCATTACAAGAGTTATTATAAAACTAATCATAGCCCCTAAAAAAGTCATTGATATTGTAGCCATTAATATTGGTGCTGTCTTTATTTTAGATACTATTGATCCTATTAAAAATAAATTTGTTCCTTCATATTTAAAGTTAGTCCACTTATTTTTTATATAAATCATTATATAAGCAATTGAATAGAATAACGCATAAGTTCCAAGTATGAAAGTAATTAGAGAAATACCTATATACATAAGCATTCTTACACTATAGTCAATTTTTGAATTCATTAATTTAATAGTACAGCTGCCACAAATAACGTATAAAATAATAGCTAGTATAAATATTACACTATACACTTTGCCACTTCTCTTAAATTTGAATTCTACTTGCTTATGTGCATTTAACATATCTATTAGCTTTATTTTTCTTAAAACTATAACGTTATGCACTCCTATTATACAAAATATAGCTATAAAAAATATAAAAGTAATTAAAACTGTATCCATATACAATCTTAAATTAAAAACTACTTCTTGTTTAGCACTTATTAAGATTATTGCTGTAATTACTTGTGAAAATAAAGTCCCTACAAATATCCCAGATATTATTGCTAAAATTCCAATTACAATAGTTTCAATAAAAAACATCAAAGCTACACTTTTTTGTTCTGCTCCAAGTAATACATAGGTTGCAAATTCTCTTTTTCGTCTTCTTATCATATATTTGTTTACATAAGCTACAAGTAAAATAAGAATAGCTGTAATTATATAAGTTGAATATTTTAATATTAAATTTAAGGCTTTAAAATTATAAGATTCCTCAGTGATTAATTCATAACTTGAACTAGAAAGCGATGTGATTGCATAAAACAAACTTACACATATTGTTATCGTTATAAAATAAATTAAGTAATCCTTAATAGATTTTTTCGCATTACTTTTAGCTAATTTAGCGTACATCTCTAACATCACCACCTAATAATGCTACTACATCTAATATTTTATTAAAGAACTGTCTACGTGTGTTTTCACCTTTTAATAATTCTGTAAATATTTTTCCATCTTTAATAAATAATATTCTGTCACAATAACTAGCAGTAAAGGAATCGTGAGTTACCATTAATATGGTTGCATCTAAATTCTTATTTAAACTTGATATCATCTCTATTAGCATTTGAGCTGATTTTGAATCTAGTGCTCCTGTAGGTTCATCAGCTAATATAAGCTTAGGATTTGTTACTAATGCTCTTGCACAAGCAGTTCTTTGCTTTTGTCCACCAGATATTTCATAAGGATATTTTGAAAGTAAATCCTCTATTCCAAGCTCCTTTGCAACCTCCAACACAATCTTGTCTATATCACTTTTTTTAGTTTTATTTATTGTTAGTGCTAAAGCTATATTTTCATGAATTGTCAATGTATCTAATAAATTAAAATCTTGAAATATAAATCCTAAATTTTCTCTTCTAAACCTTGCTATATTTTTTTGATTTAGCTCTGTTATATCTTTTCCATCTAAATAAATATTTCCTGAACTGACATCATCTATTGTAGCTATTAAATTTAGTAATGTTGTCTTACCTGATCCTGATGGTCCCATTACCCCTACAAATTCACCTTTTTTTACTGAAAAGCTTATGTCATCAATTGCTTTAACTATATTCCCTTTATTTCCATAATATTTTTCAATATTATTTATTTTTAATACTTCGTTCATTATTATCACCTCAAGGATATTTTAACTTATATAGCTCATTGTTGATTCGATTTAATATTACTTTTAGGTGACAATGTTGTAACATTACTAAATTAGAACCTGATTGACACTCTAAATCTCTGAATTAGCTAGTGGAAGTTACCTCTACTAACTTTAATGAGTAGTTAGTTTCATTATAAAGCTTCCTATAGGAAAAGTAATACTAACCTTTGTATAACTACTTATTTCTGATTCTATATCTATTATTAATCCTAACTTATCACATAATTTTTTACATAAATATAATCCTATCCCTGTAGATTTATTATTTATTCGTCCTACATTTCCTGTAAATCCTTTTTCAAATACTCTATCTAATTCATCTGAAGGTATTCCAATTCCATTATCCTCAATAATTAATTTGATTCCATTCTTCACATCACTTACATATATTTTCACTATTGCACCTTCATTGCTTCTATATTTTATAGCATTTACTATTATCTGATTTAAAATAAATTCAAGCCATTTACTATCGCAATATACCATACTATCTATATTATAAATTTCTATATCTATATTATTTAAAATAAAGCCTTGCTTATTTCTAGTAATTACAGTATTAACACAATTTTGCAAGCTTATTTCCTTAATTAGATAATCCTTATCTACCTCTTCACTTCTTGCATAAAATAGTGCTTGCTCAATATACCTATCAATTTCTTCTAATTGCATAAGTATTGCTGAACTTTTTGTTGTCCTATTATTTTCTTCTATTAATTTTATGAGAGATATAGGAGTCTTTACTTCATGAACCCATTGTTCTATATACTCTTTATAATTTTTAAGTCTTAACTTTTCTTTATTTATTTCTTCCCTCATTGATTTGCTTGATTTTTTTAAAAGATAATAATATGGCTCCGCTTCAATAAAAGGTGGTAGCTCTAAAACTTCACTTATTAAATATTTTTTATCTATCTTTGATACAGATTTCTTTATTAATTCAAAATAAACTTTTCTTTTTCTATAAGCACTAAAAAAATATATAGATAAAATAACAATCCACCATAAACCTATTATCATTATTGCTTTTAATTCATTGCCTATACTTAAAAGGAATACAGACAAGACTATAAGAGCTATACTATTTAATGCTATTGTTCCTATCTTACTTCTTAAGTAATCTTTTAAACTCATATTATATATCCTTGCCCTCTTTTAGTTTTAATAAAATCCTCTAATCCTATTTCTTCAACTTTATTTCTTATCCTTGTAATATTTACTGTAAGTGTATTATCATTTACAAACATAGAACTGTCCCATAAATACTCCATTATTTCGGCTCTAGATACAATTTTTCCTTTATTAATTAATAAATAATACAATATTTTTAGTTCATTTTTAGTAAGCTCTTTACTATTTCCATTATGCTCAATCGTACTAGTTAAAATATTTAATTTTAACCCATTATGCTCGATTATATCTAAATTTGACTCATTAGGATATGCTCTTTTAATAAGTGCATTTATTCTAGCCAAAAGTATCTGAGTATTATATGGCTTTGTAATAAAATCATCTCCACCTAAAGTAATTGCCATAAGCTCATCTATATTTGTATTTCTGCTTGTTATAAAAATTATAGGCACTTTTGAAAAACTACGTATTTCTGTACATATCTTAAACCCATCATCATTTGGTAAATTTATATCTAATAAAATTAACTCTGGACTATTGTCTTTTACTATTTGTGGTATCTTATCAAAAGCTTTTGGCTTTAAAACTGAATAGCCATTTATAGTTAATAAATTTCCAATTTCATTTTGAAGTTGTTCATTATCATCTATTATCATTACTGTAAACATGCTTTATCTCCATTTATAATTTTTTCTCTTATGAACTATTTTATCTTACTTATTAAATAACTTCAAAAAAGTTTTTCATACTACTTATAACAAAATTCTCACCGATAAATTCACAATAAAATAACAAAACAAAAGTCGGCAGATTGCCGACTTTTTAGTTTTCATAATTTTAATATGGCTCAAATCTATCAGTAAAAAATACATCTCTGATAGTTAATTTTGCAACGCCTTCTTTTCTAATATTCTACCAGTTTCTATATATTCTTTCTAAGGCATCATACCTTCTAAATTAAACTTATTACTAAAATCTTTTCCATTGATAGTTAAGATGATCTCTATTTCACCAGTAGCTTCTGTTATAGGAACTTCAGCTACGTAATGAATTTTTCTAGTTTCTAGTGGTTTTATTGAAGCATAGTTTTCTAAATCAGAACCATCAGCACTTTCTACCACTGAAAAACACGTATACTCATTACTGTTAATTTTTATCTTTGCAGTTATTATGTCGTCTGACATTTTAGCTTCATTCATTAAATTTTTTACACCTAGAATTACATCTATATAAATATTACCTTCAGTTTTTACATTATAGTCGGAATAGGTTCCAGTTATAATTGAAGGCTCAATTCTTGGCGTAACCTCAAGTCCATCTAAATAATATTCACAAATGTCCTGCACTTTATTAGTACCACCTGCAACAACGAACACCCCATTTTTAGTTTCATCTTCTTGAGTATCTTGTTGTGTATTTTTTTGTACGTCATCATCCTCTTGTTTGCTTTCTACTGCATTTTCGATAGATGGAGATGTAGTTTTTTCACCTTCTTCTCCTGATGAATTGTTTTCCTTTCCACATGAGACAAGTGATAGAGCTAATAACAATACTCCTAATTTTAAAAATAGCCTTTTATTCATTTCAAAATAACCTGTTACCTTCCTTGCAATTATCTATTGAATTCTTTTATACATCTTGATATAGCTTCTCCAGTATTATCAAAATAAATTCCATTATCTCTTAGCTTTTTGTTATTAATTCTAAGATCTCTTTTCTTATCCTTAAATCTTTCTGTGTCTTTAATAATTATATCTTCAATTCTGTTCTGTAACCCTAAATTTTCAAGGACACTACATCCAATATCATAGGTACAAATATCATTTTCAGAACCAAAATTATAATCTCCAAAAGGTATATTCATTAGCTTTTCTATATTTTCTATAACTTCATAAACATAGCTAATACCTCTATATTCATTAGTTGCTAATGATATTTTTCCTCCCTTTAATGCTGCATTTAAAATATTGGTAATTATGTTTGTATTAACTCTTTTATTTCTCTCAGCATATGAAAACATCCAAGTTAATCTTAAATTATAATATTTTTCAAGTATGTTTTTAATTTCTTTTTCAGCTTCTAATTTTGTATCCCCATATATATTATTAGGTCTTAAAATAATATCTTCTTTATAAGGCCCTTCCTCTTCATTTCCTGCATAAAGCTGGTCACTGCTTGCAAAAATTAATGTTGAGTTATTTAACTCACATCCTTTTGCTATATTTATAGTTCCATCAACATTTATATTTTTAGCTAATTCAATCTCTCTTTGACACCTACCAGTATCTGATATGGATGCAGAATGAAAAACAATATCAATGTTATTATTTTTAAAGAAATCATAAACCTGATTTTCATTAGTTATATCTAACTCTTTATGGCTTAAAGCTAAGATATCATATTTATCTTTATAATACTCATTAAATCTCGATGCTAAAAATCCATTACTCCCTGTAACTAATACCTTTTTCATATCCTCTTCCCCTTAACCTTCAACTTTTCTTTTATCTTATTTGTAATATTCAATAATAGCTTGAGTTCCTTCATCCTCTAATCCATTCTCTGCAAGATTTTCATATAGGTCTAATACTTTATTTAAAACTGGAAGCTCTTCACTTTTACTTTCCATAGTATCTCTTGCTATCTTTAGGTCTTTAATAAAATGCTTAATAAAAAATCCTGGTTCATAATCAGAATTTAACATTTTAGGTGCATTATTATCCATTTGCCAGCTTCCTGCAGCACCTTTAGAAATAGCATTTAATACAGTATTGCCATCTAATCCAACACTTTTTGCATAATGCATAGCTTCAGCAGCAGCTGCTATTGTCCCTGCTATAGCAATTTGATTACAGGCCTTGCAGTTTTGCCCACTTCCTGCTTTCCCTAAGTAAATTATATTTTTACCCATAGCTTCAAATACGGGAGTTAAATAATCAAAATCCTCTTTTTCTCCACCAACCATTATTGATAAAGTTCCATTTTTAGCTCCTATATCTCCACCTGAAACTGGTGCATCTAACACATGAAACTTAGTACCTATTTCAGATAATTTTTTAGCTAAGGCTGGTGAAGATGTTGTCATATCAACTATATATGACCCTTCTTTGGCATTAGCAAATATACCATAATCACTTAAATATACTTCCTCAACATCCTTAGGGTATCCAACTATAGTAAATATAGCATCTGCATCATTTACACATTCTTTAATTGTACTACAAACCTTGATTCCATCGCCTTCTAAACCTTCACACTTTGATAAAGTTCTATTGTATACACTAACTGAATGTCCTGCCTTCTTTAAATTTAGAGCCATAGATCTACCCATTACCCCTACACCTATCCATGCAATTTTCATAACAAATCCTCCTGTATTAAAACTATTTTTTATTTATCTACCTACTATGCTTAGTTAAATATTTTATCTCTAGAAATATTTATATTAAACTATTATATATTTCTAATTTTAACACTAATTATAATATCTTAATATGATAAATTTTATAGTCTTTTATTTAACAAGAGTTTATACTTCTCCTGCATACTTAAATTATTATCATTAAAAATACTATTATTGATAAAGATAACTTAAATGAACACTTACTATATATCAAATCAATAAAAAAGCTGGTGCCATATTAGGTAGATATTTAGTTTCAGACTCATTAGAAGACTATTTTCAAGTTTGGATTAAAATAATATAGCCAATAGAAACTAATTCTATTGGCTAATTTTAATAATTATTTTATTTTTACCACTGTATTATTAACTCTTGCGTCTTCAGCTCCAAAAGCCATAAGATGACTTTGTAATGATTTTGCTCCACTTGAAAGTGACTCGATTGACTTGTTTTCTAATAGTCTAAATAGCTCATTCATTAAGCCATTATCTCCGCCACCATGTCCACCTACTGGAATCTCAATCTTATGAACTGTTATATCTTTATCTTGTTTTACATTTGATCTGAACTTAACTACTTCAATCTCTCTTTTACCTTCATGTCCTCTTATTTCACCTTTAGTTCCCATTATCTTTATAGTTCTTGAGATTTCATCAGTAAAAGCAGAAAGACTAAACGTAGCTGTAACACCGTTTTTAAATTTAATTATAGTGCTTTGATGATCACAAACATTGTTATCACAATTAAATACACATCTACCATATGCATTTTCTGATATAGCATTTAAGATACCTTCTTCTGTTTGAACTTCACTTACTACAGTTGATGGCCATCCACCTTTCATTGGTGGATATATCTTTCTTGCATCAAATACACAATCTTCAACCTTACAGTTTACACATCTATCTGCTGCCCCTTCTGGCTTATTATCATTATTAAAGAAACTCAATTCTCCAAAGGAAGAAATACTTTCACATTCATCATCTACAAGCCATGATAGTATGTCCATATCATGACAGCTCTTTTGCAATATTATTGGAGAGCTTTCATCAGAATTTCTCCAATTTCCTCTTACAAAACTATGAGCCATATGGAAAGCACCTACATTTTCGTTGTGTTGAATGCTAACTACCTTTCCAATTTCCCCACTATCTATTATTTCTTTTAATTTTGTAAAGAATGGTGTATATCTTAAAACATGACATACCATAAGTAATAAGTTCTTTTCCTCAGCCTTCTTAACCATATCAACACATTCTTCTTTATTTATAGACATAGGTTTTTCTAATAAAATATTATAACCTTTATCTAAAGCTTTCATTGTTGGTTCATAATGTAATCTATCCATTGTAGATATTATAGCTAAATCAGCTAACTTTTCTCTTTTAAAGAAATCATCCCAATTAGTAAATACATTTTCCCTTGGAATATCATGCTCTCTTACTAAAGTTTCTCTTCTAAAGTCATTTGGTTCAACTACAGCAACAACCTTCCCCATTTCACTATGATTTTTAATGAAATTTGCATAAATATCTTGTCCTCTTTGACCTGCACCTATTATTGCAACAGTTTTCATAATCTTTGCCCCCTTATTATTATGTATTACATTAACATATTACATCTTTTTGGTTTTATTTTCCACATTTTATCTTTTTATTGCTAAAAAAGTCCACAATATCCTTACAAATATTGTGGACTAAATATCTATTTATTTTATAATCATATTTTTCCCTAATTCTTTTGCTTTATATAAATTCTTATCTGCAGCTGCTATAAGTGCATTCATCTCATTTATTTCATCTGATAATTCTACTACTCCAAAGCTTGCAGTCACATTTATATCTAAATCATTATATATAAACTTGTATGCTTCGATAGTCTTACGAATTCTTTCTGTAGAGCGTAATGCATTTTCATTATCTATATTTTTAAATGCTATTAGAAATTCTTCTCCACCAAACCTAGATACCCAATCATATTCTTTTCTAATATTATCTCTTATTATTTTCCCTATTTCCTTTAAAACATAATCTCCAACTTGATGGCTATATTTATCATTTATATTTTTAAAATTATCTATATCCATAACTACAATTGATAATCCCTCGCCATTTTCTTGAGATTCACTTATCTCTAAAGGTAATCTTTCATTAAGATATCTTCTGTTATAGCATCCTGTTAATTCATCTGTAATAACTAATTCATTTAACTTTTTAATCTTATTGTAAATATCATCTATAGATATGCTACCCATCTCGTCTATAAGCATAGATTCAGTTATATCTTTAATACATTCAATAACATATCGCTCTCCATTTTTATTAGTTGGTGTAGCTGTAACTGAATATATTCTAGCATCTTTATATTCTACCTTTATAAAAGTTTTATTTTCATTAAATGCTCTTATAGATATACAATTTTCACACATGCTTTTTCGCTTCCAAATATTATAGCATTTACTTTTACTTACAGTAACTCCTTCATGAGGTAAATCTACGATCTCATTATTTAAAGGATTTATCACTCTTACTTTATCAAATAGGTCTTTTAAAAGCTCACATTCTGATAACACATTGCATCTATTCTCCAAAATACTTTATCCATCCTTCCTACCCCATTACTTTAATTATAATATTATTTTACCATATTATAAATAGCTTTTATTTAAAGTAGCTATCTTTGCTAATATATTTATTGCTTTTCCATATTAATAAAAATTTAAAGGATTCATAAATGAACCCTTTCTTCAATAATATCCTATATTAATACTATAAAACTTATTTGGTATTTTCTCTTAATTCTTTAACCTCTTCTTCTGTTAGATTTCTCCACTTTCCATATTCTATTCCATCAATCTTTATATTCATTATCCTAATTCTATCTAGCTTCACTACATTAAACCCAAAAGCTTTACTCATTCTTCTAATCTGCTTATTTAATCCTTGAGTCAAAATAATATTAAAGGTATTATCATTTACTCTAGTTACCTTACAAGGTCTAGTAGTAGCATCACCAATATCTACTCCCTTTGACATTCCTTCAATGAATTTATCATCAAACTCTTTATCTACTGTTACTATGTATTCTTTTTCTTTATTGTTATCTGCCTCTAATATTCCATTAGCTAAATCACCATCGTTTGTCATCAAAATTAGTCCCTGTGACGGTTTATCTAATCTTCCTACTGGAAATATATACTCTGGATAATTCATGTACTGAATTACATTATCCTCAACATCATTTGCTGCTGTGCAAGTTATTCCTACAGGCTTATTTAAAGCTATATAAATTCTTTCCTTTGGTTTTAATTTCTCTCCATCTAAAAGAATATCATCATACTCTTCTACCCACTGCCCCGGAAAAGCTAACTCACCATTTACTATAACTCTACCTTCTTCAATTATCCTATTAGCTTCTTTTCTTGAGCAAACTCCATAATTGCTAAGAAGTTTATTTATCCTCATTAAATCTTATCCTTTCTCTTAGCTCTTTAACCTTTTCTCCAATTATCCTTATTCCCTCTTCAATCTGTTCTAAGTTTAATCTTGTTAATCCTATCCTAAGAGTGTTTTCGCAAGAATTATCTACAGAGAAGATATCTCCTGGAGTAAATATAACATTTTTCTTATAACATTCTTTTAGAAGTTCTCTTGATTTTACTCCTTCTATTCCAATATAAATATGAAGAGCCCCTTCTCCCCATATAAAATCAGGCTTAATATATTTATTAATACAATTTAATGCAAAATCATATTTTTCTCTATAAACCTTTCTTATCCTCTTTACATTTTTATCAAAGGCTCCACTATTTAAATATTCATATAAAATACCTTGATCTAAAAATGAAGTATGGATATTTTTACATCTCTTAACACTTTCTAAAACATCTATTATTCTTTTATCTGCTAATATCCACCCCACTCTCAATCCTGGGAAAAGTATTTTAGAGAAGCTACTTATATAAATTACTCCATTTCCACCTTTATCTATAGAAGATAAAGGTGAAATATGAGTACTATTATATAAAAGCTCCTCATTAAAGCCATCTTCAATTATAGGAATGTTATACTTTCTAAATAAATTATATACTCGCTGTCTCTTTTCAGCTT
This sequence comes from Clostridium hominis, assembly GCF_014287825.1. NCBI lineage: Bacteria > Bacillati > Bacillota > Clostridia > Eubacteriales > Clostridiaceae > Clostridium > Clostridium hominis. The sequence goes on from NZ_JACOOO010000016.1 coordinate 100,570, forward strand.
TCATAACTATTCCAGTTGGGTTATGATATGATGGAATTAAATATCCAAACTTAATTTTATTATTCTTTAACTTATTTTCTAGTTCTTCTATATCAATTCCATCCTGATTCATTTTTACTCCAATTATATCTAAGCCAAGAACCTTCATTATCTTTATAGATGTATTATGTGTTGGATTTTCACATAATATCTTATCACCGAAATTACAAAAGGTGTCTAAAATCATTTCTAATCCTTCAGTAAATCCGTTTGTAATTATAATATCCTTATTTTCTACACTAACTCCTTTTTGTTTCATATACTCTAAAAGATAGTCTATTAGAGGTTTATATCCTTGAGCATATCCGTAGTTTAAGATCTTATCTTCTTCTAAAGATATTCTGTTTAAAAAAGACTTTTTAAACTCATCAATATCAAACAAGGCACCATCTGGTGAAATACTTTTAAAAGAAATCATTCCCTTTTCCCAAGGTATTTCTGTTTTAACTATATCTAGCTCCTCAGCTAATCTTCCATAGCTATTTATCATATTATCCCAAGATAAGTTCCATCCATTTTTATAATCCTCTTTACTTTTAGATACAAAGGTTCCTCTTCCTTTTATAGTATACACAATACCATCTGCTTCTAAGTTTTCATAAGCAACTATTACAGAATTTCTACTTACTCCTAAAATCTTGCTTAAATCCCTTGATGATGGAAGCTTTGCGTCAGTAACTACCATATTATTTTTTATCATATATTTTATATAATTTTCAATTTGTAGATATATAGGTTCATTATTATTAAATTCTAAGCTAGAAAAAATCACTCTTTCAACTCCTATTCTAAGGAATACTCTATTATCCTATCTAATAATTCTGTAAAACTCATACCTACCGCTTCTGCACTCTTAGGAATTAAACTTGATGTTGTCATTCCTGGTAAAGTATTTACCTCTAAAAGATATGGTTCTCCATTACTTATTATCATATCAATTCGTGCATAACCCTTGCAACCTAATAAACTCCATATTTCTTTAGATATATTATTTACTTTTTCCTGCATTTCATCATTTAAAGTTACTATTTCTTCATTAGCTCCACCATCATCGTATTTAGAAGCATAATCAAAAAACTCACCTTTATTTGCTTTTATTAATATAGTTGGAAAAACCTCTCCATTTAAAACAAAAGAAGTTATTTCTTCTCCTTCTATATATTTTTCTATCATTACCTCATTATCATATTTAAGACCTTCTCTAACTGCATTCTCTACACTATTCTCATCTTTAATAAAAAATGTTGATACGCTAGATCCTCCATTATTAGGCTTTATAAATACAGGATACTCCATCTCTCTAATTTTTGAATAATCTATTTCTTCTATTGATTTTACAGTAATCCACTGTGCTGTCTTAATTCCTACAGTTTTAACTAACCTCTTAGTTAATCCTTTATTCATACATATTGCGCTAGTTAGTACATTGCATCCACTATACGGTATTCCTAAAGTTTCAAGTACCCCTTGAATAGTACCATCTTCACCAAATCTACCATGCATTGCTATAAAAGCAAAATCTATATCCTTCGTTTTTTCAATTACATCCTTTTTAGAATCAATTACTATTGGAATTATCTCCTCATACTTATCCTTATTTAAATACTTAACAACTTCTGCTCCAGATTTTATTGATACCTCCCTCTCAGAAGATACCCCTCCCATAATTACGCCTATTTTCATATCCCAAACACTCCTTCTTTTCTTTATCCTATACTTCCATTCTATGAATTTAAGTAAAAATAAAAAGAACCATACTAGTATAACTTTTATACTAATGTGGCTCCTTATTATTAAATACTCAACTTTTTCTTAATAACAATATCACTACCTATAACGGTTAATAATATTATAACTTGTATTATTATTTTAATTTCATATGCAATATAGAAAATGGATTACCTTATTCATAAAACTCAGATTTTTTAAAAACTTGAAATCCCATATGTTTATAAAATCCTACTAAAACATCTACCTTATCGTTCCTTACAAACTATACTTTGATATTATTGCAGTTTTTGCTTGGAGCTAAATTAATTAATTTTATTTTCGTAATAGTTTACGAATTTAATTTTTCTTTAAACCCTATAAAAAGCAAGCATATCCAGCCTAAACTCAAGCAAAAAATCGTTATGATTAGAAATGTAAAAACAGTAATAATTAAATTAGGGTCCTCAAAAAAATAATATCTTATTAATAAATTTATGATAACGGAAGCAATACATGCTATAGCAATCGGTATTTTGTTCTTACTGACAATCCTCTTTCCACAATATTTACAGACAAAATGTCGTGCAAATAGATTTTTAGGTTTGTGTTTACAATAATTTTCCACCATAATCACCTCGTACAATTATTTAGATTTAGTATAAAATATAAATAATCTGTTATTTGCCATATAATACAATTGCTACTTAACTCTCATTGATAACATTATACTTTTAAAGCACAAAACAATACTTTTGTTAATTCAATCTAATTGCTAAATTGGAATTTATCCATTTCTCCAATTTAAAGCCTTTTTTCTAACTGTTTCACAAACTCATCTTCTCCATCACAATATTTTTTCTATATCATATGGATATTCTAATGCTAATCGTTCTTTCAATTCTCCATATTGTTTTTTACTATCTTCTTCCGATAATCCCAAACTCGCCTAAATATTCATAGCCAATTTGTTCAAACTCATTTGCTACTTTGTCAACTTCATCTAAGATATCCACTACCGGCATAATATCAATAATAGGTTTAGATTTTAAGCCTTTTACTGCTGTGCTGCAAATTGTATTTATTTCTTATAAATCTTTACAATACATCACCTCAATAGCATTACTAAATTTCTTAGATTTTTCAGTTAAGACAAAACCTTGATTTTCATAAAATTTACGTGCTCTATTATTTTCTTTAAACACCCATAACATTACCTTACTAAATCCTGCATTTTTGATATCTCTTAAGATATAGTTCATCATTACTGTTCCATATCCTTTTCCCCAATTATCGCATAAACTATGAATACAAATAATTTCTGAATATCCTTCCATTTCATCATCTCTTGTTTTATCCCAATATGCTATACAATGAGGCTTTTCATCAATTGTAAGTATGAAACCATTGCCAATATTTTCACTTAACAACATATTATATAATTCTATTGCTCTATTCACATCAGTATATTTATCTAAATCTTCTTTAGATAAAATTCTATTAAATGCACTTTTCCATGATTCTGTTTGTATATAGGCTAATGTATTAGCGTCACCAGCATCTACTTTTCGTATATTAATAACCTTCCCCATAATCCTCCTCCTTTTAAATTTCACTCTATTTTCATTACAATTCAATATAATTACGAGTTGATTATAACATATTTTGTAAATAGCCTACTATTCAATTTTCAAAGAACTTTTTTTATTAATTGCTTCGCAATAATTTCAGAATGCGTAATATTTTTGAATTGCGCATTAAAAAATTCCGTATATTCTTTTTGAATAATACGGCATTCCTATAATATATTTAAAAGTTATTCTCTTTTTCCATTTAACTTCAACACTTTTTTACTAGCAATCATAAGTATTATTATATATAAAGGTATAATTATAAATGATATATTAAATAAATTTAATGTGTATATACAATCAAAAATAAAAACAAAAGGTACTATTAAAACGTTGCTTAATATCAAAATACTATATGGAAATATTATATCTGGTGTGCTTTGAATATATGATGAATAAAAATAATCCTTATCAATAATAAGTATTATAAATATTCCTAAAATAATTAATAAATACTTGATAATACTATTTTCTTTAACCTTGAATTGCTTAATTAAAATTAAAAATAGCATTGTATTAACTAATAATATTACCCATGAAAATTCATTAACATATCTATATGGTTTTTCAGTTATTACACCTATACCCAATGCAGAAATAAACAATATTAGGTGGATTATTGTTAATTTATATCTATCTTTCATTTTCTTACCTCTCATTTTATGCTGTAATATATCTTACAATGTATATAATAAATAAATTATAACATATACTTCCAATACCATACTATTCAATTTTAAAAGATCATTTTTTATTACGCAATATAATCAGAATGCGTAATATATTTGAATTTCAAATTAAAAAATACCGCATATTCACCTTTGAATAATGCGATATTTTCACTTTAACTTTAAATTGTAGCTACCTTTACTTTCCAATAAATGTTGCAGCTCCATTATCTCCACTATATGGCGGAGCCCCTTTAACTGTTACATAACAAATTATTAGGTTATACTCTTTTCCTTTAGGAATATCTTGGCTAAAGGTTAATACAAATGTTTTTGATGAACCATCTTTTGAATTAATTTTAACTAGGTTATCAGTAAGTGAATTATTTTCATTTACCTTATCATTCTTACCAAGAGTAGCTATATATTCTGGTGTAGCATTCTTTGTATCTTGAACCCAGTAATTAGTTGCTTTTGTACCAAGATCCATATCCACATCCATATCATAACTTATCTGAATTTGATTAGACGAAATTTGTTTAAGCTTTGCTAGTTTAGGAATAGGAGATTCTTCACTATTGGTACATCTTAATGAATTAGTAGGTTCCTCAATAAAATGTTCAGCACTTACCTCACTGCACCAAAGTGACTGTAACATCATTAAGGTACATGTAATTAAAAAACAACTTAAATATTTTTTCATAATTTCCTCCTGATTATATCCAATTATTGTTGCAAAGTTATTTTTCCCTAAATTCATTGGATATATTAATCTAAGATAATTTATCTTGTACCGCACTATTCAATTTTCTTAACTAATTTGAAGTAATTTCATATTGCGTAATATTTCTGAGTTACGCAATAAAAAATACCGTATAATTCAAATGAATATACGGTATTTTAATTAATTTAATATTTAATTTATGCTTTACAATAATTTAAAATTGTTCAAAAAGTCTAATTGCTAAACTAGACTTTATACATTAACTATATGCTTTATTTAACTAAATATTAGTTGACCTATTTTAAGTTCATAAAAAATCACTACATTTTATTGCTCTATTATTTGATTAATTTTTCAATAGTAATACTACTATCAACTTGACATGCTAAGGTATATAATCCAGCTACATAGGGAACTATAGAACTCATCCCACCCCATGATACATAAGCATAGTCTTCCTCACCTAAAGAAGATGCGTAGGTTATTTTATCTGTGGGAACATATATATTTTTATCATATGGCTCATACAAATATGGCATATAATTATTAATATCATTAACATCCTCATAAGATACTCTAGTTAAGCTTGAGAAATCATTAATTTCATTCCCTGGTATTAAGCATAATACTGCAATGTTATTTTCTTCAGCTTTTTTTATAGCTTCTGTCAATTCATCAGCACCTAGTACAGATTCCTTATCTGAATAACCACTCGAAATTGAAATTACTCTAATTTTATTTTTCAAGGACTTATTTAGTTCAATAATATTTAAAATATCTTCAGCATAATTTGTGAAATCCACCTTTTTTTGTTCAAAATTATAAACATCATCAGCTACAAAATAAAGGTCAGCTTTAGGCGCAACGCCTATATTCTTTCCAACTGCAATAGAAGTCATTGCTACTCCATGCATCTCGGCAATGTCCTTTTCGCGACTAAGAGCTTTATAAAACTTTAGATTATCTTTTATCTCCACATGATCCACTAGTAATGTAGCATCTATAATAGCAATTGCAACACCAGAACCATCATATCCGTTCTCATGTAATTTGTTTAAGTTTAGTGTTTTTTATTAAGACATTCTATGTTGCCAAAACTTTATTCTTCAATAAATTTAGTCAATTCCTTGTTAAATTTATCACGTTCATCATAGAATGTCGCATGACCACTGTATTTAAATGGTATAAGTTTTGAATTTTTAATGCTTTGGTTTTGTACTTCACCTAGTTCAAATGGAACAACCTTATCATGAATTCCATGAATAATTAAAGTAGGAACATTTATTGTTTCTAAATCAGAAAATAGTACTTCATTTATCCAAGTATTTGCAATGGCTGCAGTTGCCCAGCCTGCTGCCTGTAATCCCAACTGAAAAAACCAATCAGACAATGGTTCAGTTATATACTGAAAGAAAAATGTGTCCCCGAAATCCCTAAGCATTTTAGGACGATCGGTAAATGTTCCTTCAATAATTTTGATTACATCTTCTTTTTCTAAACCATACGGGAAATTTTGACGCTTTATAACAGTAGGAGCTGCCGCATCAATAAGAACAAGTTTAGATACACCATGACCTTTATGTCGGGACATATATCGAACAGCCATCGCTCCCCCTGTTGAATGTCCTGCCAGTGTGAAATCCCTAAGATTTAGAGTTTCTACTACGCATCTAACATCATCCGATAAACGGTCATAGTTATATCCATTATAAGGCTTATCAGACTCCCCAAAGCCTCTAGTATCTATTCCGATACATCTGTACCCATACTTTGGAAGCTGATCAAACTGATATTCAAACAACTTATGACTTCCAGGCCAACCGTGTAGAAACAAGATTGTTTTAGTACCCTCAGGATTAAGATCCTCAACATAAATATTTACCCTAGCTTCTACTTTAATATAATAACCCATTCATAACCTCCAACAAACAATTAACTATTAGTAGAATATTCTAAAATTTATAAATTTATGAATGGCTCAACTGATTCTTCAATACCGCATTATTCAAGGGTGAATATGCAGCTCTTACAAGTTGCTCTCTATATTCATTGTTTTCAACACTATCATAAGTGCAGTATATTTTATTATCATCTATATAAATACTGTTATCAAAAAAACTTTATCTAGAATATAAACTTCAATCTTATCATTAATTAATTTATTAAATTTCTAAATACTTTTAATATCATCTTTCATTAACTTTAATGCATTATCTGCTTGCTCTTCATAAAATATTGATTCTTGCATATTCACTGTAATAGGACCTTTTGTTTTCTGATACATTTCTAATTTTATACCCCATATATCATTTTTATCGAAAGTAATTAGTTGATATTTATCATTACTACAACTAACTAAAAACAACATCATACATAAAGTCAAACTTCTCAAAACTCTTTTCATATTTTCCTCTCTTACCCTATAAATTTGATTAATATATGATACACTGGTCAACTGTTTTAAAAAATGAGCTTCAATAACTGAAACTCATTTAAAACGTAAATACTTTGGCGAAAAGTTTGACTTCATCAAAAGGGAAAAGGCCACTGACATGACAGGGAAACTATTGCCTCTGGCAATAGTGAAAAGTACTATCATAGATACTTTTCACTTTAACTTCAGTTAACTTTTCCCTGCTGCCTAGCAGCCTTTTCATCTCGACAAAGTCGAATTTTCACCTACGAGCTTCGCTTGTAATATTACTCTTCTAGCATTATATCTAAAATCTTTTTATCTGTTTCTTTCATACCTTCTTTTCCGAGTTTACCGACAGCAGTTATAGTATCTTCTATATCCTCTTTAAGTATTCCTGTATTAGCACGATATGCCTGATCTGACATAGCAAGATAGTGTGCCATCATAGCCGCATCTATACTTGTTGCTATTTTAGCTGCACATGAAGCTTTAGCCCCATCACATACTATTCCTGATACATTTGCAAGAGTGTTTGTTACTGTTTTATTAATTTGCTCTAGTGATCCACCTTCTAAATACGTTATAGCAGCTCCACTAGCACATCCTGCACTAACAGCACCACAGAATGCTGAAAGTCTACCTATTCCTGTTTTTTGGTGAATAGTCATAAGGTTAGAGAATACTAATCCTCTATATAATTGTTCATCTGTAAGACCTTTTTCCTTAGCATAAATTATAACTGGAATAGAGGTTGTCATACCTTGATTTCCACTTCCGCTATTAGTCATAACAGGTAGTGAACTTCCAGTCATTCTAGCTTCAGAGGCTGCTGCTGCATAAGCCTTTAATTTAGTAACTACAGAATCTCCTGGGAAGCTTTCTAAAATAACCTTCCCTATTCCTATACCATAAGTACCTTTTAAGCCCTCTTCTGCTATGCTTATATTATAAGCTATTTGCTTATCTAAAAGTTCTTTAACATCTTCAATTTTAACTGTATTTGCAAATTCATATATATCTTTTACATTTAATATACCTCTATCAACAAATACCCCTAAGTATTTATCTGGAGATTCTTCCACCTCAAGTAAAACTTCCTCATCTTTAGTTATCTTACAGATATTTGTATGTGCAAACTTAGTTTCTACAGTTGCCTTATTATTCTCTCCATATGCTTCTACTAAAATATGAAGTTGAACTTCTGTATCTAACCTCTTAACTTCACAGTAATCTGTATTAACTAGTTCATTAGCTTTTTCAATACTAGCATCATCAACAACATTGATAACTTCTAATCCTTTACTAGCATCACCAGCTAAAACTCCAATTATAGCACTTGCCTTTATCCCTACTAAATTTCCTGTATTCGGAACAGTTACACATTTAGCATTTTTTATTATATTACCACTACACCAAACTATAACCTTTTTAGGCATTTCACCTAAAACCTCTTTAGCTTTAGCTGCTGCATAAGCTATAGCTATTGGTTCAGTACATCCCATTGCAGGTACTATTTCTTCTTTAAGTATTTCTAAATATCCATCGTATATCTTTTTATCTACCAAAAATAACACTCCTAACTCTTCCGTCGATAGACTTATTTATTTCATCCTAGTAACTTTTATCTTCCATAGAACATTTATATTTTAGTCGTAATCAACATTTTATCCTTTGTATATTAAAATTCTTAATTTTATTACAGATAATCTGTTCCTCTGCCGCAGGCACTATTTAGCATAGTTTTTAACTATATTTACAACAACTTGAACAGCTTTTTCCATTGATTCTATAGCTATATATTCATATTTACCGTGGAAGTTTTCTCCTCCAGTAAACATATTAGGTGTTGGTAATCCCATATATGAAAGTCTTGATCCGTCTGTTCCACCTCTTATAGGTCTAATTTCTGGTATAACGTCAGCCTCTTCCATAGCTTTTTTAGCATTGTCAACTATGTGCATTGCTGGTTCAACCATTTCTTTCATATTTCTATATTGCTCTTTTATATCTACAGTTACTGTTCCTTCACCATATTTATTATTTAAAGTTTTTTCTATTTCTTTTAATTTTTCTTGTCTCTTAATAAAAGTATCATCAAAGAAATCTCTTATTATATATTGCATTGATGTATTTTCAACTGTTCCATTAAGCTCTATAAGATGATAGAATCCTTCGTAGCCAGAAGTCTTTTCTGGAACTTCATCTGCAGGCACCATAGAAGCAAATTCATTTGCAATAGTTATTGAGTTTACCATCTTATTTTTTGCATATCCAGGGTGAACATTAACACCTTTAATAGTTACTTTAACTCCAGCAGCATGGAAGTTTTCATATTCTAACTCACCTATAGCTCCTCCATCAAGAGTATAAGCGAAGTCTGCACCAAAGTATTTAACATCAAAATGGTCTGCGCCTTCTCCTATTTCTTCATCTGGAGTAAATCCTATCTTAATGTCCCCATGTTCTATTTCTGGATGATTAATTAAATATTCTACAGCTGTCATTATTTCAGCTATACCAGCTTTATCATCAGCTCCTAAAAGAGTATTTCCGTCTGTAGTTATTAATGTTTTTCCTACATAGTTTTTAAGCTCTGGTGAAAACTTTGGAGATAATACAGTATCTTCATTAAGTTTTATATCTCCACCATCATAATTCTTAACTATTTGAGGATTTACATCCTTTCCACTATAATCTGGAGCTGTATCCATATGAGCTATGAATCCTATAGTTGGAATATTTTTATTACAATTTTTTTCTAATGTTGCATAAACATATCCATACTCACTTATAGTTACATCATTTAATCCCATTTCCTTAAGTTCTTTAGCAAGAATATCTGCTAAAACAAGTTGTCCTTTTGTACTTGGAGTTGTTCCTGTTGTAGTATCACTTTTTGTATCGATTTTAACATATTCTAAAAATCTTTCTTCAACCTTTTTCATATTAATCCTCCATTCTGTAACGAAAATCCAAATCTCCGATTTGGTAGTTTGAAGTTAAGAAAATTCAAATTTAAATTTGGACATTTGGACTTACACTGTAAGTGTACTCCTACGAATGTATATGAGTAGTGAGTTTCCTTAACTATAACTATATTATAGACTTTATTTAATGCGATATAAATATTTTCTTTCTTATATTTTTAATATAAAAAAATATATTATGCTATAAAAATACTAGAAGTACTTTTATAGCATAAATAATTTTAATATTCTATCTCTATCATTTGATGACCTTCTATTTTTTCAACGGCAAACTTAACTCTTCCATCCTCTAATTTCCACTTCAATTCTGTATTATTTGGCACAAGCTTTATGCCTTTTATATCTTTGTTAAGCGCTAGGCTAAACTCTGAATTATATAGTGGTATCTTATCTTCAATTATATCTATAGTTGATCCTTTTCTTTGAGCTATATAATGTAGTACATGCAATATAAATCTATTTTCCTTCTTTTGCTCATTTAAATTAATTAAAGCTGTAGATGGTAAATTACTTACTACAATACTATCTCCAATAAGCATCTTAATTGCATTACTCACTAAAATCTTACACCATTTTGGAGCATTAGCTTCGTACTGCGAAAATATAGGATGAGAGAAGTATATAGAACTTTCTGTACCTACAATTGCAGGATATGCTCTTTCACCTGATGACGGTGTATGAAGATGCGAACAAAAATGTTCCCATGTTCTATTAAAATATGGATTATTAGCATAACTTAAAGGTTGTCCAATTAAAGTATTTTCAACCTTTAACCCTTTCATATACATTGTATATTCCATATTGTAAAGCCCTTCTCCAATTTTACCTTCTGGAACTATGAAATCTGGACTATACTCTGCCTCAGATATAAATCTAACACCTAATGAATCTAATTCAAATTTATTACTTTCTTTATCTAATCCTGATTTATAAGATGCAATTATCTTTCCGCCATTTTTAATATAATTATCTATTTTTTCTTTTAACTCACTGTTAACAACAATATTATCAGGCATAATAATTAGCTTATATTTACTAAAATCACTTAAAGAATCAATTATACTAAATTGTTGCCCTAATTCTTGAAGCATTCTTGTAGCTCCAACCAAATCATCCATAACTAATTTTTTATCATATGGAAGATATTCTTCTGTAGCCATAACAGCAATATCAGTTACAGCTTCTGCACCTATGCACCAAGGTTCTTTCTTTTCTACTTCCCTATAAACATCTCCAATTAATTCATAAGAATTTTTGCATAGTCTTCCCCTAGGATGTAGTTGATCTCCTATGCTACAACCAGCATTAGTAGCTAACATATTAAAACATTCAAACTCTAAAGCTTCTTTATTCTTTATTGAGTGGAAATCTCCCCATGCTGTATGGAATTTCCCTGTCATTCCAATACATTCTAGTCCTAACTCTTTTGCATATCTTATAGTTACAGGATAGTGCATATATCCCCATTTACCACTTGGAAGAGACTCTATCTCTAAATGTGTAAATGTCTCAATTGCTTTTCTATGCTTAGTTCCTATGTGATCTACGTTATAAAAAATATCACAATCTGAATCATACTCTCTTATAAATTCAGTCATTTCTTTTTTGAATCTATCAAGTTTAAATTGAGCAAACTTTATTCTTTCTGCTCTATCTTCAGCATTTATACCTTTACTTCTCATTTCCGAGATACAGTATTTACAACAACAATCTTTAATATTTAATATATCTATAAATAATCCATCTACAGGACTAAACTCTTCGATTATTTCTTTTATTTGTTCTTTTAAGAAATCAAAATAAGGAGTATTTACGCAAATTGCATTATAAAACCCTGCATCAAATACCTTTTGAACTGGAGCTCCATTTTCATCTATTATTACCCACTCTGGATGCTCTTTTGCAGTATATTCATCCCATTCAACAGGTAAATATATTGGAACCCTTATTCCCTTTTCATGACATACTTCTATTTGCTCTTTTAAAATATTTTTATTTTTTAAATGTGGATGTATTCTTTCAGGAAACTTTTTTGAATCATAATAAAGGTAACCATGATGACATCTAGAAAAACATGTTATTGAATTTACCCTAGCTTTTTCTAATATTTCTCCAAATTCTTCTTTATCAAATTCTACTCCTATTTCAGGAATATCTCCTGAAGTATGAAAATCTAAATGTATTTGTCTATACGGTAAATTTTTCATAATTCTTATCTCCTTATTCTTCTAAGCCATTATTTTCTGTAACTTTCTTATACCATTTTCCACTCTTTTTTATCTTTCTTTCTAAAGTATCAAAATCTACATGAATTAATCCATATCTCTTTGTATATCCATTAGTCCATGATAAAATATCTATAGCTGACCATACATAATATCCTTTAATCTCTATACCATTTTCTATACACTTATGCATAGCTTTTATATGACGCTTAATATAGTCAATTCTATAGTCATCATTTATTTCACCATTTTCATCTATCTTATCTATAGCTCCCATTCCGTTTTCTGTTATATAAATTGGCATCTCACCATATTCTTTTCTTATATCATCTAATAACTCATATAATCCTTCAGGATATATCTCCCAGCCCCAATCTGTATATAATCCATCTGGAACTTTTACAAATTTAAATTGCTCGTTAATTTTTTCATAATTTCCACTTTCATTATGAGCTGCTACTCTTCTCATGTAGTAGTTAATTCCTAAGAAATCCATCTTATTTTCTTTTAAGAACTCTAAATCACCATCTTCTATAATTGGAGACTTATATCTCTCTATACATTCTGTTAGCATTGCTTTTGGATACTCCCCAACCATAACTGGAGCAACATACCATCTAGTAAAATAATCATATGCTTTTTCTGCAGCTACCTTATCTTCATTACTCTCACTGGCTGGATGTACTGGCATTGGATTTAAAACTATACCTATTTCACCCTTCATATTCATTTCTCTAAATAATTTAACTATCATAGCATGTCCCATATTCATATTATGTGAAACTTGGAATGCTTTTGCTAAGTTCTTTTCTAGTGGTGGATGTGCTCCTTGAACAAATCCTCCCATTACCTCTGAAGCAGGTTCATTTATTGTAGTCCAAATATCAACTCTATCTCCGAAGTTTTCAAATAAACATTTAGCATAATCAACAAAATGTTTTAAGTTATCCCTATTTAACCATCCACCTTGATCTAATAAATTTTGTGGTAAATCCCAGTGATAAATAGTTACATTCGGCTTAATTCCATTAGCTATTAATTCATTTATAAGATCATTATAAAAATCTAATCCTTCTTGATTTATTTCTCCATACCCATTTGGAAAAATTCTAGCCCAAGATATAGATAATCTATAAGTGTTATGTCCCATTTCTTTTAATAATTTAATATCTTCTTTATATCTATGGTAATGATCTGCTGCTACATCACCTGTATATCCTCTATCCTCACTGTGGTAATATGTATCCCATACTGTTACCCCCTTACCACCTTCATTAACTCCACCTTCAACTTGGTAAGAAGCTGTTGCTGAACCCCATAAAAAGTTCTTTGGAAACTTATATTTCATATTTTTGTCCTCCTTTATTCCCCTATAACATTTTGGTGCTACCTAAATTTACTTTAGGTACCACCAAATAAAAATTTATATATTCTAATTAAAGTACTGTATCTTCAAGATTTAAATTATCATTTTCTGCATTTAATTCTTCTCTATTTAATTGATTTTCATATGCTCTTAAGAATGGGAAGTATAATACCATATCTAATAATAGTAATAGTATTATAGCAACACCAGCTTTCCAATCCATAGTTGAAAGGAATCCCCCAAGAGGTGCCGGTGTAGTCCATGGTACTGATGCAAATGTCTTACCAATTAAACCAGTCTTCATAGCGAAATACATTATTACTCCATTAACAGTTTGTACACCTATAAATGGAATAGCCATTATTGGATTTAATACAAGTGGTGCACCAAAAATTACTGGTTCATTAATATTAAATAAACTTGGAACTAAAGATAATTTACCTATAGCCTTTAAGTGTGCTGATTTACTTCTACACATTAGTAATACTAATGCCAGTGTTGCTCCTGCTCCTCCAATTATCATAAAGAATGCTCTAAATGGAGTTGTATAAACATAAGGTAGTGCTTCTGCTCCTGCTGATACAGCTTCTGCATTCATAGCTAAGTTTGTTGCTTCAAAGGCTCCAATAACTCCAGAAACTATAGATGATCCATGAAGTCCTACTAGCCATAATAATTGAGTTACAATTGAGATAAGGATAATTCCCCATACGCTATCAACTGCTTTAACTAATGGAGCTAATGAATCCATTATTAATTGAGGTATTAATTTTCCTGTTGCACTTTGTGCAAATAAACTTAATCCATAGAAAAGTACTACATTTATTAATAAAGGTATAATTGCTGAAAATGATGCTGATACTGCTGGCGGTACGCTATCTGGCATTCTAATTTCAATTTTGTTTTTCTTAAGTATTCTGGTAATTTCTACTGTTACTATACCTATTATCATTGCAGTAAATACACCTTTTGCATCTAAGTATGTAGCTGGCATTGCCATGACTTTATTAGCCAATATATCAGTAGATGCCATTGTGTCATTTAATTTTTCTGTAAATACTGCAAGTTGTGATGGTGCTGATACTATTAAAAATGTTACAGCTGAAATTATTAGTGATCCTAAAGTATCTAGCTTATATTCTTTTGCTAAACTATATGCTATACCAATTGCTATAAATAATCCCATCAATGCCATAGTCATATTGAAAGGTAGCTCTATAGCTGCACCATGTTCCATAGCAAATGTTTTCCATGCTATTAAAAACTTATTAAAAAAGTTTGTTGCTTCTATTCTATTTAAATCAACTGGTGGTGAACCTATAATTAAGAATATACCTCCAACTATTGAAAGTGGAGTTGCACAAATCATACCATCTCTTATAGCTCTAATATGTCTTTGAGACGCCATCTTTGCCCCTATTGGTACTAATGTTCTTTCTAGTACTGAATTAAACTTTTCAAATATACCATTTTTGCTGTTACCCATAACTTTCTCCTCCCATTTATAGCTTTATAAACGTTTACTTAAGCCTTATGATTTTATTATAAGCTATATACAATTCTTTTCAATTGTTATAAAATTAAACTGTACTAGTACAATTTTACAGTTATTTAGTGATTGTAGGAGGACTTATGGAGCACTTATATAACAAAATAGCTAACGATTTAATAACAGATATACGTAATAACACGCTTTTCCCTGGCAACAAATTACCATCAATAAGATCTATGTCTCAAAAATATAATTGTAGTAAAAGTACAGTTGAAAAAGCATATTCACTTTTAATAAAAGACCATTATATTTACTGTAAACCTCAAAGTGGCTATTATCTTATAGATAACTTATTAACAGAGAAAACTGATGATAACGGTAATATATTTGATTTTTCAACTGGTAATCCTAATATGAGTTCATTTCCTTTACTTGATTTACAACATTGCTTAGATAGGTCAATTGATACACATAGAAATTCATCACTTAATATAGGACTGGATGCCATAGATTCTTTACAGAGTAAGTTGCCAGAGTATTTATCTAAATTTCAGATTTATACTGAGAAAAAAAATATATTTGTAAATATGGGAATACTTCAAATGCTTTCTTTATTAACAGAAATGCCCTTTCCTAATAATAAAAACAAGATCTTAATTGAAGAACCTTGCTATAGTTTTTATATTAGATATTTAAAAAATAAAAATATACCTACTATAACAATAAATAGGGATGAAAATGGATATGATTTAAAAGAATTAAGAAGAATCTTCAAATATGAGGATATAAAATTTTTCTATCTAGCTCCTAGAGCAAATAATCCATTAGGCACTTCATTAGATAGCAATACTAAAAAATATATTTGTGAATTAGCTGATAAATATGATGTTTTTATTGTTGAAGATGATTATTTTGGAGATTACATAATAAATTCTAGGAATTTACCTTTATCTTCTTATAGTTTCGGAGAACACACTATATATCTAAAAAGTTTTTCTAAACTAATTCCTTGGATAAGATTAGGTATATCTGTTGTACCTGATTCATTAATCGATATACTTAAAAAACATATAAAATTTGCATACTTAAGCTATTACTTTTCTCCATCACTTTCATCACAAGCTACTTTAGATATATATCTAAAAAGTAATCTACTGGATAAACATACATCCTTCGTAAAAAAATCTTATAAGACTAAGCTTAATGCTTTCCAGAAAGGATTAGCTTCGCTTAATAATTTAGGAATAAAGACACTTGGTAATACTACTGGATTTTATTCTATGATAATAATTCCATCTTCTTTAAATGAAGACATCGTCATTAATACTTTAAAGAAAAAAGGTGTATTAGTAGCTACTGGAAGAAGTTTTTTTTATGATACTGATCATTATATTCCTTCTATTAGACTTAGCTTTGCAAATATATCTTACAATGAAATTATTAGGGGCTTTGAAATAATCTATGATACTTTTAATTATTTACTTAATAAATAAATTCATTTTTTATTTTACTTTAGCCCTAAATATAAAGACTAGCATTTAACAAAATGCTAGTTTAACCTATGTTAAAATTTTATTTTAACTTTTCTATTTCTTCTTTTAATATTGATATTTCATTTTCTAAACTTTCTATTCTTCTCAATAGTATCGTATTGTTTTTGGTGCCATTACTAGTTTTGCTTTGTCTCTTATTAATGTGATCAGATGTATTTTTACTGCTTTCATCAGTAGTATCTGGACAGAAAGGATTAGCAGCATTCCTGTATATAGGATTATAATACCTTCCTGGTCCACCTTGAAAATATTGTTGTTGAGCATTAAAAGTTATTATAACTTGTCCTAGTAATTCCAAAAAATTTCCTACAGCATTTTGTGTATTAAATGGTAATTTACTAGCTATATTTATTCCTAATATGCTTGCTATTGCAATTAATGCCTGTGGATTTAAATCTTGAAATCCACCTGGTATATCGCTATCTCCACACCTACAATCATCATCAGCAACTCCTGGTGGT
This sequence comes from Clostridium hominis, assembly GCF_014287825.1. Taxonomy (NCBI): domain Bacteria; kingdom Bacillati; phylum Bacillota; class Clostridia; order Eubacteriales; family Clostridiaceae; genus Clostridium; species Clostridium hominis. The sequence goes on from NZ_JACOOO010000016.1 coordinate 117,839, forward strand.
GACTCTTCATTCTCACTTGAATTATTATCTTTATATTCACTAAAATCATATCCACAATTTTTCATAAAATCATCAAACATCTTATAATAGTCCATATCTTCTCACTCAATAAATAATATCATTATATATTATTCTTATATATATACTTTCGTACATTTCAAAACTATATATAAATAACCCCTGAGATATAAGACTTCTATATCTCAGAGGTTATTTATTCTTTACCTATTTTATTGCATCTAAAACATACTTTTTAAATTCTTCAAAGTTTCCATCTTCAATAGCAATACCTTTATTTATTCTATTGTAATCAAAGTTAAATTCTACAGATCCATAATTTAAAACTGCACTAATTATTACTATGCTTCCACTAGCAATTCTATAGTTAGCACCATTATCAATTACTACTTTACATAATTCTAAGAAGCTTTCTATATTTTCTTTTTCTTGTAATCCAGGAGTTTCTAATATAAATTTAATTAATCCATATCCTCCTATTAATTGTGTCATATCATTTTCTGATATATAAAATACTTTTCCAGTATTATAGAAATATTTTAATGAACCAATAGTTACTGTCTTAAACTGTCCATTAATCTCCACATTTTCATTTCCAAATGATTTAATTGTCTCTTCAATATATAACCATGATTTTTCATTGTTGTTATTATTATTTTTTATAACTTGCTTAAATCTTTCAAAAGCTTTATCTGCATCCTCTTGTGCTTCTACTGCTGATCCATCTATTGAAACAATATATTTACCATCTTCATATACTAGTTCTATTTTCTTTCCCATAATTATTTCCTCCGACCTTTAATTGATAATAATTATTATATAATACTACAACTTTATTGTAAACATTAATAGTCCCCATAGATGTCTTTATTAAACTAACTTCTTATATTTCCACTTTCCACCCTTATATCTATAGACAAATAATATAGATCTAACAATCCAGTCTACTATCATAGCTAACCATACTCCTACAAGTCCTAACCCTAAATCTCTAGCTAATAGAAAGCTTAAAAAATATCTAAATATCCACATTGAGAAAATAGATACTAGCATTGTAAATCTAGCATCATTAGCTGCACGTAAGGCATTAGGTAATGTAAATGATATTGGCCATATAATTATTCCTGCTACTACATGAATCCAAATACATTTTAATGCTAAATTAGTAGTTTCTTTTGATAGAGAATATACCCACAATATTTGTGGAGAAACTATAGCAAAAAACACCCCTAATATAGCCATAGAAACAAATGTTATCTTCATAAGCTTTTTAACATTGTATATAGCTTCTTCATATTTATTAGCTCCTATGCACTGCCCTACAACAGTTATCATAGCTAGTCCAACAGCACTACCTGGAATTATCATCATTTGAGCAATATTATTTGCAACTGCATTAGCTGCAATTGAATATGTTCCGAACGTAGCAATTAAGCTTTGTACTAAAATTTTTCCTAATTGGAACATTCCATTTTCTAAACCTGATGGAAGTCCTATCGCTAAAATCTTCTTTATATATTTCCAATCCCACTTTAACTTTAAATAACTATCTATATATAAATCATTTTTCTTCTTAGTTAACATATAAAGAATTACTATACATGCGATTACTCTAGCTATTAATGTAGCTAAAACTGCTCCAAAAACACCTAGATTTAAACCAAAAATAAATATTGAATTTAATATAATATTAATAACATTCATAATAGCTGAATTTATCATTGAAATTTTAGAATTTCCTATTGATCTAAATAATGCAGCCCCAGAATTGTATAATGCTATAAATGGATATGAAATTGCAGAATAGAAAAAATATATCTTTGCATTAGACATTACCCTTGAATCAACACTACCAAAAATTAAATGAAGTAAGGATTCATTAAGTACTAAACAAAATATCATTATTATAAAAGATAAAATACCAGTAACTAAGATTAATTGCTTTGCTGAGAATCTTGCTTTTTCCTTTGCACCTCTACCTATTAATTGTGCCGCAACTACTGCACCTCCAGTACCTAAAGCTGCAAAAATATTTATTAATAAAATATTTATCGTATCAACTAAAGAAACTGCTGACACAGCATATTCACCTATATTAGAAACCATTACTGTATCTATTAATCCTACAGTAACAGCTAGTATTTGTTCAATTATTAATGGAATTATTAATTTTTTTAAATCCTTATTAGAAAAAATACCACTCTTGGATTCACTTGTTATATTCATTCCTTTTATTATCCCCCTTTTACCCTACATAATTATTATTAACAAAAGTAATTTTACCACCTTTTGCTATATATTAAAACTTTTTGTATCTTTTCTATTTTCTGAATATTCACAATAAAGAACTGATACAAATTTTATTTGCATCAGTTCTTTATTAATTAATATACTCTATATGTATACTTTTGTTACAACATTTTATTCATACTACGTTGTTGATGTATCTTTTTCTGACTTTTTCAAAATAAGTGCATTTGCTATTAACGCTAGAATTATGCCTATAATAACATAAATTATTCTCTCAAGTACTGCATAGAAAGATCCTGTTGTAAGTGCCAAAGGTGCTACAGCAGATATTGTAACTAAAACTACCACATCTCTATAATCTTCTGCAAATGAATTTAAATATCCCACTACTAATATCATCAAACCTCTTAAAGTTGGACTTTTAATAAAGATAAAGAGTATAATCAAAATAATTGAACCTATAATAGTTCCTTGTAATCTCTTCCAGGCTCTAACTTTACAATTTTCTGAATATAACTCAGTTAAGGAGAAGATAGTATAAACCATCCAACGCCCTTCAGCTAGCTTGAAATATAAGGCTATAAACGAAGTTAATGCTGTAAGAAATCCAACTCTTATCGCATAAGAAGCTCTTATTGTATGTATCTTAACCTTTTTACCAAATACTTCATACTCCCTATAAACACTATCATTTTCATCTTTATTAAAACCTATTATTGAATTCTCTTTTTTAAAAGTATTATTTTTCTTGGTATTTACTATAAATTGACTTACCATAATAATTACAGCACCAGCGATTAATGCTAAAATTCTCTTTACAAAAACATCTCCATATACAGGACCATTTAACATAAATAAATATTGTAATCCATAAGGCAATATAAGCCCCTTGGTCATCGCATAACTAAAATAATATCCTATTAATGATAACGCAGAAAAGTCTATAATTATTCCTAACCAAACATTATTAGCAGCTATAAATGCACTTATTCCAAGTGCTAAATTAATTCCTGCAAGTATTAAAAAATTCTTTATTGGATTCTGTGTTAAATCCTTTCCTAATAACATAAGTAATGTTATTACAGTTGCAATACCAACTGGTGTATTCTGCTCTCCAAATATTGACTTAAATATTACTACAAATATCATAATTGCTATAAATAATATTGTTTTTGAAATAATATTATTTTTAAGATTGGCCTTATCCATTTTATATTCTCCTTTAATTAATCTTATTTTTAGTGTTAGTTTATGTAATTTTCTAAAAAATTATAAAAAAAGAGATTGCCCTAAGCAACCTCTTCTGAGATGTGTACTCCTATTATTTTATCCAATCAATATTTCCTTTTTCCATAATATCCTGTATTAAGCTAAATGGTATCTTAAATGTAATAAATCCCGCTGCATATGGCCCTATATCATAAGGTTGAAAATAAATATATAGGTTATCTTCATCAAAATAAAAATTTTGTCCTTCATTTATTCCTTTAAACCCATCCTTATATACATAGGCATACTGCGGATCTTCATTTATCATCTTTTCTATAATTGAATTTAATCTACTCTTCCAATCTACTTCTACCTTAAATAAATCTTCTAAACTATAAAACTCACCACTATCAAGATTTATTACAGGTGTTATTTTAGATGATAATCCATGCGCAGCACCTAAAGGATAATAATATCCTGTTAAGCTTAGTATAAGTATGTCCTTCTTAAAAAATGTAACTTCAAAGGTTCCATAATAACTATAATCTAAAACATCATTTTCATTTATATTGTGACTAATCTGATCTTCTGCAAATGGTTTAAAATATGATAATGTTTTAAGCTTATTATTTACCTTCTTTTCAACCCTTCTATTTTTAATACCCTTAACTTGTGGGATATAAATTAAAAAATTAAAGTTTGGTTTATATCTCTCTTTAATTACAGAATATATATTATCAAGTATAATTTCATCATTTGGCTTATATATAATTTTCCCTGATCTTGTTAAGTAATATGGTGAATAATCTATATCAGCATAAATTATATCATCTTTTATTTCTAACTCCCCACTCCCCTTAACCTTTGGTAATGAATTAATTACCTTCCCTTTTTTATCTATAAAGAAAGTTGAGTTATTATTTGAAGCATATGCAACACCTTTCTTATAATTTCCTACAGCATAATATTTGAATTGAGTTAAGAGATTTCCACTTGTATCACCTATAGCAAATATACTAGGTGCTATGAACTTATCATCTCCTAGTGGTTTACCTATAGGCATTCCTAAGGCTAATCTATCTTCACCTAAGTATCTAATTTCACTAAATATAGGAGTGAAAATATATTCTCCCTTTTTATTAATTACTCCATATGGCCCATTATAATTTTGCTCAGTAGATACTATAGCAACCCCATCAACAAATTCACTAGCAGATGTAAACATAGGCTTAATTATTACATTTCCATCTCTATCTATATATCCATAAGAGCCTTCTGATTGCTCAGCAAACATCATAACTCCATCGCCATATTGAGATACCAAATAATATTTATAGATATTTAAAATTTTCCCTTCTTTATCTATTAATCCATATTCCTTATCTTTTATCTTTACTAATGCAATATCATCTATAAAATCATTAGCATTTTCATACTTTAGATGTATTACCTCTTTTCCATTTCTATCTATATATCCATATTTATAGTCTCCTGACTTACTATCACCAACTACAGCCCTATCATCATTAAAATCTCCAACTATTCCATATCTCTTCTTTGTTATTACATTTCCCTCTTGACCTATTACCCCCATACTACCATCTCTACTAAAAATAGCCCTATCTTCCTTGAATGGGCTTATACTATCGTATATGGGGTATACCTTATACTCTCCTTTTAAATCAATTATTCCATCCTTATTATTTTCATTTATTATAGCTAAACAATTATCATTAAAATCATAAGCCCCATCAAATTTGGGTTGTATTACAAATTCACCTTTATTATTTATATATCCATATATTGCACCATTTTTAGTATTTTTCAATGCTGGATATAACTGCTTTGAACATTTTCTCTTTTTAGCTTTAATTCTTTTTTTCCTTGATAATTTTTCTAATCTATCACCATTGCTCGAAGCCACAAACTTTCTCCTTATATATCAAATAATTAATATTACATTATATGAAGAGTTGCTAAATAAATAAACTATTACTTTAACGATTTTTAACATATCTTATTTCTTAAAGTTCTGTTGTCTAATAAAAATAAAATATTTAATAAATTTGTAATATACGATTTATAAATTTGTAAATAATTAGATATACACTTTTACAATTGTTTAAAGAAGAAATCAATATGAATAAATCATTAGGTTATTAACAAGAAGATGCAATATCTTTAGCAGAAAGCCTAGTTGCACGTCCTGGATTTAGTGAGCACGAAACTGGATTAGCATTAGACATTAATTTAGATGCTGGAGGCAACAATGAAGATATATACCATTGGTTAGCAAATAATTCTTATAAGTATGGATTTGTTATTCGATACCCAGAAGGTGAAACATATATAACAGGAATACAGCATGAGCCATGGCATATTAGGTATGTTGGAAAAGAAGCCGCTAAAGTAATATTTAATGAAAGTCTCTGTCTTGAAGAATATCTCAAGAAATATTAGTACTCTCTTCTTTTGGTCAAGCTACTATATATCTGTAAAAAATACGGTAGTATCAAATTTTTTTGATTCTACCGTATACTTATTATTATAAACTTAAAGTTTTATTTTCATTTTCTAAAAGAATAACTTCGTCTCCAACCTTAACTTTTCCGCCTTTTAAAACTCTAGTAAATACTCCATTAGTAGGCATTATACATTGACCAACTCTATAGAATATCTCGCATTTGTCGTGACATTGCTTTCCTATTTGAGTAAGCTCTAATATAGTCTCCCCAACTTTAAATCTTTGTCCTATAGGTAATTTAGTAAGTTCAATTCCTGATATTACTAAATTCTCACCGAAGTCTCCAAAATTTACGCCTCCACCTTTAGCGTTAAACTCATCTATCTTTTCTAATCCTAAAAGACTTACTTGTCTATGCCATTTTCCAGCGTGAGCATCTCCTTCAATTCCGAACTCTTCAATAAGATTCGCTTCATCTACCATTTGCTTAGCAGTTCCTTTTTTCTCACTCGTACATACAGCTATTACCTTACACATAATATTATCCTCCAATTTGATTCATAAATCTTATTTCTTCATGCTCTTTATTTTGATTAAATAAATGTTTTTCCGGCTTGTTATAAATAGTCTCTTCAATCTTTATCTTTAAATCTTGGTCAGATATACCTTTTCTAATAAGATCTCTTAAGCTTATTCCATAATCAAAGTGTAAACATTGCTTTAAGAATCCTTCTGGTGTAATCCTAACTCTATTGCATTCTTCACAGAAGCAATTACTCATAGCACTTATAAATCCAACTTTACCTAAAGCATCATCTACCTTTATATATTTAGCTGGTCCGCTACTTTTTTCTTTACCTATTTCAATAATATTGTTAAAGTTATCTTTTATAAGATCTCTTATTTCCTGATTGCTAACTCCCTTATAAACCTTTCCTACACCTATTGGCATAAGTTCAATAAATCTAACATCTATAGGTTTATTTATTGTAAGCTTTATAAAATCTATAATCTCATCATGATTTATATCATTAACCATAACTGTATTAAGCTTTACTTTGATTCCAAACTCTATACACTTATCAATAGCCTCTAAAACTTTTGAAAGGTCACCTCTTCTTGTTAAGCTCTTAAATCTATCTTCCTTCAGAGAGTCAAGACTTATATTTACTCCCTTAACACCACTTTTAGCTAAAGCTTCAACCTTGTCACCTAAAAGTATCCCATTAGTAGTAATATAAATTTCCTCTATACCTTCAATATTATTTATACTGTCTATAAGCTCAGTTACATTAGGTCTAACTAGAGGCTCTCCCCCTGTTATTCTTATTTTCTTTATACCTACTTCAGCACAAGACTTAACTACTCTTAATATTTCTTCATCGCTTAATTTTTCAGATGCTTTTAAGAAATTATTCTCTTTTTCATCCATGCAATATATGCATCTTAAATTACAATTATCAGTTACAGATAATCGTAAATAGTCAATTTCTCTTTTAAATTTATCCTTCATTTCTAATTATGCAGCTATTCAAAAAAATTGAATTCACCACTTTTCCCTCCTGTTTTCTTTAACAGATGAGTCCCCTCAATTACCATTCTCTTATCTACAGCTTTACACATATCATAAATAGTTAAAGCTGCAACTGTTGCTGCTGTTAAAGCTTCCATTTCAACACCTGTTTTATCAACTATCTTTACAGTTGCTGTTATATCTATAGCATTTTCATCTTTATTTATATCAAAGTCAACATTAACACTAGAAATCATTAAAGGATGACACATTGGAATTAAATTAGAAGTTTGCTTACTTGCCATTATTCCAGCTACTCTAGCAACTCCAAGTACATCTCCTTTACCTATCTTTCCTGCCTCAATAAGCTCTAATGTTTCTTCACTTACCTTTATCTTAGATACAGCTACTGCACATCTTGCAGTTTCTCTCTTTTCAGAAACATCAACCATTCTAGCATTTCCACTATTATCAAAATGAGTTAATCCATTATCCATATTTTTTCTCCTTTTACTTTCCAAATGAGCAATGTGGGAATGTACATACATCACAATCTAAGCATAATCCACCATGTCCATAATGAGCTATATCCTCAAAGCTTAATCTTTCATCAGCTAATACTCTTGGTAAAACAAGATCTAATACAGTTCTTTTTGAGTACATAGCACAACTTGGAACTCCAAGAATCGGCGTACCATTATGATATGCAAGTAAGAACATGGCACCTGGTAATACTGGTGAACCATATGTTACAAGCTCTCCACCACTTTCTTTTATAGCAGTTGGTGTTACATCATCTGGATCTACAGACATTCCACCTGTACAGATAATCATATCAACTTTTTCTTCTAATCCCTTTTGAATCTCTTCAATTATTCTTTCTTTTTCATCTGGTAAAATTACTTGCCTTATAACTTCACTTCCGTAATATCCTAACTTAGCCTTTATTACTGGTAAGAATGCATCCTTAATTCTTCCCTTATAAACTTCATTACCTGTAGTTATAAGAAGACATTTTTTAGGCTTTATTTCATCAACCCAAATTACTTTATCCTTAACTAACTCTTCAGCTTTTAATATTGGTTTTTCATCTATAATTAAAGGAATAACTCTAGTAGCCCCTATTTTTTCACCTTTTTTAATAGGAGTATTATTGTGTAGTGTTGATACTATAATTTCTCCTATTGAATTAATAGTAAATAATTTTTCTTTATCAATTCTTAAAATACCATCTCTATCAGCAAAGAAATCAACTTTTCCTTCTTTTATTTCTTCTGATTTAGCAACACCTTCACCTACGACAAGGTTTGAAATTCTTATAGCAGCATCATTTTCATGAAGCTCACCTTCTTTAGGCTCCCATACATAAATGTGTTCTTTACCTATTTCTAAAAACTTTTGTATATCTTCAGCTTTAATAATATGACCTTTTTTAAATACTCTTCCCTTAAACTCACCAGGTATTATTTGAGTAACATCATGAGATAAAATACATCCAACTGCATCCTCAACTTTTATCATCTTCATAATTAACGTCTCCTTACTTTCTAGCACATTCACTTGCTGAACCTAATAATATATCAATTCCATGTTTTATATCATCTAATACAAAATCTAATGCTTCCTTACAAGCTTTTGGGCTTCCTGGAAGATTTACTATAAGCGTATTCTTTCTTATTCCTGAAGCAGCTCTTGAAAGCATTGCTCTCTTTGTTATTTGTAAACTAAAATATCTTATAGCTTCACTTATTCCTGGAGTTTCTCTTTCAATAACCATCTTCGTAGCTTCAGGTGTTATATCTCTTACTGAAAAACCTGTTCCCCCTGTACTTAAAACAAGATTAACACCTAAGTCATCTGCCATATGTTTAAATTCTTTTGCTAGCATTTCTTTTTCATCTGGCAATACTACATATCTTACTACTTCAAAACCTTTAGCTTCTACTATTTCTTTTATAACTGCCCCGCTCTTATCTTCTCTTTCCCCAGCATATCCTTTATCACTACTCGTAATAATTCCTACAGTATACATCTATCTTTCCTCCAATTCATTAAACTCTATTGGTGTATTTACATTTAAAAAATCTTCTTCTTCAAACTTTCTATTATCTAATTCTTCAATTACTTTATAATTTGAAGACATTATAAACCTTTGTAATTTATTTTCATTTCTTATTAAGCTCTCTTCTATTTTACCTATTATATTTTTAGAATATATTGAACAAAGCGGCTGTAATCTTTCCTTATATTTAGGCACTAATATCTCATAATCTTCATTATAATTTCCTAAGAAATCTAATAACTCACTACTTACAAGAGGCATATCACAAGCTACACATAAAACATAATCAGTATTAGAACTTTTCAATGCAGAATGTATTCCAGCTAGTGGCCCATTCCCCTTATATATATCTTCTACAACTCTTAAATTAAACCTCTCATAAACCTCTTTATCATTAGCTACAATAATAATTTCCTTGAAACTTTTTCCTGCATTAATAATATGCTCTATGAAAGTTTTTTCTTTAAAACTTAAAAAAGCTTTATTATTATAATTCATCCTACTACTTTTTCCACCTGCCAAAATAGCTAGCGTTTTATTTATCAAAGCTACTCACCTCTTAAAACTTAATAATTGTAACTATATCACCTTTCTTAACTCCTTCATTTCCAGCTTCTAACTCTATTAAGCAATTAGAATTTAATGTTGAACTAAGAATTCCATTTCCACTTTTAACTTGTGTTATTTCTACTTTTTGCCCATTAGCATCTGATTTAACTTTTCCTCTTAAGAACCTTCTACTAGAACTCTTCTTTTTAAATTCATTAATTAATATAGCTTTTTCTCTATTAATTTCTAGCTCTTCTTTTCCACTTAGTTTTTCTAACGTTGTCTTTGCTATAAGTTCAAAAGTAGTTAATGCTGCCGTTGGGTTTCCAGAAAGACTTAATATAATTTTCTCATTATATTTACTACAAAGCATAGCCGAACCCGGTTTAATATTAATCTTCCAGAATAACTTCTCGCCACCAATATAGCCTATAGCTTCTTTTATTAAATCCTTTTCTCCTACAGATGCTCCTCCAGTAGTAATTACCAAATCCGCTACTTCTAAAGCTCTTTTTATTTTATCTCCGATACCAGTAAAGCTATCATTTTCATGATCTACATATGATACTTCATAGCCTAACTCCATTAATCTACCTAGTATTGTGTACTTATTGCTGTTATATATCTTTCCACCTTTTAGATCTTTATCTATATCTAATACTTCATCTCCAGTACTAATAAAAGCTATCTTTGGCTTTTTATAAACATTAACACTTGTTATCCCAGAACTAGCCAATATACCTATATCAGCATAATCTAGCCTTTTATTTCTCTTAACTAAAAGACTACCTTCTTTAATATCCTCACCTTTTAAGCAGATATTTTCCTCAGCATTTACAGTCTTATTTACCTCTATAAAACCATCCTTAAAAGTTACATCTTCTTGTTTTATAACAGCATCAGCTCCTATTGGTATAGGAGCTCCAGTCATTATCTTAACTGCTGTTCCCTTTTTAATTTCACTTTTACAAACGCTTCCTGCAAAAACTTCATCTATAACCTTTAAGGATTTTTTTCCTTCCTCTGTATCACTATAAACTACTGCATATCCATCCATAGCCGACTTATTAAATGGAGGATTATCTATCTTAGAAAATACATCTTCACTTAAAACTCTACCTATTCCAGCAAGTAATGAAACTTCTTCAATTCCAATAGATTTAACATTTTTATTTAAAATATCTATACCTTCTTCTAAGCTAATAAAAGATTTCATAATTTCGCACCTCATGCTTACATAAAATAAAAGCTTGTCACTTTAACCTTATTTTGGGTATAAGTAACAAGCTTAATACATTTCTATATTAAATCTACTTATTTTCCTTCCCAAAACACGTGGAGACAATAACCTTTCGGCTAATGCCCTGTGAATGCTAAACATTCAGGTGTAAAAATCATAGGCATACCCTTAGATTTTTACACACCAGAAAACATATAATTATTTTTCAAATTTAAATTCTTTTTCTTTTTCAACTAAATCTGCTAGCACTTTGTAATTATCCTTATTAACTACTGGTACATCTTCATAATCAATACTTTCATTACTAGCAATAGCAATTAACTTTTCTTTTGGAGTTATTATTTTTTCACTAACCCCTTCTCTATAGACCTCTATTTTTCTTAAATTACTCTTTTTATACCCTTCAACAAGCACTATATCCTTGTCACTTACCATTTTAATTATATCTTCTAAATTAACCTCTTCGTCTAATTCCTTAATCATTGCAAATCTATTTTTAGATGAAATAACAACGGTATCTGCTCCAGCCTTCCTATGTCTATATGTATCCTTGCCTTTTTTATCTATATCAAATCCATGAACATCATGCTTTATTGTTGATACAGTTAATGCCCTATTATTAAGTTCCTTAATGAGACCTTCCATAAGAACTGTTTTCCCTACATTAGAACCTTCACCTATTATATTAACAACTTTTGCCATATATTTCATCCTTTTTATTTACTATCTTGATCATATATTTTGATATTATTCAAGTTATAATTATATTCTATACCTCTAAGCTATTCAATGATAATTATCACAGAATCTTTTATAATTATTAAAAATTTAGAATTAGTACCTGTATTCCTAAATTAAAAAAAGAAACTACCTTAGCAGTTTCCTCTTTACTTTTGATTTATAATTTTCTATTAAATAAACTACTACTTAATTTATTTAATATCTTCTTCTCACATCATACCTATGTCTCAGCCTACAAGTACAATTCCTCTTATATCTCTCTAAAATTACCGCTCTATCTCCAAAAATCTTAGAAATCTTTAGATAAAACATTAGTATTACTAAAATCAAAACTACAAAACCATAAATATATATTCCTCTAAAATTTATATTTTCAATTATGAATCCCCCGATAAAATTACCTATAGCACATGATAATCCGTTTACCAGTAACTTTACTCCTGCAAAAACATCTCTATTTTCTATTTCAATATAGCTCATCATTGAACTATCTAAAGATGACCCAACTAAAGTCGCAAAAATACATCTAACTATCAATATAGTTACAAATGGAATAGTACTTAATTTTAATGTTAACCCAAACATTGTTGCTGCTAAACATATAAGTGATATCAACTCAAATCTTTTTATTCCGATCTTACCTATAATCATTGGCATTGCTAGTATCCCAATCATTACCACGGATGTTATTAGGAAGCTAACTATAGATATTGTTGTATTACTTAAACCAAAGTAATTTTTCATAACCAAATTATTATATGGCCAAACAGCGCTTCCACCTATAGCAATAATAAATAAAAATATTGCAAAAAGTCTTATATTTTTATGCTCCCTAAGTAACTTAAATGTATTATGAGCAGACTCCTTAATCTCTCCTTCATCAAGCTTTCTTCTATCATCTCTAGGTAATAAAAATAACCTCATAACAAAAGCTACTAAAGTCATACCTGCTGATAAATAAAATAATTTTCTATATCCTATAATACTAAAAATAGATAATCTATCTATATTACCAGCCAATAAAGTTCCTAAAGTTGAAGCAATAAAATTAACAGAAGACTTATAACTATATGCACAACATTCTTTATCTGGTGTTGTATAAGAATAAAGTAATTGCAATTCTGTAACTTGTATAAAACAAAGTCCTATATTAGTTAATATTTGTGATAATAAAAGCAATATATAACTAGTAAATACAGCATATGCTCCTATCCCTATAGAACTTAATAAACAACCTAAAGCTAAAATATTTTTTCTTCCAAACATATGTATAAATGGCCCTACAAAAAAACCTACCATTGAAAATAATGAACCTAAAGAAAATATGAGACCAATTTTGTCAGAAGGAATATTAATTTCATTTAAATAAAGTATTTGTAAAAATCCATATATTCCAAAAGCCGCAGCTAATATCAATTCACTTATTACAATAATTTGAACATTTCTTGAAAAGCTAGCATAAGTCTTAATAGTTTTAAATCTTTCCACAGCCTCACCTCTTAACCTAATTCTTCAATATATCTCTATTTAGGTTAAGCTATATTACTGTTTTTATGTAAACTAAAATTTTCTAAAAAAATAGAGACACATATGCTGCATCTCTATTTTAAAACTATTTATTTCTTATAACTTCAACTTTATATCCATCTGGGTCAGTTACGAAGTAATATCCTGGCTTTTGTCCTGGAAGTCCTTTTAACGGTGTAACTTCATATCCTAACGCTTCATGTTTTTCTCTTTCTGCTTCTAAGTCATCAACACCAACTGCTATATGACTAAATCCATTACCTAATTCATAAGGCTTTTCTGGGTTATAATTATAAGTTAATTCAACTTCATACCCTCCAAGTTCGTTTGAAAGATATACTAAAGTAAACTTGTGCTCTGGAAAGTCCTTTCTTCTAGTTTCTATAAGCCCTAACGCTTCTTTATAGAACTTTAAAGATTTCTCTAAATCCATAACTCTTATACATGTATGTAACATTTTAACTGCCATAAATTATTCTCCTATCTGTCGATATTTTTATAATATTAATATACCTTAATCTACGGCTAGTAACAACATTAATATTTTTTAACATTCAATACCCTATACTTATTATATTAGTCTTCATATAAATATTTCCTAGTAATTGGCAAGCTATTATTTATTCCTTTAGTAAATACTATTTGGTGTAAATCTATTATTCCATTATTAAAAGTAGCTGCACAAGAACATAGATACATACTCCACATTCTAATAAATCTTTCATCAAACATTTCTTTAACTTTATCAATGTTGTTATTAAAATTCTTATACCATTCTAATAAAGTCTTCGTATAATGCAATCTTAGACTTTCTACATCTATAACATGATAATTGTAGTCTCCTGAAATATTTATTATCTCTCTTAGCGATGGTATAACTCCACCTGGGAATATGTATTTTTTAATCCAAGCATCACCTTCTGATTCTTTAATACCACTTATATAATGTAATAAAAATACTCCTCCATCTTTTAAAACAGCATTCACAGCTTCAAAAAACAATTCATAATTAGGTCTTCCTACATGCTCTAGCATTCCTACACTTACAACTCTATCAAAAGATAACTTTGACTTTTTCAGATCCCTATAATCCATTAATTTTACTTCTAAATAATCTTCTAAATTTTCTTCTTTTATTCTTTCACTAAACTTATTAAATTGTTCTTGGCTTAAAGTTATTCCCAAACCTTTTACCTTATATTTTTTTGCTGCTTCAATAAGTAGCATTCCCCAGCCACAGCCTATATCTAAAAGACTTTGACCTTCCTTTAAGTTTAGCTTCTTTAAAATATGATGAATCTTATTCATTTGAGCTTGATACAATGTATCATTTTCATTCTTAAAATATCCACAAGAATAACTCATAGTTTCATCTAACCATAAGCTATAAAAATCATTACCTATATCATAATGAGAAGAAACTTCCTCTCTCTGCTTTGATTTATTAGTTATTTTATGAAATATTTCAGGTAATGCTTTATGATCACTATTAAATTTATTCATGTACTTTAACACTGTATTTAGTGCTAAGAATAAATCACCTTCAAATTCAACATCACCATTCATATAAGCTTCACCAAAAGCTAATGAAGTACTACTTAATAAATCCTTTTTATTTAATGGCTTTCTTATGTGTACCCTAAACTGTGGTTCCCCTTTACCTAAAACAACCTCTTCTCCATCCCAAAAATCTACTGCAAATGCCTCTTCTTCAAAGTTCTTCAAAAATGTTTTAAGAAAAGTTTTCTCTACGTTCATACCTTATTTATCCTCCTTATTATATCTTGTAGTATGAACATAATTTTATAAAATTAACCATAGGTGTATTATTTATTACTATTTATATAAAATGTAGAACCCATTCCTATAAAACAATAATTATGTAAATAAAAAATAGAGAACTATAATAAATTGCTGCACATACAATTCATTATAGTTCTCCTCTTAAAAGTGTTATTTACTTGAGAAAGCTAATATTATTCTGCTATTGCTATAACTTCTATTTCAACTACAGCATCCATAGGAAGCTTAGCAACTTGAACACAACTTCTTGCTGGAGGATTTTCTCCAAAGTACTCATTGTATACTTCGTTTAATTCAGCAAATTGAGCTAAATCTTTTACAAATACAGTTGCCTTAACAACATTTTTAATAGAAGACCCTGCTTCTTCTAAAATACTTTTAACATTCTCTAAGCTTTGTCTTGTAGCTTCTTTAATGTCTGTCTTTAATTCTTTAGTTTCTTTATCTAATGGTAATTGTCCTGATGTAAATATGAAATTACCTACTTTATTACAATGTGAATAAGGTCCTATTGCATCTGGAGCCTTAACTGAATTAATTACTTCTCTTTTCATTTCTATTCTCCTAACTATTTTATATATTCTTTATAAAATTCTACTATCATTGGAATTGCTTCTTTTAATATTGCTTTACTTGTAGCTACGTTTATTCTTAAATATCCTTCATGATCTTTAATAAATCTACTACCTGTTTCAAGCAATACTTTCTTTTCTTGCGCAAGCTTAATTATGAAATCATCAATATCTGAAATATTATCAAACTTTACCCATAATAAATAACCTGCATCTGGAACCATAGTACTGATTCCTTCTACATTAAGCATGTCCACAGTTAAATCTAAATTTTCTTTTATGTTCTTTATAAGTTCATCAACCCAAGGTGAACCATTTTCATAGCATAAAGTTAAAGCTCTAGTTCCAACTCTATTTGGATGAAGCTTCCTTTTGCTTAACTCTTCTTCTAAAGAATTTTTCATTTCTTCATTACTACATAAGAAAGTTGAGATCTCTAAACCTGCTATATTAAATGTTTTATTCGGTGATGATAAAACTATTATGTTTTTATATTTGTTTAAATAATCACTAAAAGTATTGAAATTATTTCCTAAATCTAAATCTCCATGAACTTCATCACTTATAATAATTATATTTTTTTCCATGCAAATATTAATAATATCATTTATCTCTTCTTTACTCCAACATCTTCCTGATGGATTATGTGGATTACAGATTATTAATCCCTTAATATCTTCTTTTTCAACTAAAGCTTTCACTTCTTCAAAATCTAAAGAATATCTATTATTATTTAATTTCATTTTGTAAGAAACTAAATTCATACCATTATTAAATACAACATCTTTAAATGGTCCATAAGCTGGAGTAAATACAAGTATACTATCACCTTTTTTAAACAACTTATCTACCATAACATTCATAGTAGATAATGCTCCTATAGAAGGAACGATCCATTCACGTTTAATCTCTGACTTATATCTATCTTTATACCATTTTAATATACTATTATAAAATTCTTCTTTTATATCAAAGTACCCAAAATCACCTAAAGCTATAAATTCCATAAGAGGTTCTATTACCTCTTTAGGTAATTTAAAATCCATATCAGCAATGAATAGTGGATAATAATTTGCTGCATCTTTTACTTTGAATCTTTTTTCAATATATTCTTCATTCCACTTCTTAGACCCATTATTTCTTCTTTGTAATATGTCTTCGAAATTATACATTGCTACCTCTTTTCTTCATATTTCTCAATAAATTTCTTTATTATATAATCCATTGCAATATGAAAGTTTAATCGAGTATCTATATTACTATCTGAATCCTGAGTATACGCTGTATAAACTTTATACTTACATAACTTTTCAAAGGTAGAATTTCTAGACTCTGTTATAAGTACTACGTCAACCCCTCTAAGGTTAGTTTCAACTAATACCTCTAGTAGTTCTGGTGTTTCCCCACTTCTTGATAACATAAATACTAAATCATCATCTTTATTTAATATTCTACTAGATAATCTCATAAACCTTGAATCATCATGTTGCTCTGCAGGTATTCCTAATAGTTGTAATTTTATTTGAAATATTTTACCTAAGTAATTGCTCATACCCATTCCATATATAGTTATTCTCTTGCACTTCATCATCTTGTCAACTATTTCATCGATATCAGCTTCTTTAATTAACTTATATGTATCTAACATGAGATTTACAAAATCGGTATCATCTATACTAGGCTTAGTTTCTTCTAATTCGTCTCGTCTAAAGTAATCATCTTTAAATTGTATAAAACTTTTATACCCTAATTTTTTAGAAAGTCGGTGCACACTTGTATTACTAACCGAAAATTTCTCAGAAATATTAGCTATTGTAAAACTATCATATGTAAATAGCGTGCTATTTTCTAATAATAATTGTAATAACTCCTTCTCTAATTTAGTTAAATACTTTGAGTTTTCTGAAATTCTTCTGTGTAATTTCATATGTGCACCTCACTTTAAAATTCTAAGCTTCTATTGACTCTTCAGCTCTATATTGCTTATCTAAAGCTAACACAAATGGGTAGTATATTGCAAATGCTGCTGCTATCGCAACTACTTGTACTAATGCACCTTGCCATCCGCTTACTAAGAATCCACTGAATATTGGAGGTGTTGGCCATGGAGCTACTACCCCGTTAAATGGACTTAAGAATCCTATCTTCATAGCAAATATTGCAATAAGAACTGAAACTATTGGTGCTAATGTTAATGGAATTAACATTAATGGGTTAAGTATTACTGGTAAACCAAATATTATTGGTTCATTTATATTGAATAATGCTGGAACTGTACTTAAGTTTCTCATCATTTTCATTCTTTCAGATCTAGCAACAACTACCATAGCTAAAACTAGTCCTACAGTCATACCTGCTCCACCTATAGTTGCAAATTGGTCAATCATTTGAATTGTTCCGATATTTGCATTTTCTAATGTTAAAGCACCTTGTTTAAATAATTCTAAGTTTTCTACTGAGTTTGCATTTAATAATGGGTTTACAATTGAGTTAACAACTGTTGGGTGAATACCAAACCACCATAAGAATCCATTTAACCCTGCAACTACTGTTATAGCAGCTGGAGATGCTGTTAATCCTTGAAGTGGAACTTGTAATATGTCATATATGAATTCATGCATTGAAGTTCCCATGCTTAAGAATATTCCGTTTATTAATAATGCATATGCAACTACTATTACTCCTGGTATTAATGATACGAAAGATTTATATACCATTGGTGGTACATTTTCTGGTAATTTAATTACTAAGTTCTTTTTAACTACAAATCTATAAAGTTCTGTTGAAGTTATACTCATTATAATTGCTGTTATAACACCTTTTGTTCCAAGCCATGCCATTGGAAGTACTTTGTTTATTACTTCACCTGATTCAGCAGTAACAAATTTAGGTGTAACTATTACGTAAGCTACTATAGAAATAATCATAACTGGTAGCGGATCCATCTTATCATCTTCTGATAATTTGTAAGCTATTGTACCAGCTAACATGATTCCCATTATATCAAATGTAGCTCTATATGCAGGTGAAAGGAAACTATCCCAACCTTCACCAAATATTCTTGCCATAAATTCTGGATAACCAGCTATAGGGAAGTCTGTTATTAATAAAAATACTGATGCTATAATTGTTAAAGGCATTATAACCATAAAGCCTGATTTAAGTGCTCTCATGTATCTTAAATTAGCGAATTTAGATACTACTGGAACCATTTTCTCTTCAATAAATCTTGAAATAAAGTTCATTTTAATTCCCCCTTGTTTTTTTAATAACGTTTTCAAGTTTTATTATACGGATTTTATTCCAAATTTAAATTCCTACCATCGGAAAATTTTCCATACTTTTTTTGGGTTTTTTCTCACACTTTTAATCTTAATTTAACTATTTGTTAGTCTTTTATTCATAAAATAATTATTTTAATAATAAAAGACTCTAAAATTGCATTTTTAATTAAAAAAAGCTATTTCAGAGTCTTTCTCTCAAGTTAAATATATTATCGATTTTTTAATTTTTATTTGCTTGCAACAAAAACTACATGATTACTATATCCTAATAATTCCGGTTTTTCACAAGTATACAGGTGAAACCTCATCCATTCATTAAACTCGTCTTTGCTAAACTTATTAATTTTATCAGCCATAAGTTCTGATAGTCCATCTGCAGCAAAATGTGTAACCTTATTTAAATTACTCTTTATCATCAATTCTTCCATCTTGCCTACTGTCATAAAACAAAATGGAGTTTCATCTACTAATTTAAAACTCTCCTTATCATACTCATCACCTAACAAATGATTTGCAGTATTATAAATAAAAGTTTCAGTTACAAAGACCATATCATTAGAAAGATACGCAAATAATATTTTTCCATCTTTCTTACACACTCTTTTACTTTCATTAATAACTCTTAATTTATCTTCATCACTTTTTAGATGATATAGAGGTCCGAAGCATAAAACAACATCAAAGCTGTTATCTTCAAGATATGATAAATCTAGAGCGTTACCTTGATAAACCTTTATATTCATATCTTCAGTTATCTTTGCTTCTAAAATATCAACATTTCTTTTTACTGGCTCAATAGAAGTAACGTCATACCCTTTTTCTGCATAATGAAGACTATAAGCTCCAGTAGCTGCTCCTATATCTAATATTTTTGATTCCTTTTTCAAATACTTGTCTATAAAATTTGTAGTTGTTATAAATTCAACACTACTTGCATTT
The DNA here is from genome assembly GCF_014287825.1 of Clostridium hominis. Lineage (NCBI taxonomy): Bacteria > Bacillati > Bacillota > Clostridia > Eubacteriales > Clostridiaceae > Clostridium > Clostridium hominis. Next base: position 138,010 of record NZ_JACOOO010000016.1, read on the forward strand.
GAGCTATTTAGTCTTTTTTCTTCATTAAAATATTCATAAATTTCTTCTAATTTCATCATATCCATTCACCCCTATTGCATAATATTTTTAATACAAATTGCAATTTTAAATTTGTATTATTTCTATTATACATAAACCTTGTTAATATTCAACTACATTTGTAATAACTTACAATAAAATATGTTAAAATTAATTTATACAATATAAGTTAATAAAAAAGGATGTTGATTATATGCTTAATAAAAATGAAATTTTACAAATCGCTACAGCTCAACTATCTTTAGATTACAATTTTAATAAAAATGATCTGCTTAGCAAAAATAATATTATTGTAGAGAATATCCTTATTGATGGTAGAAGAATTTATGATAATGACGGATGCTTTTTAAAAATATTATGTTTTAATGGAAAAGCTTTTATAGCAGCTGACTCTAAAATTCTTCCTTGGTGTAAAGAAAAACTACTAACTACAGATGCTGCTTGGCTTTCTGAATATCCAAAACTGAAATCTATAGATAATAAACTTAAAGCGTTTGGTCACGAAATAGCTGATATACATCATTATTATCTTCCTAAAATAACTAATACAGATATTAAAACTCCATTCTCAATAAAATGGTATGAAAAAGCTGAGATCTCTCAATTCCAAAATGATAATAGATTTGGTGAAGCTTTTGCTTTTGATAAAAATCACCCTGATGTTCTTGCTGTTGCAGCTTTCGATGTCGATACTATGTTAGGAATGGCCGGTGCAAGCAGTGATAGTGATACTATGTGGCAAATTGGAATTGATGTTTTTCCTGAATACAGGGGAAAAGGTATTGCTACTACTCTTGTAACCTTATTAAAAAACGAAGTGTTAAATAGAGGTAAAGTTCCTTTCTACGGAACTGTAGAAACTCATTTTAACTCTCAGAATGTAGCCATTAACTCTGGATTCTTTCCTGCTTGGGCAGAGCTTTATACAAAAATCCTATAAAAGGAGGTATATCATGAACAAATCATCAGCTAATATACTAAAGAAAGTATTATTAAAAAACGGACAGGTCCTAATAGTAAGACCTCCTAAGATTGATGATGCAGAGGCAATAATACAATATTTAAATATTGTTGGAGGAGAAAGTGATAACCTTCTATTTGGAAAGGATGATTTATCAATTACTATTGAACAAGAAAAAGCATTAATAAATAATATAGATAATAATCCAAATTGCCTTATGATATTAGGTATTATTGATAACACAATTGTTAGCATATCTCAAATAAGTTCTCCTTTTAGAAGAAGAATCTGTCATAATAGCGAGATTGCAATATCTGTTAGAAAAGATTTTTGGAATATCGGAGTTGGAAGTGTTATGCTAAAGGTTCTTATAGATTACGCTAAAACTAAAGGCACTATTAGAAATATAAACTTAAAAGTTAAAGCTAGTAATACAAGAGCTATGTATCTATATAAAAAATTAGGCTTTAAAGTAGTTGGAATTCATAAAAACTATTTTAATATTAATGGAAAATATGATGATGCAGTTTTGATGGAACAATATGTATGGTAATAAAAAAAGTGCGAAAATTTTTCGCACTTTAATTAAACTTTACAAAAACACCTTCTATTGATTTTTGCATTGCTTGCTCCCCTAATATTTTAATTAGAGTTGATTTTTCGGAAGCTTTACTTAGTACCCCATCAATTATTACTGTTGGATCGATAAGTCTTAGCTTATTAACCTGATGTATATCATACTCTTCCTTATTCTCAACAACATCTACATTATAATTTAATGATTGAATTAAACTTCTTACCTCTTCATTCTTAGAATTTTTTAATATAGTTAAAACATAATTATCATCTTGAAGTAAATCTTCTAAAGTTATAATTTCATTATCTAAAGCTACTTTTAAAGCATTTGATAATCTATTATACGCATATATATTTAGTGGATTTAAGAAAAATCCTATCACTTCTTTATAATAAGTATTAACAAACCATTCTGCTGCATTTATAGAATTAATAACAATTTCTCCATCTTTTACCTCTAAACTATCCAAGAAGTTTTTTATTGCTACTAATGAAATATATCCATAAGAATACATATCTCTTAAAGTATAATCTATCCTATCTGCACATAAAGCTGGTGCCGACCTTTCTAATAAAGTCCACTTCGTTTCATTATATAGTATATCTTTATAATCATATCCATACTTTGTAAGTATTTTAGGTATATCTGACGTTTCTACTATTCTTTCAAATATCTCTTCATGATAATCTTCATTACTCTTATTTAATGCAAAATCAACTACATGAGAAAATGCAGTATGTGAAATATCATGTAGTAACCCTGCAATTTGTTCTTCTAGGCTTCCACCAATTATCTTTATAAATATCATTGTTCCTACAGAATGATCATACCTAGTAACATTCCAATTAGGATTTACAAGATAGCTTGCACCACCCTGATGAATATTTTTTAATCTTTGAACTACTTTAGTATTTATTAATTCTTCTAAGACACCTTCTACTTCAAATTCACCATATATCTTATCTTCTATCCTCATTAGTTACCTCCTCATAAAAATAGGATTCTATCTTACCATTTAAATTACATTATTACAATCATTTACAGTATTATTTTATTATACTAAAATCCGAAAACGGATATACTTTTACCTGTGCTTTCCCTTTGATATCACTTTCATCAATATAAGGATTATCCCACTCTCTGGAATCTGATGATTTTAATCTATTATCTCCAAGAAAAAAATATTTACCTTCTGGTACTAAATATGTTCCACTTAATGAATCTTTATTTTTTACATACTCTTGTTTTAACTTTTCACCATTTACTGTTACATCTCCATCAGTAATAACTACCTTGTCTCCTGGTAACCCTATTAATCTCTTTATTAAGGTTTTCTCCAACTCATCTGAGTAAAATACTATTATATCTTCTCTATTTAATCTTTCTGGCCTATATACTCTAGTAGCAAATAACCTATCATCTACATTCAATGTTGGAATCATCGACCCTGAAGGAATCATTACTTTAAATATAATATATTTATTTATTAATATAGCCAATACAATAGCAACTAATAGCGGAACAATCCAATCATTAAAAAAGTTAGATTTACCTTTAAGTATTTCCTTATCCCCTTCTCCCTCTCTCACTTACCTATTCCCCCTTATAATATTCCCTCTTACTTTATCTTATCTAACCTATTTATTTATATTTACTCCTATTACTATTTTAGCATAATTAACCATAATATTCTCACATTAAAATATTATCTAAAATTTTAACTTTTATTGACCTATCCTAATATTTTTGAAAATATAATTTGCTAAAGAACAAAAAAACATTTGCTAATAATAGCAAATGTTTATAAGTTTATTTATACTATTTTTTATCCAATAAGTTCAGTACTTGTTCTAATATAACTCGTTCATTCATCATTCCATATAATATTGCATCTATTGCTTTTACAGGAACTCTTCCACTAACTAATGCATTAACTTGAGGCATTTGAAATCTAACTTGTGGTGATAATAAAACTATATCTACATCATTAATAGCATCTTCACATTCTGTTATTGGCAAAGCTTTAATATCAATATCAACCTTTTTTACTTTAACATAATCTTTCATTTTGCTAACTAGTATGGTTGTTGATATTCCACTCTCGCACACTAATAATATTTTTTTCATAAATTCTATCCCCCATTATTTCAGTAAATCCCTGAAAACGTTACCTGTTTATATTTTACATTTATGATATTAACTTGTCAAATATTCCTCTATTAAATATATTCAATTTCTCTATACTACATTTTGCTATTATTATGTTAAATCTTTATTATAAAAAAAATTGTAGTATTTACTTATTTATCATAGGTAAATACTACAATTTTTTATATCTATGCAAATTTAATTTTTAAAAAATCTTAATAAATAGCTTAATGTATAGAAGTCTCTATCTATTTCCTCTGTCATAGCATTAAATCCCTTTATTAACTCTTCCTCGCTAAATAACTTTTGAAGTAAACAAATCTTTACTGGATTTATCTTTCCTTCCTTTGTATCTAGAACTCTAGATGCTTTAATAAAACTATTTGTCATAGCTTTATTTATTGCCTCTTCTAACTCTTGACTTATGTTTAATTCTGGTATCTCATCAAATATAGTAATATTTAAAACATCTACACCTAAATTAGTACATTTACTTAAATCACAACCTACAAAAATTACATCTTTAAATTCTGCATCTCTAAAGTCTACATTGTCTAAGTTTACTTCCTCAAAAATAGTATTTTCAAACTTAGCGTGTCTAAATTTACTATTCTTAAGATTAGTCCCTATAAACTCTGCTCCTTTAAAAGTACATCCATAAAAGTCACAAGATTTAAAGTGGGCTCCTCTAAAACTTACAAAATTAAAATTTGAACCTGCAAAGCTACTAGCATAACAATTGCTTCTAGCTAAGTTATTATACATAAAATTTTTATTCATCTTTTCAACTTTATTATAATGAAAATTTCCTTTAACACTATTATTTCTAGCCATCTATTTTCTCCTTATTAAGAAATTTGGATACGTGTATGTATTGTTTCCTTCATATCCGATAGTATATATAATACTATAATAAACTAATACCTGTATACTTAATTATTTTTTACTATAATTTATACCTTAATCCTTTTTAGAATTTTATTATTTCATTTGCAAATACTATATATTATTTGTTATGAAAGGTACGATATTTATGCATAGTAATAATATTGAAGAAATACTAAACCACAGAAAAAATATGCATCTTAAACTTGTTGTTCAAGGTATTTTAATAGGATTGATTACCGGATTAGTAATAGTATTAAATCGTATATTAATAACTAAGTTTTTTAGTGTCTTTGAAGATTTTTATAGAAATTCACGAGATAATATCTATGAAACAATTATAGTTTTCATTACAGTTTCCTTCTTTGGATTAATAACTGGATACATGGTTAAAAGGGAAAGTATGATATCTGGTTCTGGTATTCCTCAAGTTAAAGGTAGGGTTATAAATAAAATAAGTGTTAACTGGTTTAAAATATTAATTTATAAATTTCTAGGTGGATTAATTTCACTGTCTGTAGGCTTATCGGTTGGAAGGGAAGGTCCTTCTGTCCAAATGGGTGCATCAATAGGAGAAGGGTTAGCTAATAAATTTGTTGAAAAGCTTCATGCTAAAGAGGAATTCTTAATTACTGCCGGTGCTTCAGCAGGTTTAGCTGCAGCTTTTAACTCTCCTTTAGCCGGAATAATCTTTGCTCTCGAGGAAGTCCATAGAACATTTTCTCCATTAGTGTTATTACCTGCTATGTCTGCCTCTCTCACAGCAGATTTTATATCAAAAAACTTTCTTGGTATGGAGTCTGCCTTAGATTTTAATGTACTTACACCTTTACCTTTACATCTTTATTGGTTACTGGTTGTATTAGGAATAGTTACTGGAGTTTTTGGAGTTATATTTTGTAAAGGTATTTATCTTTTTCAAAATTTATATGGAAAATTCAAAAGTATACCAATTCAGTTTAAAGTTATGTTTCCTTTTATGGTAACAGCTATTGCAGGAATAATTAGTCCAATACTTTTAGGTGGTGGCCATGAAATAATTGTTCACCTAGCTGCTGCTAATAATTCAATTTCTCAATTATTAATTTTGTATATAATAAAGTTTTTATTATTGCTTATTTGTTTTGGTTCAGGGGTACCTGGTGGTATATTTTTACCTATGTTACTTTTAGGAGCATTACTTGGAAAAATCTTTGGAGACATTTCAGTTAATTATTTAGGTATTAATAGTATTTATGTACTTAATTTTATTACCCTTGCTATGGCTGGATACTTTGTTGCAGTAGTTAAGGCTCCTATAACAGGAATAATATTAATAATGGAAATGACAGGATCCTTTAGCAATCTTCTAAGCCTTGCTGTAGTTGTAATAATAGCTTATCTAACATCTGATATCTTAAGAAACGAACCAATATATGAAAAATTATTAGAAAGATTTTTAAATAATGTAGGTGTAGCGAATCACCTCGATAAACACGATAAAACATTTATGGAATTTGTAATTGAGATGGATAGCACAGTTGAAGATAAACTTATAAAAGATATTCCTTGGCCAAAAGATTGTCTTTTAGTTGCTATAAAAAGAGGGGATAGTGAAATAATACCTAGAGGTAATGTAAAACTTATTGCCGGTGATTATATAATAGTCTTAGTAGACGATCATAAAACTTCTGAAATCTATGAACAAATAACTGCTATAACTTTGGCTGATTAAAAAATCGTGGTAGTTATCTAAAATAAAAAAGAGTGCTCTAGGCACTCTTTTACATCATCATTAATATTCCTGAAATAAATAAAGCTACATATACAAACTTTGTAAATGAATCCCCTTTTAATTTTTTATGTACTATATTACTTACTACTATAGCGACAATTACAAATACCATGGTAACTAAAGACATTGTCACTATGCCAGGGGTTATTTCACCTCTAAATATATTTATAGAAAGCATAATTGCATTTAAGGTAGCCCATAAAGCACATAATGTAGCTCTAAAGCTTGATTTATCCTTTATATTTGAAGTAGCATAAACTACTACAAAAGGCCCTCCACAAGTAAATGCTCCATGTACTATTCCCCCAAGGAAAAGTACAATACTATGTATTATTTCTATATACTTACTCTTAGCTTTCTCTGTTTTTTCTTCAACTTTTTTTCTACCATCATATAATCCTTTTATAGCTACAATAATCATAAATATGCCTAAAGCTACTTTTAAAGGTCTCTCTGGTAATGATGAAAATAACCACATCCCTATAGGTAATCCTAATACCATTAATGAGGTTATCTTAATAAATTCCTTTTTATCAATGTGCTTAAAATCTCTTATTGCTATTACTACAGAAGCTATTAATACTACTATAGTCATAACAGGTACAGTAACTTTTAGACCAGCTATAGCTGATGCAATAGGCAACGCCATAATTGTTCCACCAAAGCCAATAAGACCTTCAATAAAGTATGCACACATTACTACCATAGAAAATGATATAACTTGACTTAAATCCATATCTTATCCCCCAAACTTCTCTATTAATAAATATAACCCTAGTGAGTATACCATCAAAATTTGTAAAAATAAATATTCTTTTGAAATATTGTGCGTAAAATTTTAATTGTAAATAAAAAAAATACAAGCCATTTAATTAAATGACTTGTGCCCTAAACTATGCAATAACAAGTTTCCCAAAATATACTTGAGTCATATATAATAAATGACAAGTAGTCTTTATTGTAAAATATATATCATTAATACAATCTTCATCTAAGGAAACATATTCTTCTCTATTGAGAGTTAATTCTTCTAAATAATCTCTATCTTTTTTTAAATCCTCTAGTACATTTTCAAAAATTTCTTCCCTATATCTTAAAATATTTTTTAGTTTCTTATGCAATGTTATCTCATACATAAAATGTTTACCCATATCTTTTCCATAGTATTCTTCTAAATGGTATTTACAAAAGCAATCAGCTATATAATGAGCTATTCTACCTAAAGTAAATGAAATTTCATCAATAGTCATATCTCCATTTTCAATAGCTTCCTTATACTCTGCCATCTTTTCTTTTGATACGGTATAAGTATGATTTATTTTATTTTTTCTCTTGTGAAGATCTGGTTCAATACATCCATATAAGAATTGTCTCTTATTTAGCATTAAATCATATTTCTCATTACATAGGTTAAAACAGTACTGACCTATAATTAAATGCGTATTAATTAACATTTTCAAATCCCCTCCCCGCAAAGCAGGTATCAATTTTGATTATATCAATAATCTTATTATACACTATTAAATCAAATATTTATTAATGTAATTGCTGGCAATAATATTTATTTTTTTCTTCTACACTTTATTTTAAATTTGTTATAGAATATAGAAATGAATAAATTATTAATAATTAAACTATGATTATTATATAAGGAGATATGTGTTTTGGATACAATATTAACTAAAGAACAACTTTCTAGAATATATGGAAGAATTAGTCCTTTCGAGTTTAAGGACAAGCTTATTTCTATAGCCCAAAAAAATGGTACAAAGATTTTAGATGCAGGTAGAGGAAATCCAAACTGGACAGCTGCTACACCTCGTGAAGCATTTTTTACTTTTGGCCAATTTGCAGTTCTAGAAACTCAAAGAACATGGAGTAAAGGCGACCTTGCTGGAATGGTTCAAAAAGAAGGTATTGCTGATAGGTTTAAAGAGTTCTTAAACTCTAACACTTCTACTCCAGGAATTAATTTATTAAAAGATATATTAGATTATGGAATAAATACTTTAGATTTTAACCAAGATGATTTTATTTATGAGCTTACAGATGGAATAATTGGTGATAACTATCCATTCCCAGATAGAATGCTAGTACATATAGAAAAAATAGTTCATGACTATTTATTAAGAGAGCTTTGCCAAGATAAAAAATTCGAAAACGAATTTGACGTTTTTGCTGTTGAAGGTGGAACTGCTGCAATGTGTTATGTTTTTGATTCACTAGTAGCTAATTCACTTTTAAACCCAGGAGATAAAATTGCTTTAATGACACCAATTTTTACTCCATATTTAGAAATCCCACATCTACCAAACTATAACTTTGAAGTTATAAACATTCATGCAAATGAAGTAGATGATGAAGGATATTCTACTTTCCAATTCCCAAAATCAGAATTAGATAAACTAAAAGATACAGATATAAAAGTTTTATTTGTAGTTAATCCAAATAACCCTGCATCAATAGCTTTAAGTAATGAATGTAAAGAAAATCTAATTGATATTGTAAAGAATCATAACCCAAATCTTATGATTATAACTGATGATGTTTACTGTACCTTTGTAGATGATTTTTCTTCAATAATTTCAGATTTACCATATAATACTTTAGCTGTATATTCACTTTCAAAGTACTTTGGAGTAACAGGATGGAGACTTGGTACTATAATGTTAAGTCAAGATAATATATATAATAAGCTTATAAGCGAATTACCTGTTGAAACTAAAGCTAGGCTAAATGAAAGATATATGCATTTATCTTTAAAACCTGAAAATATATCTTTTATTGACAGAGTTGTAGCTGATAGTAGACAAGTTGCATTAAATCATACTGCTGGACTTTCTACTCCTCAACAGGTTCAAATGGCATTTTTCTGTGCCTTTGCCTTAATAGATACTAATAACAATTATAAAAGTTTAACTAAGGAGATATGTAAAAATCGTAAAAAGCTTTTATTTGATGGACTTGAATTAGAATTAAGAAACCAACCACATGATGCTGCTTACTATACAGAACTTAACTTATTAGACTTAGCAAGAGAAAAATATGATAATGGATTTGCAGAGTACTTAGAAGCTAACTATAGACCATTAGACATAATCTATACTTTAGCTAATAATTTCTCTATCATATTATTAAACGGAGATGGTTTTGCTTCTTCAGAATGGTCATTAAGAGTATCATTAGCTAATCTTAACGATGATTCATACTACATAATCGGTAGTTCAATAAATCAAATGTTAGATAACTTATCAACTAAATACAACTTAACAAAATCAATAAAATTATCTATTTAAATAAGTTTCTCGCTACGCCTACAAATAGAAATGTTGCCTTCGGCAAGAGAAACGTGTAGCTAAAGCTGCGGAGAAATATTTTGCTTACGCAAAATAGAAATGTATGTCTTCGACATAGGGAAATGTTCAGCAAGCTGAAGAGAAATATGTGGCTAAAGCCACAGAGAGGCATATGCCTACGGTATAAATATTATATCTGTTGCAAGCATATTTTTCTTCACCAAAGGTGAATATTTCTCTGTCAGAATGACATATTTCTCCTAGCGTTAGCTAACATCTAATTCTTTCTAGTTTTCTTCATTAAGTAGCTCTTTTAGTACATCTAATTTTACTTGAGTAAACATACTATCTCTAAATGTATATATACATATAAACTGAGAATGATTAAACATTTCAATATCAAACTTATTATCTAAAGCTAAATTTAGTTTCTCTAAAACATCTTCTTCTTTGATTCTCATGTATACAGTTTGTGCTATTTTATCCATATTATCGCTATATCTTTTGAATATAGGATTATATTCCCCTAACAATTTACTACCTTTATTTATGAAAAAATATAATGTAGGAATTAAAATAGGATCATATACTAATTTCCAATATTTTTGAAGTTCCACATTATTAGCTAACTCTAAACACCTATTATAAAGTTCTTCTTCATAAATATGAAACTCTTCTTTAGTTATATTAGCTATTTTTTTACTAAACTTATATTGTTCTATAGAGGTTTTCTCTATCTGCTCTGGTGTTAATAAATAAATTAACTTTTTAAGATAGCTTAAATTATTTTCTAATTGTAATTCAAGTTCATTCGAAATCTTTTCCCACAAAAAATTATGATATTCGCTAGATTCTATATCTGTAAATGGTGCACACAACAATATTGCTATCATTCTAGAGTCTACATTAGGAAAATACTTTTCTAAGAACAAATCATTTGATATTTTTTGTCTTTCTAATATATCTAAAGGTATTTCAAGATTTTTAGGTGTCGCATTAGCTGGTATATCTTCAATTAGTTGATAACTTGTTTGTAACTGACTTATATTCTCATATAAACTTTTTTTAATATTATTTATTTGTCTATGAATAAAGAAATTAGTTAGTGTTGGATAAAAAAATAAATCCTTAATATCTTGAATAGACATACCAATATTTCTTAATGAAATAATTATTTTTAATTTTCTTAAATCTTCTTCTGAAAACTCATAATATCCATTATCGATATTCTTTGTAGGTTCTATAAGTCCTTCTTTAATATAAAAATATACTGCTTTTTTGCTTAATCTTGTCAACTCTAAAATCTTTTGTAACTTCAAAACCTGTCCCCCCTAATTTCAGTCCCCTAAGGTAACACTTTTTTGTATATGTTTACTTAGATATTAACACTTTGTTAAAAAATAATCTATACTTTTCTTTTGTAAACGCTAATTTTGTCGAAAAAAAATACATTTGACATTCCTCTTAGGGTATCTGATAGAATTATTGTGAAATAAAAAACAAAAACATTTTTTGATAATTTAGGGGGAAATAAAAAAATGAAAAGAGCTTTATGTTTATTATTAACGTCTTTAGTTCTTGCTTCTACAGTTACTGGTTGTTCTAGTAATGGTAAGGATGGAGCTGCTAGCAAAGGGTCAAACAAATATACTCCAGGTGTTTATACAGCTACTACACAAGGAATGCATGGTTCTGAAATGGTAGTTGATGTAACTTTCGATGAAACTTCAATAACAGATGTTAAGGTTGTTAGTCATGGAGAAACTTTTGGTATTGGATATGGAATGGATACAACTCCAATCGAAGTTATTCCTGGTCAAATAGTTGAAACTCAAAGCTTAGATGTTGATTCAGTTACAGGTGCTACTTTAACTACAACATTTATAAAAAATGCTGTTAAGGATACAGTAGTACAAGCTGGGGGAACTGTTGAAAACTTAGCAACGAAACCTGAAGCAACTAAAGGTGAAGATCAAACTTATGATGTTGATGTTGTTGTAGTTGGTGGTGGTGTTGCAGGTATATCTGCAGCAATCGAAGCAGCAGCTAACGGAGCAGATGTTTTAATACTTGAAAAGCAAGGTATAGTTGGAGGAGCTACTACTAGATCTGGTGGTAAACTTATGGCTAACGGTACTGAAATTCAAAAAGCTGAAGGAATCGAAGATTCAAATGAATTAATGTATGACTACCTAAAAGAAGTAGGTGGAGATTTAATAGATGATGAAAAATTACACGGATTCGTTGATAACTCATTAGACACATACAACTGGATGACTGATATGGGAGTTAAAGTTCAAGATGTTGAACCTATCCACTCTTCATTAACACCTTATAGAGTTCATAATACTCTTGGCGGTGGCGGTATGACTGATGGTCACGGTGGACAAATTATAGTTCCAATGATGAACAAGTACAACGAATTAGATGGAGATATAGTTTACAATGTAACTGCTAACGAATTATTAACTAATGATAAAAATGAAATCGTTGGTGTTAAAGGTTTAGCTAAAGACGGTAGCACAGTAACTGTTAATGCAAAATCAGTTATTATTGCAACTGGTGGTTACGCACAAAATAAAGAAATGATGGCTAAATACGCTGAGTTCACAACTGGTTACTCATCTCAAGTTCCAGCTGGTAACGTTGGTGATGGTATAACTATGGCAGAAGCTGTTGGCGCTCAAATATTCAATAGTCCATCTACTCAAACTGTTTATGTAAGCTACACTTGTGGTGTTGGTATAAATGAAGAGTCAGGTCTTATAGTTACTGAAGATGGTAAGAGATTTGTAAATGAATATACTTACCAATATCATGTTGGTGATGCAATGCGTAAAGAAAACAGTTCAACTGGATACTATATAGCAACAAGCAACGATCCAACTCCTACTGTTCAGTACGGAATGTCTTTAGATTCAACTGTAAGCGCTGATTCTATAGAAGAATTAGCTAAGCTAATCGAAGTAGATCCAGCAACATTACAAGCAACTGTTGATAGATACAACGAGTTATGCGAAAAAGGTGTTGACGAAGATTTCGGAAAACCTGCTGATAAAATGTATCCAATTAAAGGTGACAAATACTACGCTATAAAACTTAACCCAGCTGTTACAGTTACATTTGGTGGTATAGTTACTGACATAGAATCAAGAGTTTTAGATGCTAACAATACTCCAATTAAAGGATTATACGCTGCTGGAGAAACTGCATTTGAAGGATTATTCGGTACTGAATACCCAGGATGTGGTGTTGCAATCTCTGCTGGTTCTTACTATGGAAGAGTTGCTGGAGAAAATGCAGCTAACGAAGCTAAAGCAAACTAATTAATTTAAATTGCCCTAAAAATATTTTTCATTATAAAACACCTAGCTTTGCTATTATAACGCACTGCTAGGTGTTTATTTTTATATTATCTTCAATATATCTACTGGATTTTCAAATTCATAATCAGCTTTAATTCCAGTTGTATCTATAGCTCCCCATAAAGCTAGTCCAAAATCCATTCCTGCTGCTTTTGTAGCCTTATAATCTGATATAGTATCACCTATATACATACAATCTTTAGGACTAACCTTTAAATTCTCAGCAACCTTTAATAAAGGTTCTGGATGTGGTTTATGATTTTCTGTATCATCTGCTAATACAACGTTCTTCATATACTTATGTAATCCTGTTTTATGAAAATCTATCTCATATTGCTTTCTTGTTTTTGAGCTAGATATTCCACAAAGTATTCCTTCATTTTCTAAAGATACTACTACATCTTCAAATCCATCGTATAGTTTAGCACCTTCTTCAAACTCATTTACATATTTTACCCATTTATCATAAGCACCATCAATATCTTTAACCCCTAAATCTTCCAAGGCTTTTTGCCCTGTATAAGCCATATATTTAAGTAATTTTTCATAACTAATATCTTTATTTAGCTCTTCTTTTACAACTCTTTGTAATGGTATAATGTTCATTTTCTCAGTATCTAACATAGTACCATCTAAATCAAATATAATACATTTGTATTTCTTCATATTTATCCCTCCAATATTCTCAAAGTTATATAATTATTTTACCATGATAGTATAAAATTTCACTACTTCAAACCATTAATCACATTACTATACTTCAATAAAAAAAATTAACCTATATTATAAAATAGGTTAATTCTCCAAAGCAATTCTTTACTCTTTACTTCATATATATTCCAGACAACTTCATTTCCTTATTAAATGATAACGTAAAAGTAACTTTCTTATTTTCATATTTTGCATTAACAATATCTACTGCATAGCCATTTTTTTCTGCAAGAGTTTCTTTTGATATAGAATCAAACGCACCTATATCTTTACTAAAGCTTTCCCAAGTTTCTTGTAGCTTGTTATCAGGTAAGGAGTTTTTTAATTCCTCACTACTATTCTCTAAAATACCTTCATAATTTTTATCATTTAGTTTATCAATAACATCTTCTGCCGCTGCTTTTACCTCATCTTCATTATAAGCATCACTTAACTTTCCAGCGCTACACCCAGTAAGCATAAATAAGCATAACATAATCACTAAACTTTTAATAAACTTTTTCATTTTCCTTCACCTCTTTAAAATTCTCAAAACTCCCTTTAAATCTAATTATGCTGACTAATAGTATTACTGCAAATACAGCACATATTAACTCAACTACATGTATACTTGCTCCTGCCTGTTGTGCTACCACCACTGTTGTATCTACTACTCCATGCGCTAATATAGCCCAAAGTAAATATAAAGTTTTTTTCCCTTTATTTACTCCGTATAACACAAGCATTGTAAAGCCAATATGCATTATAACTGCAGATATTCTTTCTATTCCACCATATAATACCATCATACTACTAGTTGAAGAAAAAGTCCATCTTACAGTCTCTTCACTAGCTCCTACTAATGCTTCATTGAATGTACCATTATTCAGTGTAAATAATACATATAAATTTTGAATACTTGATATACCTGCAAAAATAATTGCTTCTATTCCTCCATGGCCTAACCCAAAAGCTAATCCATCATACCATGATCTATTTTTCTTAAGACCTACTTCAAAACCAACGAACCTTCCTACTTCTTCAAATATCCCTGCTGTTAATCCTAAAAATACAGCATACAATAACGGATTTAATACCATCATATTATAAAACCAATCCATTTTTGATAGAACTCCATTTAACAAAGGTATTCTTAACAATACCTGCGAAACTAAAAACACTAAAGCTCCAATCAAAAATGGTTTTACTAGTTCCCTTTTCTTTATTGAAAAATATATTAATATACCTATTGGGACTCCAATAGCTATAAGTATATTCACAATAAAACTGATTATTAAGCCCATGTACTCCATTCCCATCCCCCCTATTTAGTTGATTTTTCATTTATTATTTAGAATTTTCTGTTAGCAATTTATAGTATTTATTTGTTTCTTCTTTGCTTGTCCCACTAATAAATATATATTCACCATCTTTAAGCTTTACTCTAATAAATTTATTATTCTTATCGTATATATACAATCTACAATTACCATAACCTTCAACATTAAAATATCCTATAGCGTATTTATCTGTAGCTGCTCCATTAGTTCTTAAATTTACTTTAATAGAATCAATAATTTTAATTTCTTCTATTTCATCTACATTGAAATCAAAGCTATAGCTCGGTGCTTCAATTTTCACTATCTGATTTAAAACTTCTATACTCATTTTTTTAAAATCTAATCTTAATGTCATTATAGATACTCCTATTATGAGTATAGCTGCAAATATATAGGATCCATAAAATATTCTTCGACCTTTCTTATTTCCTAAGTTATAAGTCATTTTGTATCCAACTCTAGGCTCTACAATATATCTTGTATCATTAGGATTATTATATATATCTCTAAACCAATATTCATCATTATCTACATAAATAGGATTGCTACTTGTACTTATTAGTCTATTTTGTTCCTCTGTTACTTTATTATTTATGTAATAAATACCTACTAGTATCACAGTCATAGGTATTACTGCTGATAATATAAGTAAAACTACACTATTACTATTTAAAGTCATTGGTAAAAATACAAATATCATTCCTATACTTTGAACTGTAGCTGCAACAACAGTTCCCATCGTCCACATTCTTTTATAAATCAAGTTATAAGCTATATTGACCTTTGAATCTTCACTATAAATTTCTGTAGGCTTCTTACAATACAATCTGTAAAGTATCATAAATGTTATGGTTCCAACAAGTCCTGTAGAGGCTGATATTAAAAGCCCAAAACTAAAATCCTTATTTATAATAACCATAATTATTGGAATAATTGATATTATCAAACTCGGAATAAACCATAAAGGTGATACTGGCATCTTATCTTTAAGCCTTGTAACCTCCGTATCTATAGTTAAAAGTCTAGCTTGAGAAATAAACCATTCATTCTCTCTTTTAAGAGTTTTTAATCTTTTATTATATTTTCCAAATAGCTTATAGCTTAATATTTCCATAAAGAATATCCATACAAATAAATATATCATTTTCAATGATGGGTAATTAATAATACTTATAGGAAAAAATATTATAATACCTATCAAAAAAAATCTTTTATTACCTTTTTTGTATTCATCTACAATCCTCAATACCTCATTATTTTTAATCTCTGAGTAAGGCAATGTAACTCCAAGTACAACTCCATTTTTAACCTTAGTCGCTGTATTATTGTCAAAATAAAATGCTATTAATGCTATTAAAATAGCAGATCCTAATATTAAATCTAATGTCATACCCTACGCCTCATTTCCCACTGTATTTAAACCATTCATATTATTAAAAATATCCTCACACATTTTCATAAACTCTTTATAATCAATTCCCTTAAGAGCAGATTCAGCAATTATAAGCTCTAGCTCCTGTTCTACTTTTTCTCTAAACTCTTTACTAGTGTCTAAAGCTGGATTAACCTTTGCTCCATGCCTTCTATCAATTTCAATATAACCTTCTGTTTTTAAAATGTTATAAGCTTTATTTACAGTCATCATATTTACACCAATATCATCAGCCATCTGTCTTACCGTTGGAAGTCCTTGTCCTCTCTTTAACTCTCCTCTTCCAATCCCCATAACAATCCTATTTCTAAGCTGTACATATATTGGAATATTACTTGTCATATCTAATTTTAAAATCAAAAATCTCACCTTTTCTTTATATACTTTGTATTACTAATTATAATACAAGGTATACAATTGGTAAACATTGATTGTAGATATTTTCCCAATTTATTTGTAAAAACGCATTACTTCTAAAAAATAAAATGCTCTGTTATTAGCATCGCATAATAACAGAGCTCTATATTAAACCATCTTAACCATTCGATATAGGTTATGTGAAAAATATCTTTCTTCTTTTTCTAATTTATAGTCTAATTTAGAATAAAAGTTTATAAGGCTTTTATCTTTTGCCAATAATGAACACCTTTTATACCCTTGCTCTTTAGCCATTTTCTCCGCTAAAATCATAAGGGATTTTCCGATACCTTTTCCTCTTACCTCCTCACTAGTTGCAAGATTAGCTACATATATTTCATGATCTTCACACTCGTCTAACCTGGAAGCTAAAATAATATCTCTAATAAACTTGATTTTTCTCATTACTCCCTTTATAGACATAAATAATTTTATACTTGTAGTAATATCTAGCATCGGTATATCATCACTCTTTAATAATATTATAGCTCCACAAGGTTTACCATCTAACTCAGCTACCTTTATATTTTTATAATAATATCTAGAACCTTCTACCTTAACTAAATAACTAATCCTGTCTAGAATTTCCTCTTTACTGCCTTCACCCCATTCATGCTCCGGATCATCTTCCGTGACATAAACTAGCTCGGCTATAATGGGGGCATCACATTCTGAGGCATCTCTTAAATTTAAGTTGTTCATAAATTATCATTCCTTCTTTTTAATCTTTTATCTTTGTTATTAGTATAGTCTTAGTTTCTATTAAAATTAAGGCCTTATAGTCCCTTAAATAAGTACTTTTATGTTATCTTTTTATTCTTACATGCAGATATTATTAATATAAATGTACTAATACTAGATACCTAAAATCTTTATTATTGGAATAATATTCAAAACATCTTGACTTTTTCTCGCTATTTATAGATAATTATTATTAGTTAATAATAAAATTTATAGGAGGTTATATTAATATGATTAATGGTACTTGGAATGGCTTTAGAGAACTTGTTCTAGTAGATAAATCAGAAGTATGCCCTGGAATAATTTCTTTCTATTTTAAATCAAAAGACGGAGGTAAACTTGCAAAGCACACTGCTGGTCAATTTTTACCTTTTAAAATAAAAACTGATAATCCTAAATACAAAGATGTTATTAGAACTTATAGCTTATCAATGTTTCCTAATGATGAACTATATAGAATTAGTGTTAAAAAAATTGATGGTGGTTTAATAAGTACTTACTTACACGAAAATCTTAACATTGGTGATTCTATAGAGGCTATGATACCAACTGGATTATTTACTATAAATAATGGTTCAAAAAATATTCCTCTTGTTTTAATATCTGCTGGTATAGGTATTACACCTTTATTATCAATGCTATATGAAGAATCTGCTACTAGAAATAACATTCAATTTATTCAAGCAGTTCAAAATTCAAGCATTCATCCTTTCAAAGAAGATATAGATGCTATAGCAAAATCTAGAGGTATTAAAAATACAATCTTTTACTCTAACCCTCTAGAAAATGATAAATTAGGTATTGACTATGATTATACTGGATACGTTAGTAAAGAATATCTAAAAGATAATGTAGATTTAAATTCTGATTTCTATTTCTGCGGACCACCTCCATTTATGAAGGCCCTTGAAAATTCTTTATTAGAGTTAGGAGTTCCATCAGATAGGATTCATTATGAGCTTTTTAGCAATAATTAAGATATAAATATTATTATAAAATAAATACCACCAGCTTAGCTGGTGGTATTCTAATTTAATTATGTACTAACTATAATATTTTTATGTTTGCTTTTTATAAGTGTTTGTAATATTTACGTTCTACTAAAAAATCCTTATTTATCACAATATTCACTTATATAATTAGCTAATGCTCCTACTAAATTCGCATCTTTTTTATGTGTGCAAGTAGAAATATTAGGTGTTATACATTTAATATCAATTTTATTTATTATATACTCTAACTTATCTCTTAATTTATCGATAAAGTCCTCTCTATCACTTATAGATCCACCTAATAATATCATCTCTGGGTCGTAAATATGTTGAAGATTAAATATACCTCTTGCTAGATTTAAATAAAAAGTATCGATTGCCTGCATACAGAATTCATCTCCATTTTCAGCAGCTTCAAATACCTTTTTCCCATCCCAAGAATCATCATTATAATGTTTTCTAACTTTTCTTACAAAAGACATAGTTGACGCATATTCACTGAAGTTAACAGGTCTACCATTATCATCAGTCATTAACATATATCCAAACTCCCCACCAAATAAATTTTTACCTTTATGAATTTTGCCATCCTTAACAATAGCTCCACCGATGCCTGTCCCACATACAACAAACATCATATCATCAACATCTTTTGCTGTTCCTGAAAATACTTCAGCTAAAGCTGCGCAATTAGCATCATTTTCAATGCTAACTTTAAGGCCTGTTCTATCAAATAGTACTTCCTTCCAGTTAGGTCCATGAATACATGGTACTGCGCTATCTCCTCCAACTATTCCACTTTTGCTATCAACTGCCCCTGGAGCACTTATAGCTATACCTTCAATATCATATTCTTTTTTAACTTTTTCAATCCATTCTACTATTGCATCAATAAATTCATTTAATTGATGTGATACATATAAAGTATCATGATCTAGTAAATGACCAAATTTATCTCCCACAGCAACTTTTATTGAAGTTCCACCAATATCTAAACAAGCATACATCTTTAAATTCTCCTTAAATATTTATTATCTGAAAGTATTTTAATCATTATTGAAAACCTTTTCTGTAGATACCCACTGTTCAAGTACCTCACTATATTTCCTCACATAAAAATAGTGTATCAAATCTATTTGTATTAATATAGGAATTTGAGCTGATATCATTCCTGTTGATTCTTCCCCTGAAAGATTTGCAGTAATTAGCACAACATCAGCATTTTGAGTTAAAGTAGAGTTAGGATTCCCTGTAATAACAATTAATGTTACGCCCTTATTTCTAAGTATCTCAGCACACTTTTCTAAATGCTTATTTCCCCTTAATGTAAAGATAAATGCTAAGTCGCCTTTCTGTAAGACTTGGCATGCCACCTCAATAGCAACTTTATCATGTATGACCTCTATCAACTTTCCAGTTCTTGAAAATCTAAACTTAAAATCTTGAGCTGCTGTTGCACTTAATCCTTGAGCAAATATATGCATAAATCTATATTCATGGATATATTTACATATCTTTTCTACCTTTTCTCTATCGAAACAACCATCTATATGACTAAATATTTTAAAATATGAATTTTGTAAATCTGCTGATATATTATTTACATTTAGGTTACTGTTATCTTTCAAATGTTCACTATATAAATAAACTAATTCTTTATAATTACTTAAACCTATCTTTTTACAAAATCGTGTAATAGAAGCAGGTGAAACACATAAAGTCGTAGCTAGTTCACTTATGGGTAGTGATGGGTTATTTTTCAGGAAATAATCAGCAATTTGTTCCTCTACATATGTAAAATTCATCTTCGCATGATTTATTCTTAAAATAATCTCCTTCTCCATATATCCCCTCCATATTATCTAGTTTACAGTTTAACTTTAATATGTTTCACCTTATTTTGCAACTATATATTAATCTTTAATGTTTTTACTTCACCCTTGTTAAATCTACCAATATCAATAGCTCCATCAATAGCTACCTTCTCTGAAAGTTCTCTATTATTCATATTTATCCACTGATAGCTTGATCCATTATTCACTGTTATTTCTCCAGCACTTTCTATAGAATCATTGCAGTTTAACAACCTAATAGAGTAAGACTTTTTATCTATTGGCATTATTGATGTAACAACTATATCCTTTAAATTATCGCTATCTACAATGCCTTCAACTTTATTTAGCTTTTCCTTTAAAGGATGCATAACAAAATATTTTAATGTATTTGTAAATCTATTTATTTCTTGAACTTGATAGTTTGGAACTGATACAGAATAACTCTTCCATAGTTTGTTAATCTTTGCAATATTGATATTATTATCTAAAACTATAGCAAACTTAAATTTCATTTTTTGAATTAACTGACTATCTGGAGTTTCTATATATCTAAATTCATTTCCTGATGCAACTCCTGGCCTTCTTATCAGATCTGGTTTTCCTAAGAACCCAACTCCTCTAAATAAAGTAAGTGCAATCTTAGAATTATCTAGTACTTCATATTCTTTTATTCCCTTAGCTAACATAACTGCTGATGATTTCTCATCTTCAATACCAACAAAATGAAGCATTGGATAGATTGGTGATGGTTCTTCTCTCCAGCCAAGTTCTCTCCAGTCATCTATATGTGCTGGTATATTATCTCTTCTAATCGTTCCAAAAGGTGTATCTGTTAAGCTCTCTTCACTTATTACATCACTTTTAAATACAACTCTCATCCTATGATCATAAGCTTTGTTATCTATCTCCAAATGACATTCAACAACAGCTTTATCACATAGCGATATCTTCAGCTCATATGGTATTTCTGTATTTATAACACCATTTTCTCTATCCTCTAAATTGCTCGGTACTGTGAATATCCCACTTAACCTTAACTCTTTATAAAGTTCGCCTACTGTAGATTCACATACTGCTTCCTCAAAGGTTAAATTATATCTTATATCCTTTTCTGGAGGAGAATAATCATACGTATCCCCATCATCTCCGGACTCTTCAATATATAAACAATTCTCTAAAGTTTTATTTCTAAATTTATCAGTTATATTTATCTTTCCATTTACAAAAGAAACTTTATAGAAGTTATCTTCAATCTCATATGTGTTAATCTTATCTTCTAGCATATCCTCATCTATTTCATTAACCTTCAATACTTCTATACTTAAAGGTGATAAATTACACTGAATAATAATATCCCATACATAGTAATATAAGTTTTCATCATAAAGACTTTCATCCTTCTTAATACTACCTGCATATTCTCTTACTTTACCTAATACTTGGTAATTAATTAAGTTGCCATTCTCATCTCTTATCTCAAAGCTTTTAGTTTTAGTAGTTAAAACTACCTTAACATTTTCATTTCTACTTACTGATAAAGTATTAAATAAAATCAAATTATTCTCTTCTTTATTTTCTAAAGACTCACTTATCTTTCTTACAATATAATCATAAGCTGAATAAGCTAATTGATCAGCTTCAATAAGTCTTGATAATATACTTCTATTAGTTTTATCACTATTACATCCACAAGCACTATCATGAGCATGATTCATAAGTAGCTTTTTCCAAATCTCCTCAAGCATTTCAGTCTTAGGATCTAATCCCATATTTTGAGCAATTACCATAAGTGGTTCTAACTGATGAATTAATTTTCTTTCAATTTTATCATTTAAATACTTTAAATCATATCTTGATGAATAAATTGACCTATGTATTTTTGAATTAGATGGACTTATAAATTCACCTTCAACTTCTAGCAAATCTTCTTCCTTTTCTAATTCTTCAAAGAACTTTTCACAAGTACTTTCAACATACTCAAATTTATTTTTAGTTCTATCTTGATAATACTTAATTCTTTCTTTTAAGTTAAAATCAACATATCTTTGATCTCCACCTACAGGTAATAATATATTTTCTGTTGCTGAACCATCTAAAATAGTTTCTTCAACAGCATCAATATCATCATTATAAATTAAATTACCTCCATAGAAGTAACCATTCTTTATGTTATATACTAAAAGAGAACTTCCATCTTCACTATTCCATTTAAATTCTCTATTCTTGCATATATCCTTTGCAACACCTCTCCAAAAGATACTTCTTTTTATATCAAATCCATTCAATATCTTTGGTAAATCCTTCGTTTGGCCAAAAGAATCTGGTAAATAACCAACCTTCATATGTCCACCAAGCTTATTTGCACTTTTTATACCGTATAATAAATTTCTAACTATAGATTCTCCATCTATAACTAATTCATCTGTTTGAGTATACCAAGGTCCTATTATTAATTTACCAGCTTGAACTAATTTACTTACCCTATCAAAATTACTTGGAGCAAACCTTAAATAATCCTCCAATATACTTAACTGCCCATCTAATAAATAATTCTCTATTACTTCATTTTCTAGTGCATCTATTACTTCATCCATATGATATATAAGCTGTATGATGGATTCATTTGAAGTGAAGTACCACTCACAGTCCCAGTGAGTATGGGAATAAACATGTATTCTTTTCAATTTAAATACCTCCTTCATTATTGAAAATTCCACTGGAGTATATAATTATCTCCAGTGGTCTTTTTATTTAAAGTTTACAAATTAAAAGTCTATCTTTGAAACTAAGTTATATAGCTCTTTCTTGTCAGTTTCTTTAACTATTGTATTTCTAAAATTATCATCAACTAATTTAGTTGCAATAGAACTTAATATTCTTAAATGATTTTCAGCTCCATCTTCTGGTATTGTTAAAGCAAAAGCTGTTGTAATTTTGCTTCCATCTAAAGAATCCCATTCAATTGGATTTTTAAATTTTACTAAAAATACTCCTGGACTTATAACAGTTTCATTTTTACTATGAGGAATAGCTATCCCATCATTAAAGCCTGTAGTAGCTTCTTTTTCTCTTTCTTTTAATCCATTATAGTAAGCAATTTCATCCTTTACAAAGCCGTGCTTTTTAGCAATACTTGCAATAAACTTAAATGCTTCATCTTGAGTCTTTGAGTTTTCATCAACATATATATGATTCTCTGTAAATAATTCTCTTTCTTCTCTTACTACTGTTGCTGCAACTTCGCTTATAGTCGTAACCTCTTCATCTTCTTCAGTTAAATCCTCATTTTGAGCTACAGGCTTTCTCCAGAAGCCTATAATTAAAGCTGTCACTACTATTCCTGCAAATGTACATAATATCCAAGTTAAGAATGGAATAGGTTGTTCAATATAACCTATAATAGTTCCTAATGGAGAACCTATACCACCATAGAATTTACATCCAGTTATAGAAACTAATCCACCTGCTAAAGCTGATCCTGCAACTGATGCTGTAATCATCTGAACAGGATTAGATGCTGCGAAAGGAATAGCTCCTTCTGTTACTCCTACCATACCCATACCAAAAGCTGAACTTGCTGATACTCTTTCGTCTTTTGTAAATTTATTCTTAAATAATACTGATGCAAGCCAAATACCTAATGGTGCAACTGATATAGCTGCTTGTGCTGCTGTACCTGGCACAAAGTTTGCATTTTCTATACCAAACTTAGCAACAGTATCTGTAAATACTGCAGTACCAAAAATAAGTGCTGTTTTATTAACTGGTCCACCAAAGTCAAATCCGATCATCGCTCCAATAATTGCACCTACTATAAATGGAGCACTTGAATAAGTTTCATTTAAATAAGTTAATCCATTATAAAGACTATCCATTAAACCAGCTATTGGCCCACCAATCATGTAAGTTACAATAACCATTATTATAAACGTTGAAATAACAGGAATTATCATTATAGCTAATAGTGGTTGTACTATCTTTGGCCATTTTATTTTCTTTAATCCCTTTACTAAATACCCAACTATAAATGCAACTAGTATTGCTCCTAAAAAGCCTCCTCCAGTTTCAGTTCCTAAATAGGCCGCATCATTTACAAGATATGCTCCTATCATAGCTGGTGCAATTGCAGGTTTATCCGCTATAGAATTAGCAACAAATCCTGCAAATAGTGGAATCATTAATTTGAATCCAATTTGTCCAACCTCAAAAAGCTTAGACATAAAGAATCCTAATTGAGTAGAAGTATCAAATCCCCAGTTTACTATTTGACCAAGTTCATTCTCCTGGAACGCAAATATATTCGCAATTGCTAGTAGTATACCTGCTGCTATAACCATAGGAGTCATGTAAGATATACCACTCATTATATGAGTAACAAATTTATTTTCTGTCTTACCTAAAGTTACTTTACCAACTTTTGTTCCCTTAGCTCCGAAAACTGTTGCTTCATCATAAGCTCTTTGTATAAGTTTTTCTGGAGCTTTTATTGCATCTATAGACTTAACCACTAGAACCCTTTTCCCTGAAAATCTCATTAAATCTACATTAATGTCAGCTGCAATAATTACTACATCGGCATCTTTTATATCTTTTTCTGTTAAAATATTTTCTGCTCCAATAGAACCTTGTGTTTCTACCTTTACATCATATCCTTTTTTCTTACCAGCTTTAGTTAAACTCTCAGCTGCCATATATGTATGTGCAATACCTGCTGCACATGCTGTTACTGCTACAATTTTTTTATTCATGTATAAGCACCTCCCAATTACATTTACAAGTATGCCATCCATTATTACCTATGTAAACCTTTTATGAACTTTTAGGCTTAACTTTCTTAAATTAATTATATTTTGAAAATACTTTCATTTTTCGATATACTTTTCCATAAAATTTATATTATTTTTTCTTTTTTATCAAATTAAAATCTATTAACCCTATATTTTTTGAAAATAATTTCACACTTCAGCTGAAAATATTATTTTATTGTTAAACTAATAAAAAGGATATTTCACCTTGAAATATCCTTTTTAACAACTTACTTATTTTGATTTTTTATCTTATTATTTATAATTTCTTTAAGATTTTTAAACTGTTCTTTATACTTTGTATGCTCTATATTAGGAAAGGCTTTAAGTATTCTTCTTTGTAACATAGATCTTACATTCAATTTTTTATATCTTTCATAAATCTTAGTTAAGTTCTCTATTACATATTCAGATTCTTCCTCATCCTTAAATCCAATTATAAGATTTTCAAATTCCTTATCGTCTAAATTCTTTAATTTAATATTCATGGATTTTAACTCAATTAATACATCTACTAAATTATTTAACTTGTCATTTAATTTAATCATAGCTATCAATGTAGTAATAAAGTCAGATAAAAACATAGCTATTATTATACATGCTAGAACTATGTTTATTATCTTAGGAACACTATTAACTAAGGTAGTAATTCTAACATTTATTACTTGTATAAGTAATACAGATAACAAACCAAAAAGCGTTGAATTTAAAAGGCATACTCTACCATGAATATTAAATTTATGTTTAGAATAATCCCACAATTTTGTTTGAAAGGATGTTTCTAATATCACTGCAGTTATGTATTCAACAACAGATGTAACAATCATTCCTAATAAAAATATAGCAAAAATATCTCCTCTATATTTATCTAATAAAGCTATAACTAATAATGCCCCAAAACCATACACCGGACATACCGGTCCATTTAAAAATCCTCTATTAATAAATTTCCTCTCAAGTATAGAACAATATATAGTTTCACATACCCATCCTAAAAAACTATATATTGAAAAGTATAAAATAAATTTAATAAATGTATACATACTAACAGCTCCCTCAAGTTAACATATTAATTTATTAACAGCTTAGTATATTCTTATTATTAAATTTTAAATTTAATTCTTAATGGATTTTATTTTTAAATAAAAAAAATAGCACATGACTATTTTAAATAATCATGTACTACTTAATTTAAAACTCAAAATTATCTTGCAAAATTAAGATTCACTCTGTGTAACTTCAAGCTACCAAATTAAAATTTGGACTTTCAGTTAAGTTCACCTTGCCAAATCTAAGATTTGGAGGCTTAGAGGAAACTCCTTCTCACTTACGCTTCAACTTCTTCAAATTGGCTATTGTATAGATTTGCGTAGAATCCTTTCTTAGCTAATAACTCTTCGTGATTTCCTTGTTCTACAATGTCTCCATCCTTCATAACAAGGATTAAGTCAGCATCTCTTATAGTAGATAATCTGTGAGCAATTATGAAGCTTGTTCTTCCATGCATTAAGTTATCCATAGCTTTTTGAATTAATACTTCTGTACGAGTATCAACTGAGCTTGTAGCTTCATCAAGTATTAATATCTTTGGATCTGCTAAAATAGCTCTTGCAATAGTTAATAATTGTTTTTGACCTTGTGATACGTTACTTGCTTCTTCATTAAGAATCATATTATATCCATCTGGTAAAGTCTTAACAAATCTATGAACGTGGGCTGCTTTTGCTGCTTCTATAACTTCTTCATCACTAGCATCTAACTTACTATAACGAATGTTTTCCATTATTGATCCATTAAATAACCAAGTATCTTGAAGAACCATACCAAATAAACTTCTTAATTCTCCACGATTAAACTCTCTAATATCATGCCCATCTATTAATATTGCACCATCATTTACATCATAGAATCTCATTAATAGCTTAACCATTGTAGTTTTACCTGCACCTGTTGGTCCAACTATAGCTACTCTTTGACCTGGTTTAATCTTAGAATTAAAGTCATTTACTATAATCTTATCTTCGTTATATCCAAAATGAACATGCTTAAACTCAACTTCTCCATTTATATCTTCAGTAGAAACTGGAGATACAGGATCTTTAGTTTCCTCTTCCTCATCTAAGAATTCAAATACTCTTTCAGCAGCAGCTGCTGTAGATTGAAGTACATTTGCTATTTGTGCTGTTTGAGCTATTGGTTGATTGAATGTTCTTATATATTGAATAAACGCTTGAATATCACCAACAGATATTCTATTTTTGACAGTTAACCATCCACCTAATATAGAAACTAACACATATCCTAAATTACCAACAAAGCTCATTATAGGCATCATCATACCTGATAGGAATTGTGATTTCCATGCACTATGATATAGTTGATTATTTAACTCATCAAACTCTTTAATAGCACGTTCTTCACCATTAAAAGCCTTCATAATATTATGGCCTGAGTAAACTTCTTCAACCTGACCATTAACATTCCCTAAGAATTTTTGTTGGTCCTTAAAGTATTTTTGTGACTTTTTAACTACTCCAAATATAAGTCCCATTGATAGAGGTAGTATCAATAATGCAGCAACTGTCATCACTCCACTTATAGAAATCATCATTATTAATACACCTATAAGAGTAGTAATTGCTGTTAACATTTGAGATAAACTTTGATTTAAAGTTTGGCTAACTGTGTCAACATCATTAGTAACTCTTGATAAAACTTCTCCATGAGTCTTTGTATCAAAGTACTTAAGCGGCATTCTATTTATTTTTTCAGATATATCTTTTCTCATATTATAAGAAACTTTTTGTGATACACCTGTCATAACAAAAGTTTGAATAAAAGAGAATAACGCACTTATTAAGTATAACCCTAATAATAGAAGTAATGTATTTGCTATATATGAGAAGTCAATACCTCCATCAGCAACACCTTTAACTTTATCCATTAACCCTGAGAAAATTTCAGTTGTTACATTACCTAATATTTTAGGTCCTACTATAGAGAATGCAGCTGAACCAATTGCAAATATAAATACAATTATAATTGATAGAGTGTATGGTTTAAGATAGCTTGCAAGCTTTTTCATTGTACCTTTAAAATCTTTTGCCTTTTCACCAGCACCGCGCATTCCATGTCCACCCATTGGGCCTCTTCTTCCATTACTCATTTTCTAGCTCCTCCTTTGAAAGTTGTGATAAAGCTATTTGCTTATAAACCTCACAGTTTTTCATAAGCTCGCTATGAGTTCCTTTTCCAACTACTTTTCCTTCATCAAGTACAATTATCTGTTCTGCATTCATTATAGTACTTATTCTTTGTGCAACGATAAGCATTGTACTTCCTGATGTCTCAGCCTTAAGAGCCTTTCTTAAAGTGGCATCAGTTTTAAAGTCTAAAGCAGAGAAGCTATCATCAAATATAAATATTTCCGGATTCTTAGCTAATGCACGAGCAATAGATAATCTTTGCTTTTGTCCACCAGAAACGTTAGTACCACCTTGAGCTATTTCAGTATCAAATCCACTTTCTTTACTTGAAATAAACTCCATAGCTTGTGCAACTTTTGCAGCTTTAATCATTCCCTCTTCTGATAGGTTCTCATCTCCATATTTTAGGTTACTTTCTATAGTTCCAGAGAAAAGTATTCCCTTTTGAGGTACATATCCAATTTTTTCTCTTAAGTCATGTTGGCTAACATCCTTAATATTAACCCCATCTACTAATATCTCACCTTCTGTTGCATCATAAAAACGAGGTATTAGATTTATAAGAGTTGACTTACCACTACCAGTACTTCCTATAAATGCTGTAGTTTCTCCTGGTTTAGCGATAAAGTTTATATTATCAAGTACATCTTCCTCTGCACCTGGATATCTAAAACTTACATTTCTAAATTCGATTATTCCCTTTTCACTCTTATCGAAGCTCTTAGGATTTTCTATATCCTTTATAGAAACATCTGTAGACAATACTTCAGCTATACGTTGTACAGAAGCTGCTGCTCTTGGAAGTATTACAGATACCATTGAAATCATTAAGAATGACATTATAATTTGCATTGTATATTGAATAAATGCCATCATATCTCCAACTTGAAGTAATCCATCATTTATTCTATGAGCTCCTACCCAAACTATTAATAAAGAAATAGAATTCATTATTAACATCATTAAAGGCATCATTATTGATGTAACTCTAGTTACGAAAAGATTTGTCTTTGTAAGATCTTTATTAGCCTTATCAAACTTTTTCTCTTCATACTTTTGAGTGCTGAATGCTCTTATAACAAGCATACCTGTTAAAGATTCTCTTGTTACAAGGTTAACCTTATCAACAAGCTTTTGTACAATCTTAAATTTAGGCATAGCTAATCCAAATAAAACTGCAACTATTGTTAATAGTGATAGTACTGCAACTCCGATTATCCATCCCATATTTGTTTTAGTACCTAGAACTTTTAATATTCCACCTGCTCCTAAAATAGGCGCATAAAATACAGTTCTTATAAGCATTACTACAAGCATTTGAATTTGTTGAATATCATTAGTACTTCTTGTAATAAGTGATGCAGTTGAGAAATGATCAAATTCATTATTTGAGAACCCAACAACACTTGTAAATACATCTTTTCTTAGGTTCCTTCCTAAAGATGCCGCCATTCTAGCTGCTATAAATCCAACTGCTACTGTAGCTGCCATACTTATTAATGCTATTCCAATCATTTTAGCTCCAGCTACTAGAATATAATTAGATTGTAATTTTTCAGTGTTTATTCCAATAGTACTGTATTCAGATTTGATATAAGTAGTAGCTGATTGAGTTATCATCATCTCAGGTGTAGCTCCTATTTTCTCATCAATCTTAGTCAGCATGCTATCTAATTGATCTTCTGGCATAGATGATAATACTTGAAATATATCTGTTCCCTCTGGTATTTTGCTTAATAATTCAGTCATTGGATTTGAAGTATCCTCACTTAATAAATTATCCTCAACCTCAGATCCATCTGCTTGTTTTTCAAGTATCATAGTCATCATTATAGGTTTTCCCATAATGGTATTTAAACTTTTAATATCCTCTTTATTTTTTGTATCTAACTTATAAAGATTTTGATTTGCTAACTCTGGATATTTTTTTACGTAATTGTCATATTCTTCAGTTGATAATGTATTTTTATCTAATAAAGTATAGCTATCCTTAACTAGACTTTTCTCTTCATCATTCATAAAAATCAATAACTTATCAAACTCTGAAGCTCTTATAACTTCCGGTACTGCATTTTCTACTCCGCCTTGTTGAATACCAACATTAACTATATTACTCATATAGTCTGGAAGAGATAAGTCACATATAGCTTGAACAAAAAGCAATACAAAAGATATAAATATAGCTCCTATAAAAGGCTTTAGATGCTTTAATATTTTCTTCATGAGGTCTCACTCCCTTTTAAAATTAATTTTTGCATATGATAATTATATTTTCATAACTATTATGTGTCAATAACTTTTCTTAAAATATAATTATTTTTTCATAACTATTATATTTTTATAACTAGTTTTGTTGTATATTTTTTTAAATTATATTATAATATTATTAGAGAAGGTCTTTTAAGGAGGCAAACTATGGATACCGATAATTTAAATAGTATTTCTAATAATTTATATATGTTACTATTATCTCTAAATAAACGTGTTTTTAACCACGATGAAATGATAAAGAGTTGTAATTTACCACCATCACATGTGAAAGCTTTATTTTACTTGCTTCATAACGGTCCTAGAGCAATATCTCAAATAGGAAATGATTTATCTATATCAAAACCTAATATGACTCCAATTATAGATAAACTAGTAGCTGAAGGTTTTATTAATAGATTCCAAGACCCAAATGATAGAAGGGTCATTAGAGTTGAACCAACAGAAACCGCTCGTGAATTCCTAAGAGAACAAGAAATGAAACTTAAATCTCGCTTATTGGAAAGGATTTCACCATTATCCGATGAAGATTTAGAAGAGTTAGATAAATGTATAAGCTCGCTAAGTAAGCTTTTACTAAAAATTTAAAAAGAAGCTAGAATTGCACAAAAATGCATTCTAGCTTCTTTTTGTTAAGGAAACTCCTTCTCACCTCCGTTCGAATGAGTAACTTCAAGTTACCAAATTACATGTGCGCCCTATGGGTGAAATTTGGACTTTCAGTTATAAACCCTTTCTTCTAGACCATCACTAGTTAATATTATATTTAAATTTCCATTACGACATCTTAATTCATCTATAAACTTTTTAGTATTTTCTTCTGGTTTCATACTTACTCTATAGCTTAATTCGAATAATGATCCAAAATCTCTTGTTCTAACTCTTGCTAAATTCCAATTAACAGTATATTTTTCTAGAATATCCTCAAATACACCTTCATAGTTTAGATTTTCAGGTACTGTAATTTTAAGTTCTAAGCTCTTACTTTTAGGGCTAGCAAATTTTGTTATATCAATTATAATCATTACTAAGCATAATATTATAGTAAATAAAACGGCATATCCGATAAATCCCATGCCTGATGCAAGCCCAACTGCTAATGTAAAGAATATATAAGATATATCTTTTGGATCTCCAGGCGCACTTCTGAAACGAATAATAGAAAATGCTCCCGCTAAACTAAATGCTCTTGCTACATTATTTCCAACTAAAAGAATAATAATAGATATAATTACTGGTAACATTATTAATGTAATTGTAAAACTTGGTACATATCCTTCTTTTTTATGCGTTTTAATATAAGTTAAGCATATAGCTAACCCTAATATAATTGACGTCCCAATTACTATTAAGATATTACTTAAAGTAAACGTCCCAGTATTTATTGATGTCATTAAACTTTCTAACATATTTTTTCTCTCCTTCTTGTGTCTATACTTTGTTTTTCTAATACATATCTTTTATATTCATCCCCATACTTTGAAAAATGGGTATTATAAACTTCTAAACTTGAAAGTTCTTTAGCTAGCCACAATGGCATCGCTCCTAATATTTTTACTTCCATCAAATATTGATTTTTATCTAATAACTCCTCACCATAACTTCCTGCTTCTAAAGTTATATTTTCTCTCCTTGTTATGATATTTGAATCAAAAGTAACTCTAAACTCCCTATCATTCTTACCAAACAAAGCTTTCCTACTATAGCTTATATATACCTTGGGATAAACCTTATTGTTTTGTAGATAATATTCTATTTCATTTAAAACTTGATTATTTATATAATCATCTGTTCTAGGCCTATTTCCTATCTCTAAAAAATCATAAGCTTCTCCTAAAGTCATCACAACTCTCCTCTTACTTACGATTCCATTTATTTTCTTTTTAATCTCTAAAAATACTTTTTCATCTAAGCTTTTTGGAGTTTTATAACTCCTTAGTCTTAACTTTTCTTTATAATAAGGTTTAAATATAGAATGTCTTATAACATCATCATTTTCAGTATCATAATATAAATTGTAAATATTGTAGTCTTTACCACCTTTACAATAATCATCATAATCCATATATTGAAGTAATACTTCTATAAGTTCGTCATACTTATCTTTATCTATTATGAATTTCTTTTCATAACGTTTAAATGATTTAATTGCCATTTGTATTTCTCCTTTCAATCATTTATCTATTTGCTTTCATTATAAAAACTCAACCTTAACCAAACCTTAACCATAAAACAAAAATTTTTTAACATTTATTTCTTAGTAAACGTTAAGGTTAAGTTAAGGTTCAAACTATATAATCATTACTAGCAAATAACTTTGAACTTAAGATTTATTTAAGTTCATTTATTGGAGGTAATTTTTATGAAAAGAAAGTTTATTTTAATGTTAACTATAGCAACCTTAGCCTTAACAGTTACTGCATGTTCTAATAAAAACACATCTACTACTGATAATAGTCAAGCTTCTACAGTAATAGAAAATACTGATTCTGAAGAAATAGGCCCTATAGATGCCACAATAACTTTAGGCAATACTATAATCGTAGATGGTGTTGGTGCTACAGTTGATAACAATAAGGTTACAATAACATCAGCTGGTACTTATTCAATAAATGGTACATTACAAGATGGGCAAATTATTGTTGATAGTTCTGATATAGAAAATGTTTATTTAGTGTTAAATAACGTAAATTTAACTTGTACAAATAGTGCTCCTATATATGTAAAATCTGCAAAAAATACAATTATCGTTTTACCTACCGGTACAGAAAATACTATAACTGATGGAGAAAGTTATGTTTATGAAGATACGGCAACTGATGAACCTAATGCAGCAATTTTCAGCAAAGATGATTTAACAATTAAAGGAGAAGGTTCCTTAACAGTTAATGCTAACTATAATAATGGAATCACAAGTAAGGATGATTTAAAAATAACTGGAGGAAATATTTCAGTAACTTCTGCAGATGATGGTCTTATGGGAAAGGATTCTATAACGATTAAAGGTGGGGATATTACTTTAAACTCTCAAGGCGATGGTCTTAAATCCACTAATATAGAAGATACTACAAAAGGTTATATATTAATCGAAGCTGGAACTTTAAATGTAACTTCTGGCTGTGATGGAATTCAAGCAGAAAGTAACGTAACAATAAATGATGGAGATATAACAATAACATCTGGTGGTGGAAGTGCTAACGCTAGTGCGAAAACAAATAATGATATGATGAATCCATGGGAGCAATTTGGTGGTCAAAATACAACCTCTACAGATACTGACACTTCAACAAGTACAAAAGCTATAAAAGCCACTACTAACATAACTATTAACGGTGGTAATATTAACATCGATTCTTCAGATGACTCACTTCATACAAACGATAGTATAGTTATCAATGTTGGAACTATAAATATGTCCTCTGGAGATGATGGTATTCATGCAGATACTACATTAGATATTAATGGTGGTGATATAAATATATCTAAGTCTTATGAAGGTATAGAAAGTACAACCATCAATATCAATGATGGAAATATACACTTAGTAGCTAGTGATGATGGGATAAATGCTGCTGGTGGAAATGATACTGCAACTACTATGGATAAATTTAGTGCATCAACTGGAACCCTTAATATTAATGGTGGATACTTATATGTTGATGCAAGCGGTGATGGTCTTGATGCTAATGGTTCTATAGAGATGACTGGTGGAACAGTAATTGTTAACGGACCTGAAAATAACGGAAATGGCTCTTTAGATTATGACGGAACATTTAATATATCTGGAGGTACTTTAATAGCAGCTGGAAGTTCTGGAATGGCTCAATCACCAAGCTCAACTTCTACACAAGCAGCAATTAATATATTCACAAACGGATCTGCTAACACTTTAGTTTCAATCCAAGATGAAAGTGGTAATGACATTACAACATTTGCTCCATCTAAGAGCTTTAGCTCATTAATAATATCTACACCAAACTTAAAAACTGATGGAACTTACAAAGTGTATACAGGTGGTTCTTACAGTTTAGATAGTACTGATGGTCTTTATAGTGGAGGAACTTATAGTAATGGTTCAGAACTTACAAGCTTCACTCTTTCTAATACAATTATGAGTGTTACTTCTTCTGGTGCTACTGAAGGTGGTAACTCTGGTATGGGCGGTATGAATGGAGGAATGCAAGGCGGTGGAGGCCGTGGTCAAAAACCAACCATGCCAAATTCTAATAACCCTACTATGCCTGGTGCACCTGTTGACGGAAACCTTGGAGCTACTCAAACTACTCCATAAACTTATAACTCTAAAAGATAATAAAAAAAATGACTTCGACATAACAAATGCCGAAGTCATTTTTTTATTCTTCCCCATCATAAACATCTAGGAATGAATACTTTTCTCCATCTTTTTCCCATCCTAAGATAGAATTCATATTTACATTAGCCGCTGCCTTAAATATAGATTTATCTACATCATTAAAGTTTTCTTTTAATTTAGCAATAAGATCCTTTATTTCATGTCTCTTATTCCCTACCTTTTTAGCTGCAACCATACATGCACAGTTTAATGGCCAAAGCCCTGTATATCTTATAAATCTCTTTATATATTCTTCCTCTACATAGTAAAGAGGTCTTATAAGTTCCATATCTGGGAAATTATCTGCCTTTAACTTAGGAAGCATTGTTTTAAAGTTTCCTGCATAAAGTACATTTAACATAGTAGTTTCAATTACATCATTGTAGTGATGCCCTAAAGCTAATTTATTACATCCTAATTCTCTAGCTTTTGCATATAATGAACCTCTTCTCATTCTTGCACAAAGATAACATGGATATTCCTTAGCTTTTTCATCTATTATGTCAAATATCTTAGTTTCATAAATATGAACAGGAATATTTAAATGCTTACAGTTCTCTTCTAAAAGTTCTCTAATTTGTGGATGGTATCCTGGGTCCATAGCTATAAATTCTAATTCAAAATCAACCTGTCTATGCTTATGAAGCTCCTGAAATAACTTTGCCATAAGTAATGAGTCCTTACCCCCTGATATAGCAACAGCTATTTTATCTCCCTCTTCTACAAGATTGTAATCTTTTATAGCCTTTATGAACTTAGACCAAATTCCTTTTCTATATCTCTTAATAAGACTTCTCTCTATTTCTTCAAGAGTTTTTCTTTCTTCTTCTGGTATTATTCTTTCGCAACCAGTACCAGCAATACCGCTCATATAATCACCTCATAAGTATATTTTTTATATTAAAATAACGTAACTTCTATTAAACATAACAATTTTACTCTAAATTAAGTATAAAATCAAATTTTAAGATTACCATTATTTTAGTGATTAATTTCCATTTTATAATCTCACTACTTACCTAATGATATTATTATGAGCAATAATACTATTTAGGTATTATTATTTCAAATATAGTGGCATATTCTTTATCATTGCTTACCTTTAGCCTTATGTTTCCTTTATGCATTTCAACTATCTTTTTAACAATAGCAAGACCTAATCCTGAACCTTCTTTATTTGTCCTAGATTCATCCCCTACAGTAAATGCATCAAAAATATTTTTAGCAATCTCCTCTGAGATCCCTACACCATTATCAGCTAGTATGATTTTATAATTATACTTTTCTCTAATTAATTTAAAATATATTGTTGTTCCTTTTGGATTATGTTTGATCGCATTTCCTAAAAGATTATCTAATACTCTCAGGAATTGAACCTTATCTATATTACATAACAATACTTCATCTGGAATATCAACATCTAAATCAAATCCTGTATCTAGTATATCTTCATATTTAATTGCAAGGTATGATCTAAAATATTCGCTTAAATCTACCTCGTTAAGTATAAGTTGAAAATCTGGATGTTCTACTTTACTATATTCATAAAACATATTAATAAGCTCATTTAATCTAGTTGACTTGGTATAAATTATTTTTAAATATTTATTTAAATCCTCTTCTGATATAACTCCATCCACTAAAGCCTTAGAATACCCTTGTATAGTAGTTATTGGAGTCTTTAAGTCATGGGATATATCTGAAAGTATTCTTTGTTTATCATTAGTCAATCTATCTTTTTCTACTTCGCTATCTTCTAGCTTATTAACCATAATATTAAAAGCATCACATATTTGAACAAATTCTTTAGGCCCACTATAATCAATAATAGATCTGCTTTTACCTTCTGCAAGAGAATACATTGCCCCTTCTAACTTTTCCAATGGTCTTTTTACTTTTTTTCTTAATGCCATTACAAATATTATTGTACATATTATATATACTATCCCAACTGTAACTATTGAGCTTACTGACCAAAAATCTAATCTTTCTTGAAATCTCTCTTCATTTATCCTTTCTTCTTTTATAATCATTGTTCTTTTTTCATTTAACTTATTAGTAAAACTAAACTTCAAAACCTCATATTTCTCTGGATAAGTTCCTAATAAATACCCCAACTCTTCTTTTGTATAAGAGGAATATGAAGTATCTTCTACATCTCCAGCCCTATAAATAACATTTAAATCTTTATCAATAACCTCAACTAAGCTAACATCATATTCCATATCATTAGAATACTCATTATTAAATAAATTTTTATTCTTTAGAAGTAGTATTAATTCTTCTCCATTATTTCTAAATTTATAAGCATACGTGTATACACCACTACCATCATATTCCCTTATATAATTCAGTTCTCTTTCAGAATATCTATTAATTACAGAGCCGTCACCAAGATGATATATTACATTATTATTTTCGTCTAAAATATCTATTTGTCCATTTACTCCTGCAATCTTTTTTAGCTTTAATTCATCATATTTCTCTTCTGATAATAACTCTTGTTCTTTTTCTGTTAACCCTACTGGAATATTTAATTGTTTTGTAAATAATAACATTCCTAAATAAGTAATTAGCATTACTGTAAGAACAATAGCTACAGTAAATGCAATATAATTACTTATTAGCAAAGAAAAAATACTTCCTCTTTTCTTCTTCTTATACCTTTTCAAACTTATAACCTAACCCCCTTACATTCTTTATATAAATAGGATTTTTGGGGTCATCCTCTAGCTTTTCTCTTATTTTATACATATGAACCATTATAGTATTATCGTCATTTTCAAAATATTCACCATTTACATTTTCATATATTTGAATTTTAGTAAAGACTCTTCCTGGCGATTTCATAAGTAATGCTAAAATTTTAAATTCAGTAGGTGTTAATTTAATTTCTTGGCTATCTTTATATACCATAAATGTATCTGAATTTATGGTTACGTTTCCTACCCTAACTATTTCATCTTCTTTTATTACCTCTTCATTCTTATAGTCATAAGTACGTCTAATTAAAGATCTTACCCTAGCCACAACTTCTAAAGGATTAAAAGGTTTAGTCAAATAATCATCAGCCCCTAAGTCTAATCCTAAAATCTTATCGCTATCTAAATTTCTAGCTGAAAGTATTAAAATTGGTAAAGTTCCTATTTCCCTAATTTTTTTAGTAAGCTCATACCCATTTAACTTAGGCATCATTATATCTAGTATTGTAACAGAAATATCATTACTTTGAATCAACTTTAAAGCTTCTTCACCATTAGTTGCAGAAATAACCTCATAATTTTCTTTTTCTAAATATAGCTTTAATAATCCAATTATATCTTCATCATCTTCAGCAATTAATATCTTATTTCTCATAACTTCCCTCCAATTTTGATTTCAAAGTATTTAATGCTTATCCTATAAATATAATATCACTTTGCATACTACTTTTATATAGCTTAACTATTCATATCTTAACGCATCTATAGGATTCATCTTTGCAGCTTTACTTGCTGGATAATATCCAAAAAATACTCCTATTGCCATAGAGAACGTAACTGCATAGAATATAGCTTGTACATTAGGCTTGACTGCCTTTCCTAAAATAGTGGTTATTATTGTACCTAATCCCATACCTGTTAATATTCCTATAATTCCACCTATAAGACAGATTATTACTGCTTCTATTATAAATTGTAGTAATATCACTTTTCCCCTTGCACCTAATGCTTTTCTAATACCTATCTCCTTAGTTCTTTCCGTAATAGAAACCATCATTATGTTCATAACTCCTATACCACCTACAAGAAGCGAAATTGCTGCTACTCCACTTATGGCAAGTTTTACACTATCTAGCATCTTATTAACTGATTTCATCATTGATTCCATACTATAAGCCATAGCTGTTACCTTTGAATTACGATTATAGAAGCTTCCAAAAAACTGATTTGTATTTAAAAGTAAACTATCTATATCAGCTTCTGTAGATGGTAATATTGTTGCATTCATATATCCTTCTGGCTTTTTTAATATCTTTTTAGCTGTTGATATTGTTATAAATAAATTAGTTAATTCTTCTCCATTACTATTAAATGATACTTCACCATCATTTTTTACATATTCATATACTCCACTTATATATATACGTATTATATTATTTTCTAAAGTAATTTCAAAACTTTGTCCTAAAACTTCTTCATATGTAAATTTACCACCAAAGTATTTATCTACAAATTTATCACTTACCACTGCGACATATCTAGTATTCACTATATCATCATCATTAATAAATCTACCTTGTAAAATATTAATTTTTTCTACATTAAAATAATCTTTATTAATTCCCTTTATTGAAACTTCAGCTTTATTTTTTCCGTTAGTAAGCTTATTACTTCCTACATCCTCTACAAGAGATATTGCTGAAATATCCTTTTTAAACATTTCTTTATAATTATCTATCATATCATTTGTTATATAATCTTTTTCTTGAATTTCATAATATTCATATACAACTTCTTCATCTTCAGTTCCAAAATCCTTTTGCTCTAACCCAAGATGTATATTTCTAGCTCCAACTCCAGACATTTCGCTAGTTATGGAACTAGCTAAAGAATCTCCAACTGTCACAATTGCAATTACAGATCCTATACCTATAATTATTCCTAACATAGTAAGCACTGAACGCATCTTGTTTGCAAATAAACTATTAATAGCCAGTTTTATATTTTCAATTATCCCCATTATAAGCTCTCCCTTCTCTGTCACCTATTACATGTCCATCTTTAATAGTAACAACCCTTGGGCATTCTTCTGCTAATTCTTTGCTGTGTGTTATTAGAACTATAGTCTTACCTTGTTTTCTATTTAATTCATGAAAAATATCCATCACAGTTCTACTTGTCTCACTATCTAAAGCTCCTGTAGGTTCATCTGCCAATATAATTGCAGGATTATTAGCTAAACTCCTAGCAATAGCAACTCTTTGCTTTTGTCCTCCTGATAATTCATTAGGTTGATGATTGCCTCTTTCCTTCATCCCAACCATATCTAATAACTTACCTGCTCTTTCTGTTCTTTTCTTAGGTGGCATTCCAGCATAAAACATTGGTAATTCAACATTCTTGATTGCACTAGTACGTCCTATAAGATTGAAGTTTTGAAATACAAATCCTATCTTCTCATTTCGTATTTTACTCATCTCTTCATCTGGACACTTTTTAAGATCTACACCTTCTAAAAAATACTCACCTTCCGTAGCTTTATCAAGTGCTCCTATAATATTCATAAGTGTAGATTTACCTGAACCTGATTCCCCTACTATAGCTACAAATTCTCCTGGATAAACCTTTAAATCTATTCCATGTAAAATTTCTAGCTCATTAGGTTGTCCAATATAATATTTCTTAACTATTTTACTCATATCTATTAGAGGCTCTATATTATTTACATTCTTCATATTATTTAAAAACCTCCATTTATCACAGGTTCCATATTATTGATATCCATCTCTTCTAAGTTTATGTTAGCTTTTACTTCTACACCCTCCTTAAGCTGATCTCCACTTACTTCAATATAATAATCATTTTTCATTCCAGTAGTAACTTTAACTTCTTTAAATTCCCCTGTTTCATTTTTAATAGAAATTTTACTTTCTTCTCCTTCACCACTTACAGCATCTAGAGGAACAACAAAAACATTTTCTTTACTTGATATAATTATCTCCGCTTTTGCTTTTGCTCCTATAAATAATCCCTTAGAATTACTTACTGCTATATCAGCTGAAAAACCACTATTGTTCTCTGCTTGGCTTGCTGTTGGAGAAATTCTTACTAACTCACCTTCTATTTTATCTGCCAATGAGTCACTAGATATTTTAGCCTTCATTCCTACAGTAACTTTTGTAATATCATATTCTGGTATGTTAACTGTTATTATTAGCTTGTCCATAGATTGAATTGTAGCTATTACTCCTTCCGTCATACTTCCTACTGTAGCTTTTAACTCAGTAATCTTCCCATCGGATTCAGCCTTTAATACTGTTTTAGTTAGCTTCTCCTCTAACGCTTTTAATTCATCGTTTTTATCTAACTTTTGTATTTGAGTATCTATTTCTTTAATATTTTCATTTAATGTTGCAATTTCTGAATCATCACTATTTATAGTTTTAGCTCTGGTTGATACAGCTGAGTCATATTCATTTTGAGCATTTTGTTTACTAGTAAGTTTTCCATTATACTTTTCAAATGCACTATTATAACTTTCTGTAATTCTATCATAATCATATAAACCCTTAGCCTGTTCTAATTCAGCTTCTTTTAAAGTTAGATCCTCTTGAGACTTTTTATATTCTTCATACTCCTTTGAATCTGTTTTTCCGCCTGCATTTATCCATATATTATATAAATTGTCCCTAGTTGAAACAGACTTATCATAAGCTTCTTTCTTTTCTCTTATTGCACCAAGCATAGTGTTGTATTTAGATTCCTCACTTTGAAAGCTTTCTTTATAAGTTTCTAATTCATTGTTTGCTGAATCTAAGTTTTGCTTCGCTATTCCTACTAGTTTATCTTGCTCTGCTAAACTTATAGCTTTGTTGGATTTAGCCGTATTTAAACTATTAACAGCTTTATCATAACTGGACTTTAATCTTTGCCTTTCAGATGATATTTCTTGTTTCTTATTTTCTATTTCCTTTTTTATAGATGTATCATCTAATACTGCAATAATATCACCTTTTTTCACCAAATCCCCAACCTTAACATTAACAGTTTTTATTTTTTCTGCTAAGGCACTAGTTACACTAGTTACTTCAGCACTTTCAATTTTTCCATTTACAGCAATAGAATCATAAATGCTACTTTTCTCTAAGCTAACTGTACGAACATAATCTCCTATACTATTTAATTCACTAGTAGAATTCCCATTTAACTTAATAAGAATTATTCCACCACCAATAGCTATAATAAGTCCTATTGCGATAATCCCTTTTTTATATTTTTTAACAAGACTTTTCACTTTATTTTTATTCATATTTAATCATCAACCCTTCTTTCTAAAGATAAACATATTTTATTAGAGTTGAATTAACTATTAATTTATTTAATCTTAAGTTTACCTTAATATTCAAATCTTCATTCTTTGAAATAAAATAAAAAGGTAGCT
Organism: Clostridium hominis; assembly: GCF_014287825.1. Lineage (NCBI taxonomy): Bacteria > Bacillati > Bacillota > Clostridia > Eubacteriales > Clostridiaceae > Clostridium > Clostridium hominis. The sequence continues at coordinate 180,278 of NZ_JACOOO010000016.1, forward strand.
CTATACTTAGCTACCTTCTCTTAATATTCTTTTATATTTATTTTTAATCTTTATAAGTAAATATGAAAATATAGTGGATGATATAGCTATAAATATAAATCTAATCCACTCACTAGTTATAAAGTTATATTCTTCTAAAAAAGAAATAATAAATAAAGAAATCCCATTGAACATAAACTGTATAAGAAAAACTGTAACACTCATATTTCTTAACATTGGATAAATTGTATTATCTTTAAGCTGTATTTCTTTTACTAAATTAAACAAAAAAAATGTAGTAGGAATTATGGATATATACATATTATAATCTAACATCAAATTATTATTTTTCATAAAATATATTTCTATTATCATACAAAACAAGCTAATTATTAAGCAAACTAAACTTATAGATTTTTTTATTACTACTCTTTTTATATTAATAAAATATCCTAAGCTTATAAAAAATAAACCAAAAAACAAACCATTTCTTGTAGTTTCTAATAACGACAAATACAAATCATATATTCTCTTAATTAAAGGTGTATTTACTAAAACGTTATAATATCCATCTCCTAACACCCCTAATATATATAAGCTAAAACCTATAACAATTATTTTATCAATAGAAAATTTTTTAAGTAGAGCTTCTATTATTATCACTGCAATTATAACAGATAATAAGTACCATAAATGAATAAATGAACCTATTAAAAAGAATTTTTTTATATAAATCAATATGTCTAGCATAATATTTTCACTATTTAATTTCCACATATATATTTCATAAGGAAAATATAGCACTGACCAGAGAATGTATATCCTAATAATTTTAAATAAATAGTTCTGAATTTTTATAGTGTCACCACTTTTATTAGCTAAAAAATATCCAGATGTTATGAAAAAGAAAGGAACTGCAACCCTACCTATACCTTGTGATAAAATGAAATTAATATTGTTATATCCATAATCACTTATAAAGTGGACCCCTAGTACAAGAATTGCTCAAATAAATCTAGTTAAATCTATACAATTATTATTCCTAATAGCTTTAGCCTCCATCTAACTTAATATCTATATTTTATCCTATCAAGGCCTTCTATATGTTGAAAATACTTGTTTTCTTCTCCATTATATAAAAATCTTACTCCATCAATCCATTCTCCATCATAATCTGGTTGTAACATAGTGGTTTGAAGTGTATAACAAGTCCATCCTCCACCTGCTGACCCCTGAAAAAAATTATTTGCCCAACTTGGCTCTGAGTATTCACTCCAATCTGGTTTATTTAAATTTTCTTCATTCTCCTTCAAATTAAATGTAGCTACCTTTTTCCCGTCTATCTCCTCAATTCCAATAAGTTCTATAGGTAAATTTTTAAATTGACTATCCGATAAATTACTAGCGATTATATTTAATCTCTTCTCTACCGTATCTACATCTTTATAAAACCCAAACTCTTCAACAATTATTTCTTTATCAGTATTAATATCTTTAGAGTAAATTTTAAACTTTCCTACAGTCTCTGAATCTATCTTATTCTTATCTAATGATGATATCCCTGCGATCCCTAAAAACAAAACAATAATTACTATAGTAATACCTATAAATTCTTGCATACTCTTTTTCATTCACATTCCCCCTTAATAAATTTATTTATATTAATTTTACCATATATTGCTTTAATGGTAGTATTTATTTCGAAATATATCTCAATATAATCATATAAATTTGTAACAAAACTTTCTCTTATTAATATAATAATTGTGGATAAATATATTAGGAGTATGTAATGAAAGAAGATAGAGAATATTATGAATCTAAAGATAAAAACAAAGATACTGACAGTGTAAATTTTGAATTTACGCTCCTACCATACGAAGAGCTTAATAGACAAGGTCCTCCTTTTTTCCCTAATCCGAACATACCATTTTTCCCGGGAAATACTCCGCCACCACCACCTGGTGCTCCTGGAAACTTTGGTGGCCCCCAAGGTGGTCCTCCAAATTATATACCTAGTAAAGAGGATAAAGGTGTTCAAAAGCTTTCCGGTTCAGAAAAAGGTAAAGATGGTAAAAGTCCATCTACCAAGGCTGTAAGTCCTGGATCTATAAGTTTTTGTCTTTATAAGTTCACATACATTTGGGAAACTAGTGGTAGAAGCTATTGGTCTTATTTATTAAATCTTGATAGCCGCTCTGTATCAGGTTTTAGATGGATGGGTAGAACATGGGCTTATTTTGGTGTAGATTTAAGAAGAATTGATTCTTTTGTTTGTTATAGAGCTAATGATAATTGTGATTGCGAAAATCCTGCTTTTACTAGAAGTGCTGAAGTTGAGTATGAATCAACTAAGCAAGAATTTTCTTTATCCGATGTAAGGGAAATTTATAGTAAAACCCTAGCTTATATAGATATTCCTGAAACTAAAAATGATTATTTAGTTGAAACTATTGGAGTAGTCGAAGGTAATAATGTTCAAAGTAAAATTCCTTGTAAAAAAACAAGAGTAACTTCCTATAGAATAGTTCTTGAAGTTTCTTACCCTGCTGATTTTGATGAATCAATAAAAGAAAGTATAAATGATATAGTAGACGAATGTTCCGAAGCAGCTATAGATACATTAAATATGATGAGAGATAAAGATAAATATCTAAATCCATTGGAACTATTCAATAAAGCTATCAAACTAATACCTACTGCTTTAAAATCCTTCTCCTCTAAATTTTCAGTATGTATAAAGAAAATTCCAGGATACTCAGAAATATCTAACTACATTACTTATACTATAAGAAGAGAAAAAAACTCTGATAGATGGAGGACCCTTTAACAATTAGAAATTTATAATTCAAAATGCATAATTTATTAAAAAGTTATCAACCTAACCTTTTAATAAAAAGAAACCGCCATAAAAGCGGTTTCTTCCTTGATTCATAATTATTAATTTTGAATTATTCATTGAATTAAGCGTTTAGTCTATTTTCATGTACTTCTTTTGCTGTTGCTATGTTATTTGCATGGTCACCTATTCTTTCTAGGTTAGATAAAAGGTCAAATAACATTACACCAGCATCTGCCATACATCTCTTACTATTTAGTCTCTTAATATTGTTACTTCTAAACTTTCTCTCTAGAGCGTCTATTCTATCTTCAACTTTATCAATTATTGAATTATGCTCTGTAGATTCATTCTCATAACTACTTATTGCAATTTCTAATGAATCTAATGTTGCATTATAAATCTCTTCTAACTCACTTAAAGCATCTTCAGTTATTTCTATATTCTTCTTTCTTCTAGATGTTGCAAGCTCAACAATATTTTCACAGTGATCACCTATTCTCTCTATATCATTTATAGAGTGAAAAGCTTCACTTACTAATTTAGCATTTTCTTCTGGAAGATTATGTTGAGATAATTCAACTAGATATTCAGTAATTTCTTTTTCTAGTACATTAATTAAATTCTCATTTTCATAAACCTTGTTTATATCTTCCTCATCACCTTCAAAGAAAGCTTTCATAGATAACTTAAAATTATCTCTCGCTATATTTGCCATTCTTACAGTTTCTTTGACAACTTGTCCACTAGCAACCACTGGAGTTTCTAATAGCTTTTTGTCTAAATAAATAGCACCTTCTTTTTTTTCATCCTCTTTGTCTGGTAATATGCGATTAATGAACTTAACAACATATCCAGCAATAGGTAACATTATAATTGTTATAGATAAATTAAATATAGTATGTGCATTAGCTACTTGTCTACCAACGTTGTCTGGTGTCATATAACCAACTAATTTTACAACTTGTGCTGCAAAAGGTAGGAATATTATAGTTCCTAAAATTTTAAATGTTAAGTGTAATAAGGCAGCCTTTTTAGCTGTTCTATTAGCTGTTATTGCAGCTAGCATAGATGTTACACAAGTTCCTATATTACAACCTAATACAACTGGGAAAGCTAATTTCATATCAATAGTTCCAGCAGCTGCTAACGCAACTAATATACCTGTTGTAGCAGATGAACTTTGTAATATAGCTGTCATTACTACCCCAACAAGTACTCCTAATAACGGATTACTTCCCATTATAACTATGAACTCTTCAAATATAGGTAACTTAGATACAGGTTTCATAGCTCCTGACATCATTCCCATACCCATAAATAATATACCAAATCCTAATAATATGTACGCTAAATCTTTAGTTTTCTTCTTTTTAGCTGCAAGCATTATAACAGCTCCGATACCAATAAATATCGGTGCAATTGCGTCTAATTTGAAACTTACCATTTGAGCTGTAATAGTTGTCCCAACATTTGCTCCTAATATTACTCCTGTAGCTTGCATTAATGACATTAATCCTGCATTAACAAAGCTTACAACCATAACTGTAGTAGCACTTGAACTTTGAATTATAGCTGTAACAATAGTTCCTACAAAAACACCCATTATTCTATTACTTGTTATTTTTTCTAGGATGCTTTTTAGCTTGTCACCAGCCATGTTTTCAAGCCCATCTCCCATTAGCTTCATTCCATATAAGAATAAACCTAAACCACCAAAAATTCCTGTAAAAATTTCAAAATTACTCATATTTAATTATTATTCCTCTCGATAATTAATAATTTTTTACTCTTACATAATACCATTATATATACTAATTAAACAATATTTTTTATGTAAACTTTCTATTTTACATCTTATTTTGCATCTCTATCTATCATATAGTGTTAAAAGTATATTAAATAAATTTAACAATAAAAAAAAGTGCGCACTAAGTGCGCAAGTGAAAAGTCTACTTAGTCGAGATGAAAAGGCTGCTAAGGCAGCGGGGAAAAGTTAACTAAAGTTAAGGGGAAAAGGCTACTATCGTAGCAGTAAAAAGTGCAATACTCAGATACTCTTCACTATTGCCAAAGGCAATATTTTCCCTGTTACGAAGTGAACTTTTCCCCTCAGCGTCAGCTGACTTTTCCCCTTTGACGAAGTCAAACTTTTCACCAAAGTTCTCCGAACTTTATTTATTTCTCTCTGCTATTTTTTTGTATTGCAAAGAACAGTACTAAGCAAGAAACTACTCCAAACAATATAAATGATTGTATAAAAGGTCCAAAGTTATATGATCCACCATTCCAAAAGTTAATAAAATCTTGACTTATATAAGTTGTTGGCAATAAATAAGCTATATATTTCAAAGCTTGTGGAAAGTCATTAGGAGTTGCTCCAAATAATCCACTTAAAATCATTATTCCAAAGTAAAGAATCATAGTTAATGCATTTGTTGGTGCAAACTTTTTAAATATTAATGATATTCCATGAGCAAATATAAACAAGAATATAGTTAATAAATATATTGAAACTATTAATATAATCGCTGAAGTGAAATTAGGTTTTTGTAAGTCTAATATTAAATAATTTACACCTACATACAATATAATAGACAAAGTTATAAATATTAAATTTGCAATTAGTTTTGATGCTACCAATGTACTTTCTTTATATCCAAATAACTTAAGTCTCATAGGAATCTTATATTCTACCTCTTGTGAAAATACTGCTGAATACCCTATAAATACACTAGCTAACGGTATAATTGTACTTGCTCCTATAAAAAAAGCTGTAAAGGCTGTACTTTTAAGATTATCTGGAACACTTTTCATAAATATAGGAGACAATCCCGCCGTCATCATTATCGGAAAAAACACCCCAAAAATTATAGTAAATATATTTCCTGTTATATTTCTAAGTTCATATTTTATTAGTGATATATTAAATAGCTTTACATTCATTTCGAACTCCCCCTTCTAATCCCCTCTTAAAACTTGCCTTCGCATTTATAGACATTATTTCTATATCATTATTACTTCTCTTAAAATTAACATCATTAATTACTAATAGCTTCATTATATCCATTTCTTCATCGTCATCATCGCATGAAATTGCTATTAAATGTTCTGGTGCTTCTATCTTCTTAAATTCCTTTATTATCGCCATATTACTTTCTGTATTAGCTATTATTATAATTGAATTTCCACAATACTTTCTAAATAGATCATCTTTATAACCAAAATCAACAACATTACCTTTTTCTAATATAAGAATTTTTTCTGCTATATTATCAAGTTCTTCATAATAATGAGATACTATACATATAGTAGTGTCTTTCTCTTCATACCACTGAGTAATTTTACTCATAAGCTGCTGCCTAGTTTCAAAATCCAATCCAGAGGTAACTTCATCGAAAAATACTAAAGGAGAATCTTGCATTAAAACCATTATTATAGTAAATCTTTGCTTTTGTCCTCCTGAAAGATTTGAGAACTTCTTATTTAAACACCTCTCAAAATTAAAGAACTCTATTAACTCCTGTAATTTTCTATTCTTTTTTATTTTAGTGTTTAATATAGCTTCCATTACATATTTTATCTTCATAGTTTCAACATAATTATTTTCTTGCATATGAGCAGCTATCTGCTCCGGTTTTATTTCTATATGAATTTTTCCTTGATAGTTGATTAAACCTAAGATTGCTTTTACTAAAGTACTTTTTCCTGCTCCATTAGATCCAATTATTCCAATTCTATCTCCCTTTTTAAAAGTAATAGATGATTTTATATTAAGCGCAACCTGCTCCCCATACTTTACAGTCAAATTATTTATCGTTATCATCATTAATCCCCTTTCAAATTTACTTTTCATATCCTATAAGTAAATTATAGTAAATTGTTATGAATATCTGATGAAGATTTAATGCATAAGATATATATATTTAATGAAATAAAGTGCGAGCTAACGCTCGCAAATGAAAAATCGACTTCGTCGAGATGAAAAGGCTACTATCGTAGCGGGGAAAAATTAACTTAAGCTAAAGTGAAAGGTACTAGCGTAGATACTTTTCACTATTGCCGAAGGCAATGTTTTCACCGTCACTTCAGTGACCTTTTCCCCTTTGACGGAGTCAAACCTTTCACCAAAGTGCTTAGCACTTTATTTAAATGGCTCTACATGAATTATTGTTTCAACAACTCTATTATCTTTTTTCTTAATAGCTTTATCTATATCATGAACAAGCGAATGTACTTCAGTTACTTTCAAGTTTGGATTAACCTTTATATGCATATCTACAAATATATAATCTTTTCCACCCCTAGATCTTATTTTATGCACATCTTTAACATTATTAAATGTCTTCATAACTACATCTTTAATATTTTTTTCATCTAAGATTCTGCTATCTATAAGTACATTATAAGCATCTTTAAATATCTCGTAGGCAGCATATAAAATAAATCCCGCAACGACAATTGATACAAAAACATCTATAGTTGAAGGTAGGCCTAGCTTTATACATACTAATGTAGTTAATACCCCGATAGACACAAAGATATCGCTTTTAGTGTGAATTGAATCTGCTATTAGAAATGAGCTGTTATATTTTTTACCTTGTTTATTTTCGTAATATGCTACAAAAATATTAATAAACAAAGTAGATAATAGTATCATAATACTTTCCAAACTAACTATAATCTCTGTCTGATTAAAAAACTTCTGTATAGATTGCACTACTATATTATAAGTAAGAAATACTAACATACCTCCAATTATTAAGCTAGCCATTGTTTCTATTTTTTTATGCCCATATGGATGTTCCTCATCTATAGGTTTTGAAGCTAAAGTTATACTTATTAACCCAATAATATTTGATGCACCATCAGAAAAAGAATGAAACCCATCTGCTGATAAGCTTAAGCTCTTAGTTAAGTAACCTATAATTATCTTTGCTGCTGATACTGCAAAATTTGCTATTAATATTATTATTAATACTCTTTTTATCATATGATACTTATTTTCTTTTTCTTCCGCCATTGTGATATCCCCTTTTTTAATACTTCTTTAATATTATATTGATATATTGGAACAAAGTTCTCCTTTTTACTGTGATAATAATTATCATTAAGTCTAACTATAAAAAATAAAAAAAGAAACTACATATGTAGCTTCTTTCACTCCTAATTTAAGTATAATTTTGCCTCTACAGCATTTTTTATATTATTTATCTCAATCTTTAAACCTAATAACTTACAATAAAAAGTAACTATATAAAGACCTAAACCACGCCCCCTATTTTCAGTGCTACTTGATACAAATGGTTCAAATATATGTGGCAATAAGCCATTAGATATTCTTCCTCCATAATTAATTATACTTAATGAATCTTGATCTAATATAACTTTTATGACTCCACCACATTTAGTGTAATTTACAGCATTACTAATTAAATTATCTATAACTTTATAAATAAGACTCCTATCAGTATTGATTGTTACATCCTGTAAATTTATATCTATACTTATTTCTTTTTCTTTAATATTTATGTCGTGATATTCTAATGCATTTTTAAGCAATTCACCTACGCTTACTTTATCTATATTTATCCCATTAGTATCTTCATTAAGATTTAAAATACTATCTACTATATCTTTAATTGATAGAAGCTGCTCTTTAACCTTTGGTAAATACTCCTTAGTATCTTTATATTTACCTATTTCATTTATCATGCTTTCCAAAAGCAATAATGATGCTGCAATTGGAGTTTTTAATTGGTGTGATGATGCTCTTAAAAACACTTCCTGCCTTACATTTTGCTCCTTCAGGAATTTATTCTTTTCTTCTAGCTCCTTAAAGTTTTTATTAAGTTCCTCATAAAGTTCATTTAATACTTCACCTAATTTAGCAATCTCATCTTTTCCATCTATCTCTATTGGTGATATTTCAAGATTAGAATTTCCCTTTATAAACATAGCATGATTAGCTAGCTTTTCAATAGGGTTTATTATTTTCCTTGAGAAAAATATAGTTGATATTAAAATTATTAATATAGCTGTAGCCGTTATCATAGGTAAGCTCTGAAATATAATTGGTTTTATTTCATTTAATTGTGGTGTCATAACAGGAAGTAAGGTTACAACTATATTTCCTTTATAATTGCTAAAGGCTATATAATTGGTATAATAATTAACATTATCAGTTACATCTTGTTGAAAAATTATAGTATTATCATCTACAACGTCTACATCATAAGATACTTCCTCAAAATCTAAATAGTTATCATTACTAGATGCTTTTATACTAATTGGTAAACCTTCTATCTTAACCAGTTCCTTTATATAATTAAAAACATCTTTAAAATATTCTTCCTCTGACTCATCTATATTCTCTAGTTCTTCATAATTATCTGCATAGTACCTTATCTTATCGATAGCTTCCTGTAAAATTGGATCGTCTATTGTTATCTCTATATTTCCAAATCCATTAAAAAGAAGTAACCTATTTTCATTATTAGGTATTTTCAAGGTAAATGTTGCTGTAGGATTTCTTGAAGAAATCTCTTTATAAGTGCCCTCTTCTAAAAACTTTTCTTGTACTTGCTTTATGGAATTATAATTAATTTCTTCCATGTATGCTACATAAAGTGATGGAAGCATAAGTACAAAATACCCAATCATAAGCACAACTATTATAGTAGTTATAATTGCACTATATAAAAAGGTCTTCTTTGATAGATTCATTAATTAGCCTCCTTATTAAACTGATATCCAACACCAGTCACAGTTTTTATATAATTTTTAGGAAGCTTTTTTCTTAAATTTTTAACATGAGCATCTATAATCCTGTCATTTCCAAAGTAACTATCATCAAAAATTTTTAATATAAGCTGCTCTCTTGTAAATGCTCTCTTACTTTCTTTAAACAATGTTTGTAATAACAAAAATTCACTTAATGTTAAATTAAGTGGTGAATTATCATAATAAGCTTCATAAGTATCATCATTTATATACAAACCATTTAAGTTTTCATCATTTGACTTGTCCACTTGCATTCTTCTTAAAACTGATTCTATTCTCTTTAATAATAAAAGTGGCGAAAATGGTTTTATTACATAATCATCAGCATAAAGATTAAAAGCTTTTAGCTGAGTTTGCTCATCTCCCAGTGCTGATAGCATTATGGTTCCCATCCTTATCTTAGATTTATTTATATACTCTAAAATATCTAATCCACTTCCCTTTGGTACCATAATATCTAATATAGCTATATCAAATTTATAATTTTTTATAAGATTCATAGCTTCTTCTGCATCTTTTGCACAAAAAACCTCGTAATTCTTCATCCTCATATATTCTGTAGTAACCTCTAGTATCGTTGGCTCATCTTCTAAAAATAATATTTTTATCATCTTTATCCCCTTTTGAATATATTTCCTATTCTATATTATATCTTATTACTTTTATCGTAAAAAGTTTTTCCTATTATCTCTCAACAAAAAATATTCAAAGCCAATCTAAGAAGCTCTTGATTTTTTAGAAAAAAAGTTAGAGTTCATTTTTTAATGAACTCTAATCTTTATTAATACGTAATTTTTCTCTCGAAACTTATAAATCTTGTTCCCTGAAAAGATAAAACACCTTTATCTCCTTCGGCCATTAAACCATATTGCTCTCCTGGCACCCTTAACTCAAGCCTTTCCCCGTTATCAAACTGAAAAGTCACATAATAAGTAGTACTTGATGATGTTGTATGTGTATCTCCATGGTGATGGTGAGATACATTTGTCCTCTTTGATATAATAGTTGAATCAACAGGTATAATTGGCTGTTTATTATTATGAGCCCACTCTTTTACATTTCTAATTATTATAAAAATAAACATTCCAAAGAATAATATAAAAAATACAGGAAATATAAAAGACATAAAATTAAACATCCCCATCTCAAAACCCATATTGCTCTCCCCTAACTTATTATTTTATTATACTAAAAAAAGTGCTATTATATTTTAGTATATCTTTATTATAACATCCAATAATAACCTCTTGGCAATATAATTAAGTATTTTTTAATAAGGAGAAATTTATATAATGAAACAATTATTAGATTTATTTTTTACCTTCGCTAGGATTGGTGGCCTTACCTTTGGCGGAGGGTACGCTATGCTCCCAATACTACAACGTGAAGTAGTTGAAAAAAGAAAATGGGTAACTAATGAAGAAATAATGGACTACTACGCAATTGGTCAATGTACTCCTGGAATAATTGCTGTAAATACAGCTACCTTTATCGGCCAAAAATGCGCTGGCAATATTGGAGGCATTGTAGCAACACTTGGGGTTGTATTTCCTTCATTAATAATAATAACTTTAATTGCAGCATTTCTTCAAAACTTTGCAGATCTAGCTATAGTAAAAAATGCCTTTGCTGGTATCCGTATCTGTGTAAGTGTTCTAATTATTAATGCAGTTATAAAGCTTTGGAAAAGCTCTGTTATAGATATAGCTACAACAATAATTTTCTTTGTTATATTTATTGCAGCTATCTTTACAGATTTATCCCCTATAGTCTTTGTTCTTTTTGCCGGAATAGCTGGTGTAATACTTAAATGGAGGAAAAAATAAATGATTTATTTAATGCTTTTTTATGAATTCTTTAAAACAGGCCTTTTCGCTGTTGGCGGTGGTATGGCAACTCTTCCATTTTTAGATGCTATGGCTTTAAAAACAGGATGGTTTACACAAGCTCAGCTTATAGATATGATAGCTATCTCTGAGTCAACTCCAGGACCAATAGGTGTAAATATGGCAACATATGTTGGCTTTACTACTGCTGGGCCTCTAGGATCTATAATAGCTACTTTAGGACTTATAGCTCCATCTATAATAGTAATTCTTATTATAGCTAAATTCTTATCAAAATTTAAAGATAGTCCTATAGTTAAATCAGTATTCTATTCATTAAGACCAACTTCTACCGCTTTAATAGCAACTGCTGGTGTTCCTGTAATAATGCTATCATTAACAAATTCAGATAAGTTTAAATCTAGTGGTTCAATATTAGATTTCTTTAACTTTGGTGCAATAGTTTTAGCAATAATATTATTTGTACTTACCAATAAAGTAAAAGCTACAAAAAAACTACACCCTGTAGTATTTATTGCAGCTTCAGCTATACTTGGAATTATCTTTTCAATGGCAAAATAAGTAAAGTGCTAAGCACTTTGGTGAAAAGTTTGGCTTCGCCAAAGGGGAAAAGTCAGCTGAAGCTGAGTGGAAAATATCCCTAAGGTGATAGGGAAAATATTGCCCTTGGCAATAGTACATTATATCTATTTTAATACTTTTCCCTTTAACTTTGGTTAATCTTTCCCTGCTACGCTAGTAGCATTTTCCCTTCGACGAAGCCGACTTTTCACCTGCGAGCCTTAGCTCGCACTTTTATTCTAATTTACATAAACATATTTACATTCTTCTAAATTAAAGCAATTTCTAAATTCAAATTTACATGTACGATTAAATTCTTCTTCATTCCAGAAGTTATTCCATATAATATTGCTCGTATCTATGAGCTCGCTCACTCTTAGGTAATCTATTTCATTATTATTTTCATTAATGCAATGTTTAAGGCATTTTAATATTTCAGAATCTTCATTAGTTACTTCTAAACTTTCCGGATCTACGTTAAATTTTAAATCTCTTACTGTAAAAGCATTATCGCCACATATACCTTCCGCTATGCTCTTATCCTTATCTATTAATAGTGATTTAATTTTTATTTTCATTTTGACCCCTCCAACTCCTAATGTATACCTTTACAATAATATATATTCGATATTTAGCCCTATATTACCTTTTAATTTAATATCTATTAAATCTATTGATACATATTTCTTATTTTAAAACAAATAAAAATATTTTTTTATTATTTAGCATATTATCGTAATTTATGTATATACTATAATATAAATACTTAAACAACTATATAACATCGCGGGGTGGAGCAGTTGGCAGCTCGTCGGGCTCATAACCCGAAGGTCGGAGGTTCAAGTCCTTCTCCCGCAACCATAAACCTTACATTATTATGTGAGGTTTATTTTGTTTACTTTTATATAATATATTTATAGAATTATATTATAATAAATTATTTTAGGAGATTTCTATTATGCATAAAGTAAATTATCATACTCACACATATAGGTGCGGACATGCCGTTGGAACTGAATTAGATTACTTAAAGTCTGCCTTAGAAAGTAAATTAACTATATTAGGATTTAGTGACCATGCTCCATATCCTGACGGTAGACTAAATTCCTCTAAAGATACTAGAATGGATTATTCAGAGCTTCAAGACTATATCGATACTGTTAGATACTTGCAAATAAAATACAAAGATAAAATAAAAATTTTAATAGGTTTAGAAATAGAATATGATGAATCAGTATCTAGCTATTATAATTACCTCTTAAATTATTTAAGCATTGATTACTTAATCTTAGGTCAACATGCATTCTTATCAAAAGGTGAATTAGTACATACTTTTTCATTAAGTTCTACCGATGCTTACATAGATTATGCATTATCAATTTCTAAAGCTTTAGAAACTGACTTTTTCAAATTCTTAGCTCATCCTGATCTTATATTTGTAAATAATCTTCCTTGGGATGAAAACTGTGATAAAGCTTGTGAAATAATAATAGAAAGTGCACTAAAGAATGATACTATACTTGAGCTTAATGCAAATGGCTTTAGAAAAGGAATAACATCATTTCCTGATGTATATAGATATCCTTATCCTCATGATAAGTTTTGGGAAAGAGTAGCTAAAACTAATTTGAAGGTTATAATAAATTCCGATTGTCATGAACCTAAATTCATGTGGGATTCATCTATGGATCAAGCATATGAATACGCTAAGAAATTAGGACTTAATATTATATACGAAATATAGTTAAGTTGTTCGCTTCGCTCACAAAGAGAAATGTTGCCTATGGCAAGAGAAATGTATGACTTCGTCATAGAGAAATGTTCAGCAGGCTGAAGAGAAATATGTGGTTAAAGCTACAGAAAAAAATATGCCTACAGCATAGATATTATATCTGCCATAAGCATATTTCTCTGACGAAGTCATATTTGTCTTTGCCCCTAAGGCAAGTATTTCTCCACCGCAGGCACATTTCTCTTTGCCCTAGGGCAAATATTTCTCCTACAAGCTTTGCTTGTACTAATTTATTCTTTCTTCAGTTTCTGCATCGAAGAAGTGTAATGCATCTAAATCAAATCCGAATGTATGCTTTTCTCCAACTTCATATGCATAGTAACCTGGAACTGTTATAACTATATCTTTTCCGCTCTTTAATTTAACGAATAATGTTTTTTCTTTTCCTAATACTTCAATTACATCTACTGTTCCTTCAAAGCATTCCTCTGCTTCTCCACTTACAAATCTTTCAGAACGAATTCCTAAGTAAACATCTTTACCAACATGATTTGCTAATGCTTTTAAATCTTTCTCTGATGGTGTAACAGAAATCATTCCATCTTCTGAAACAAACTTCTTTCCTTCCATCTTACCTTTTATCGTATTGATAGTTGGTGACCCTATAAACTTAGCTACGAACATGTTTTGTGGTCTTTCATAAAATTCATATGGCTTACCAACTTGTTGAATCTTACCATCGTTCATAAGAACAATTTTAGTTGCCATTGTCATAGCTTCGACTTGATCATGAGTAACATATATACTTGTAGTTCCAAGTGCCTTATGAATTCTTACAAGCTCAATTCTCATATGCTCTCTAAGTTTTGCATCTAAGTTAGAAAGAGGTTCGTCCATTAAGAATACGCTTGGTTTTCTTACTATAGCTCTTCCTAAGGCAACTCTTTGTCTTTGCCCTCCTGATATATCTGAAGGCTTAGAGTATAAGTAATTTTCTATTTGTAATAGCTTAGCTGCTTCCATTACACGTTCATTAATTACGTTCTTTCTTTCTTTTCTCATTGATAAAGAGAATGCCATATTATCATAAACTGTCATGTGTGGATATAATGCATAGCTTTGGAAAACCATCGCTATGTCTCTATCCTTTGAAGCTAATTTATTAACTCTCTTTTCTCCAAATAAAAGGTCCCCTTCTGTAATTGAGTTAAGTCCTGCAATCATTCTTAACAATGTAGTTTTACCACATCCTGATGGTCCTAATATTACACAGAAATCTTTATCTTCTATTTCTAAATTTATATTTCTTAGAGTAAAATCTTCTCTACTTTCATATTTCTTACCTATATTATTTAATGTTACCTTCATATCTACTCGCTCCTATCCTATCCTTTTGTAGCACCATTTGAAAGACCTGATACTAATTGTTTTTGTAATGCAATAAACAATATTACTATTGGTACAGCCGCTAAAAGAGCTCCTGCTGCAAAGGCTGGTTGGTTAATTGTACGTTCATCATTTACTAAAGTATATAACCCTACTGCTAATGTGTAATCAGCAGGTGTAGTTAATAAAACTTTTGATAATAGAACATCCATGAATGGTCCTATAAATGACCATAATGCTATAATTGCTAGCATTGGTCTTGCTATAGGCATTATTATAAGTCTATATATTTTCATACTAGAACATCCATCAATTTTTGCAGCATCATCTAATTCTGTTGAGATGGAATCTAAATATCCTTTTAATATAATTGTATTTCCTGCAATACCTGTACCTGCATAGATAAGTATAAGCATCATCTGTCTAGTAAAAGCTGGAACCATATCAGATGCAATTGAGTACATAGTAAAGTATGCTGTTATACCAACGAATTGTGGTATTGTTTGTATAAGCATTATTGTCATAAGAGATACTTTCTTACCTTTAAATCTATATCTTGAATAAGCATATCCTGTAAATGATACAATTAATACTACTAATATAGCAGTCACAACACTTATAAATATTGTATTACCCATCCATTTTAAATACATTGTATTTTCAAATAAATGTTGGAAATGTTTTAATGAAAAACTAAATCCTGAATTAAGATTTAACCTTTTTCCTTGTTCACCATTAAATGAAGATATTATAATTTGTAATATTGGCCATATTACAGCTAATGCCCAACCTATTAAGAATACGTAAGATATTCCTAGGACAATTTTCCCTCCTAAAGTAAGAGGTTGTTTATCTGAAAGATAAAGATTACTTTTCTTTTTCTTCTTTAATGAACTTTTCTGTTTAACATTGTTTGTTTCTAACATACCGTTACCCCCTTACTCCTTTTTAAATACTTCTGTATTTCTATATCCAATATAAGCTATTATTATAAGAGCTATAGAAACTATCATAGTTATGGCAGCACCTAAAGCTTGATATTGATTTTCTAAAGTAAGCTTATAGATGTATGAAATTAGAAGGTCTGTTGAACCTGCTAGATTCCCATATACTGATGGGTTAAATGGCCCCCCATTGTTAAATAACCATATGATTGAGAAATTATTAAAATTAAAGGTATATTGCCCAACTAAAAGTGGAGCTGTTTGGAATAATACTAATGGTATAGTGATCTTTGATAATTTCTTAAAGCTTGTAGCTCCATCTATATCAGCAGCCTCATAAAGTTCTTTATTTATAGATTGAAGAACTCCTGTTGATAATAAGAATACATAAGCACTTCCAAGCCATGCTTGTATACAAATAAGTACTGATCTAGCTACAAATGTGTTATTTTTTATTGATAATCCTTCTCCAAAAATGCCTTGTAGAGCCTGTGTTAATGCTCCATTTGGAGATGATAATATACTAAAGAATGTTATTGTTATAAATGCTGGTACAGCCCAAGGTAGTAAATATATTGTTCTAAATAATGTTTTACCTTTTATTCTATCATTGTTAAGAACTATAGCTAAAACAAATCCTAAGGCTATTGCTAATGTTGTAGCAACTAAAGTCCAGATTATTGTCCATCCAAGAATCTTCCAGAATACTGATCCAGCTAATCCTTGTCCTAAAGCAATCATCTTATAGTTACTTAGACCTTCCCATCCAAATTTAGCTTGATGCTTTGGATCCATTCCTGTAAATGATAAAAGTATTGTTGTTGCAACTGGTATAAACACCATAAATATTGTCACCACTAATGCTGGTGCTGATACCATATACGGGAATCCATCTTCAAGTAAACTTTGCTTAGTTTCTATCCAAGTCCTTGTTCTTATTCCCTTTATCTCTTCTTTTTCAACTTTATTAACATCTTTAAAAGATAATAATAGTAATACTAGAGCTAATACGATTAAAGTTATTGCAAGTATACCTTCAATCATAAATATTATTGATCTGTCAAGCTTTCCTGCACCTTCTGCTAAGCTAATAAGACCTGCAATCCCTTCTCCCTTATAGTTACCATAGCCTAATGCATATGGAATAGCCATTGCGTATATATAAATGCTACCTAAGAACATTATTATCGATTTTATATACTGCTTATTAAGTAATTGCCCTAATCCTGGGAATAAAATAGTCACATATGATTTCCATAGAGTCTTCTTTTCTACTTCTATTGGATAAACTCTTCTAAGATCAGAAACATTTACATTTACAGTATTAATTTTTTGTTTAAGTGTTTTATTAAGTTCATACTTTTTATTTTTTATAACTTCTTCATTATAAGTTTTTTCACACTCAAAAGATTTTACTAAAACTAATTCTCTATATTTTCTTTTAAGTTCCTTTATAGTATTTTCTCTTGCTTGTTTTGATATTAAACCTTCTTTTTGTTTTACTTTTACATCTTTAATTCTTTGTTGTAAGTTTCTCTTTTCTTCAATTTTAAAGTTCTTAAACTCCTCTTGGAATTTAGAGTTTTTTTCTGAGTTTATATTATTTTTCTTTGATTTAGCTTCTACTAATTCTTTATAAGTTTCTTTAGCAAAGTCTAATATAGGAGGTATTTGAGCTATCTCCATTTTATTTTGCTCAAATAACAATTCTGCATCGTATGTTAAATCTACATACTTTTCATAAAAACTAACTAATTGTTTAGCTTTAAATAATCTTACCTCTAAATTTTGAACTCTTTTTGGTAGCTCAGTGTCTACCTTTCCTCTATATTCAGCAACTTTCTTATTAACTTCTTCTAAGAAAGATTTTTCTCTACTTTTATATTCATTCAATTTCTTTATATATGGATGATCAGCTTTTCCTTTTACTAATTGGTCTAATTTCTTTTTTAATTCTGCTTTCTCATTTCCTTGTGCACCTTCTATTTCATATTGAAGAGATGCAACTTCATACAAGTATAAGTTCTTTCTATCATATTCACGGTCTAAATGATCATATAAATACATATCAAATTTTTTCAAGCCTTTTCCCTCCTTTAATGATTTCTCAATTACCTCTAATTTTAGAGTCCTCTTACGTTATAAATACATTTGCCTAAATAAATCATCATTAAAATTAAAGCAATATAACCTATGCTACTTACTATAAAAAATATTGAATACAAAGATTCACCTATAATTGAGAATCCAAAGGATCCTATTAATAATACGGTCCATATTACTACATATAACTTATTTACTCTTAATTTTGTTAGTGTAATGTAACTATGTATAGCTAATCCTACTGGAGTTATTATCTTTACAAAAAATGAAGACATACACATAGTCAAATATGTTTGATATAACTCTTCACTAGTTTCTCCTATCATAGCTGTATTTAAATTTGGATTTGATAACCACATCTCAAAAAATACTGTGTCTTTTACTTTAAATATTGCTTCTAATGAGGTTGAAAATATAATTACTGCACATATCCCCACTAATGTATAAAATACACCCCTCGTCATCTCTATTTGATCTCTCATGTGGCCTCCTTTTTACAAGAAAAGGGGACTATGTCCCCTAATTTTCTAGTTATGATTTATTATTATAAAATTTAGTGTCTTAAGTTCAGCTAGCTAAATCTAAGATTTAGAACTTCACTTAGAAGCTTGACATCATTGCTTCGAATGAAGCTTTAACTTCGTTATATGCTGCTTCAGCATCTTTTGGTTGAGTTGATGACCATGATAATAATGCATTTTGCCAAGAATCCCATACGCTACCCCATTCAGTGAATAGAGGTCTGTTTTCAGCTTGTTCATATCCAGCATAAGTTGCATCTATAACTTTCTTTTCTAACTCATCAATTCCTTCGTAAGCTGAAGGTTCAACATTTTCTAATATCTTACCAGTATATTTAAATAATTCTTGAGCATTTGCAGGGTTAACTATTTCTTCTATAAACGCTTGAGCTACTGCCATCTTATCAGCATCTTCTTCAACTCTTGCATTTACACCAAGTCCCCATCCACCTTTCCAGTGAGTTAATGGTTTTCCGTTAACAGTTACATTTGTTAGTGGAATAATTTCTAAGTTTGAAGCATCTCCAACTAAATCTTTAACACCTGTAGTTGCCCAAGGTCCATCGATTTTTACAACGTCAGTTCCACCAGTTTTAAATTGTTCTTCAATATATCCACCAGCTGCTTCTTTATCCCAAAGGTCAGTTTTGTTTGTATCATGTAATTTCCAATAATCATATAAAGCTGTGAATAATTTTTGTTGATCTTCAGTTAATTCAGACCATTCTTTAGTAGCATCTGAATATAACTCACCAGCATCGTTATGTCCTAATAATTCTAAATTAGCTGAGTTAGCAAAAGCTACTCCAAACCAACAGTCATGTACAGTTGTTAATATTTGATCTGCTTTTACAGAAGTTATTTCTATCGGTTTAGAGAAATCAATTCCAGCTGCTTCTGCATTAGCAACATTAACATATCCTATTAATGTTTCTATGTTATAAGGGAAAGCTAAATATTCGCCATCGACATTGAAGTTTCCACCTAATCCACCTTTGAAGTCTTTAAATCCGCCTACATTTGCTGCCATAGTTTCAGCATCAATTGAAGCTAAAGCATTATTATTAGCTAGTCCATATAATCTATCTGCTGGTAAAGCAAATACATCAGCAACGTCTGGATTTGTTGGGTCTGATGCATCTAATACATCTAAGTGATCAAAAGATCCTGTTGTTATAAATTTAATATCAGCATTTGGATATTTTCCTACAACTGTTTCTTTAACTTGTTCATAATAAGGTACCCATCCTTCTTCTACTTGAACAGTTAATTCAACTTTGGCATCGTTACCAGTAGTTTCGTTAGTTCCACCTTCTGATGTTTCTCCACCTTTATTACTTGAACCACATGCTACTAAATTAAGAGTAGTTGCTGCTACAAGTAAAGTAACTAATAATTTCTTCATAATTAATTCTCCTCCACTTTTAATTACTAATTTATTTAAAGTTGTAAAACTTAAATACTTATTTAACATAACTAAATCGTTTCCAGAAATTCCAGCAAACAATTTGTCCATTTTTTCTTTTTATTTAATACCGTTAAAATTCACCTTAAAAATTTTACGGTACCGTTTCCATTTTTGTCGAAAAAATAAGTTGTAACCACAATGTAAACTTTATCATTAATCTTGGCTACACTTTTATTATATCAGTGTGGCAATTTTAGTCAATAGCTTGTACAAATAATAATAGTGTAAAATCTCAATTGTTTTTTAACTTTTAAGTAAACTTTTTCAATGTTAAATTTCACACATTTATTGAAAATACATATATTTTTTACATTTCTAATCTATCCCTTTACTTTATTTTTTTTCCATAATAATTTATAATTATTATATTACCACATAAACAAAGGAGTTTTTGGATGGACTTTTACAAATATAAAGATAATAAAAAAATTATCGGTTCCATAATTAAGTTTAATAGAATAAATCAAAATATGAGTCAAAAGGCCTTATCTAAAGGAATTTGTGTTGCTTCATACTTAAGTCGTATAGAAAGCGGTGACTTAATTCCAAGTGAAGAAGTTATATCTATTATATTTACTAGGCTTGGCTTAAGCTTTAATGATTCTGAAGAATTCTTAGAAAAAGGCATCGCTAGTTTAAAACTCTTTTTTGATAAACTTCATTTTAATGAGTTTGATTTAACAAATAAGCTTTTCAATGAATTAGAATCCCAAGAAAACGATTATATCACTTCCCCCCTTGTAATTGACTACTTTTTAGCCAAACTTGCAAGATATTGTTCTACCCCAAATAGAGAAAAATTTGAGAGTTCTAAAAGCTTACTTCATTCATCCTTTGAACTATTATCTCCACAACAAAAGTTTTTATATAATTTTTATGTAGGTGTGGATGAATTAAATCTTTCTCAAGATAAATCTATAGGTAAAAATCTTATTGAGCAAGCACTAAATTACAAAGATAATGGACACTGTTATTTCTGGTTATCTTATGCTTATCGAATAGAGAATAATCCCATAAAATCTTATGATTGTATAAAAAAAGCTTTAGATTTATATGTATCAGAAGGTAATATTATAAGCATTATGTCCTGCTATGAAAAAATTGCAGAAGTCCATTTTATGCTAGATAACTATAGTGATGCTATTGAATATTTAAAAATCTCTTTAAGCATTGCTGAAAAACTTAATAATAAATACTTCATTGAACATCTAAACTCTATAATTTCATGGGCATATTATAGATTAAAAGATTGTTCAACTTCATTAACTTATCTTAAAAATAATACAGGCCTTGTTGACCACAGAATGCTAGTGCCTGATAGTATAACTGAATCTTTAATATACTTTTCATTAAATAATAAAGCTTTACTGAAAAACTCTATTCAGAAGCTAAAAAATGCTCAATCATTAGAGCATATAAACGAAGATTTAGCTAATAGGATATATAAGTTATTTAATCTATATATCGAGGATGACGATTACTTAAAAAATCCTAATTGGGAAAACTTATTGATTTATATAATTGATAATATGCATAAATTAGTAGAATTAAAAAAAGTCTTTATTACTTTGCTTAAAGAATACTATATATATAACAGAAAATATAAAGATGCTTTATTTTTATAATTTAGAAAGCAAGTAATGTAAGAGTTCTTATATTACTTGCTTTTATTTACATAATTATCATACCATTTCAGCATTGCTATCATATAATATATTATCTTAATAAAAAAGGAGCAATCTAGGTATGGATATTTGTAATTATAAAGAGCTTACAACAAAAGAAATTAGTACAATTTTAAACGAAGAAAAAATGTGCTATTTAGCTACAACTGATACAACAAATATTGAATCTGTGCCTATGTGGTATGTTTTTGACTATTCCGATGAAGATTTACTATTTTACTTCATAAGCAATACTATTAGCCAAAAAATGGATAATATATATTATACGCGTATTGCAGGAATTACATTATCACAACACTATTACTATAGAAGACTAGAAATTTATAAAACTATAATAGCAAACGGAAGTGCAACTATTATTAATAATATTAAAGAAAAACTATCTGTAATCGAAAGTTTTAAAAATAAATATGGTTCCCTAACAAATATTTCATGTGATGATATCTCTAATATAGAGGTTATAAAAGTTACTATTTCTAAAATAACTGGTAGAAAATATTCTTAATATTAATATAAAAATATTATTTAAAACAAAAAAACAGAGCCTATATTGATATAGGCTCCATCTAAAAGTACATTTATGTTAAATTGGTATCTAGAACGCTTAATTAATTTAAAATATTATCTATAAAACTCTTGAGTTGCATAGACCTTATTTCCGATTTGATATACTCCTACTCCAATGCTTGTAAAATCTGTAGATAGTATATTTTTTCTATGACCTGATGAATTCATCCAGTTAGTCATAAATTGGTTTGCTAATACTGTTGGATCAGTACCGTAACCCCCTAGGTATGCTATATTTTCACCCCATGAGTTATATGATACTCCATCAGCCTTCATTTTAGCTGTTATATAATTACCACTTAAATCTGTATGACTGAAGTAATTGTTATCTCCCATGTCTTGTGATTTAATTCTTGCATATTTCTCCATTGTAGTATTATAACTTAATGGTGCTACCCCAGCTTTTACTCTCTCTTCATTAACCTTATTGAAGATAGCTTGTTCAACTTGTGCCATAAACTTATCAGATGCATTTATATTATTATCTGTTACTGTGTCACCTTCTGTTGGTGGCGTTACAACTGTACTGTCATCTGATGCTGGTGGTGTTACTGTTGTATCATCTCCTGTAGTTGGTGGAGTTACTTCTGTATTTTCTCCTCCCGTCGGTGGTGTTACAACTGTATTATCATCTGATACTGGTGGTTTTACTACATTATCCTCTCCAGTTGATGGTTTTTCACCTTGATTTGGATTACAAGGTTTATTAAAATGCTTAGTCCAATGGTGTCTATATCCACCATTATTCACATTATAGTATCTTGTACCAGCACTTGCTGATACTGTTCCTAACATTGTAGTCCCTGCTATTACTAGCGCAATTATTTTAGATTTCATTTCCATTCCTCCTATAATTTGAGCTGTCATTTTATACAACTCATTTTTAGTGCTAATGTACTTTTACGTCTTTACCAACTTGTCCCGTTTATAGTAACACATAAATTCATAAATTATTATAGTAGACTATTAGTAATTCAGATTAAATTAACCTTGTAAATAAATCATTATCATATATGGCTAAATTATCAAAAAAGTTATCTTATAATTCTTTATCAACCATTGTACTATATCATAGTATATAGAACTCTAAGCTATCTCTTATACTCTTATGCCTTAATATAACATAATACATCTTTGACTTTAATTATTTACTACGTTATACTTAGGTCACAAGTTGAGCAAGTAAATGTGCACAACATAATATCGCGGGGTGGAGCAGTTGGCAGCTCGTTGGGCTCATAACCCAAAGGTCGTAGGTTCAAGTCCTGCCCCCGCAACCAAAAAACAACCCTTATTCTTACTATAAGGGTTGTTTTCTTTTAAGTTAATTGGCAAAAATGCTCTTAAGAATTTTAAAAGCACAAGATTAACTTGCACTTTTAAATACTTTATCATATATAATGTTTATAACTTCTTCACCGTCTAAATCTTTCCTATTGATATATAAACTAATAAATGTATTATCTGATACTAAAATAAATTTATCTTCATTTATACTTTTATACACTTTAATATTGTCAGGTATATTACTTTCCATAATTATAACTTCTTCATTATCATATCTATTTATCTTTTCAAATTCTTTATTAAGCACATAATCAATTATAAAATTATATCTGCTTCTGTATAAATAATATGAAATATACGAATTTTCATCATCTTCAATATAATGCTCACAATATACTAAAACACTCTCTTTCTTCTCCCCATATGATTCTGCGCTTATCATATCAAAATCTTTTAAAGCTAAGCTATAGCTTCCATAATCATTGTTATCTCCAAGTATTCCATTTATACCTATAGTGATTGTCATTCTTGAATATATTATAAGATTAATTATTACTATAAGAATAACTATTGAAATATTAATTAATTTTCTTGTCTCATCTTTATTAGTTATCTTTTTTATAACCTTAAATAATATTATTCCTGCTAATATACTTAACGTAAGTACAATTAAAAATTCAAGTAAATGCTTTCCTAAAAGTCCTGATAAAATAATAATACACAACATTGCCACTAATAAAATGAACATTATCTTATTTAAAACAAGCTTTATACCTGTTATTGCTTTAAAATCATATGATATTGGTTCATTCCTTTTTAATCTTAATCGCCCTGTAATTGACCATATTATAAAATGGATAAATTGTACAGAATCTTGAATAAACCACAAGCTTAAAAGTAATAGTAATAAAAGCTTGGAATTATCCGCTAAAAACTCAGGAAATACATTCCCAAAAGAAGTAAGATATTGAGAGTATAAAAGCATCGATACACATAAAATATTTAAAATGCTATATTTTAATGAAGCCTTAAATATAGATTTATATTTTTCCTCTTCATCAGTTTGAATCGGTATATTGTAAACTTCATTCTCCTTACAGTAAATTTGAATTTTTTCCATCTGGCAAATAAACTTCCAACCTGCAGCTTCACAATACTCCCTGCACTCTACTGCTGATTTGCTGTCACCTCCTAGAATCATTGGAATTTTATCCATAACATCAACTGAATATTTTAACGCCTTAGGTTCTATCTTAATAAATTTTAGAAAAAAACCTACCATACCTTCAAGCATCCAACCTTTTAAAGCCATTTTCTCTAAATACTTTTCCAATACTTTATATTCATATGGTACAAATTTAAACAGAACCCACTTTTTACTTCCTATTCTCATTAACCATCCCTCCTAAAAATCTTTTCCCATCTCTAAGGAGTATCATTATTCTCTCATATTCTTCCTTTAAAATATTTAAGCCTTTTTCAGTAATGATATAACTTCTTCTTCTACCATCTACCCCAGTTTCCACTATCATTTTTTCCTTTTCAAATTTCCCAAGCAAAGCATATAAAGTCCCCGGTCCTACCTTTACTCTTCCATTTGATATTTCATCTACAGCCGACATAATATCTACTCCGCATCTCTCATCTATCAACGCCATTAAAATATAATACATCGGCTCTGTTAAATTCTGAAACTGCTCTCTTGCCAATTAGCATCACCTCTAATATCGTATATCGATATTTTTTACAGTCTAATATCGACTATCGTTATTTATATCTATAGTTTAATATCGACTATCGTTATTGTCAATATTTTACTGTTATTTTTTTGAAAATAAAATGCGAAATAATTTAGTAATAATATTACTAAAAACTATTTCGCATTTTAAATACTTCTTTTAAATTTTTCAGCTAAACCTGTCCTTCAATTAGTCTTGTTTTTTAACTTTCTTGTTATGCTTACACCCACAATTATTAGATTTCTTTTCTTTTTGTTGTTGGCTTGCACATGAACAATCATGTTTTTCACTCATACTATTTTTCCTCCTAAAACTTGATGCCTTCTTGGTACATTACTATTATCTACAAAGAAAAAATATTAATCCCATGAAAATAAATCCTCTTTTATCATTTTATTGTGATAATTTAATTAAACCAACTTAAACACTAAGTTTCTTCTCATATTTATATTAAAATACAATATGTAATAATTGTTTCAATAAAATACAAGGTATCATTTTTCCTTTTTAACACAAAACAATAATAGATATTTTATATAAATACTATGTTTTAGGAGGTTTGTATGAAAAAACATAAGAGTGAAAAGATAGAAGAAGTAGTCCAACAACATGATAGAAAACTTAATTTACATGAAATAAAAGCTCAAACTGGTGCTGGTAATGGTTATAAACACCCTGATGATACTAACGAAGCTTTACCTATAAATGATACTTTTGTTAATACTAATAAGTTCCATAAAATTCATCAAGTAGTAAATAGTATTGAAGGTAAAGTAAACTTACATAAAATAAAAGCTCAAACTGGTGCTGGTGATGGCTTTATAGATCAAAAAGACTTAAAGGATAATGTAAATACACCACCTTGCGATTGTAGTGACCCTCAATGTCATTGTGGTGATACTCATAAGAGTCATAAAATTCATGCAGTTTTTCATGCAAGTGATAGAAGGTTAAACCTTCATGAAATCAAGCAAAAAACTGGTGCAGGAAGCGGTTATAAGCATTAATTATATTTTAAGGAGTGATTTATATGACTAAGCATAAAAGCGAAAAAATTCATGAAGTAGTTCTTAAACATGATAGAAAATTAAACCTTCACGAAATCAAAGAAAAAACTGGCGCAGGTAATGGTCATAAAAAATAATTTGTTAAATTGAACAAGGGAGACAAAAATTGTCTCCCCTTTTTACCTACTTTAAACACTTTTAGACTACACATCACTTTCAAAGTTTCATCATAATTTCATCCCAGAACATCTCTGTGCCCTTGGCATCTTTATCATAAAAACTAACTTATTTACTTTTGCCAAAAATAGGGTCTATATATCTTCTTTAACTTTTTAACTACTTCATTAGAGTCATTTTTATTTATAGAATTATTTAAAACTTCATCATCATTTTCAAAGACTATAGTGCTCTTTACATCTGTTAAGCCTTGAACATATTTAATCATGTTTTCTTTAATAGCCTTTTTGTTATAAATCTTAATATAAGTATATCCTGGATAATTGTCAGAATCGTACTTTAAAACCTTAAAGTCTTTTGTATATCCTAACTCTTCTAATTCTTCATATAAAGATTCTATTTTTTCCTTCTCATCAATTAGCATTAAATATACTGCTCCATATCTTTCTGGTAACTCTTCTTTTATATAATTTCTATAAGGTGATTTTCTTAAATTATTATATATATCACTTTCAACAGTATTTTTAAAATCATCATAGTAAATCATTACTGAATCTTCTACAACAGAATTTATAAAGCAATGCATATCTCTACTATGAATTAAATCCACTAATTTTTTAGTTTCATCATGAGTCATCTCATAAACTTTTAAATACTTATTTTCTTTCATATCAAATAATATAGCTCCATCCATAGCTATAACAGGTAAGTTCAATCTTATGTCCTGTAAAGATGTAATTAACGCTCCTGGTGTTTTCATAGTTGCTATCGTAAACTTAATACCATCATCAAGCATTTTATTTAATTCAATCTTACTATAAGAAGTTAATGTTTCTTTCATATTTAATAATACCTTGTCTAATTCAGCTACAAAAAGCAAGTCATTTCTTTTTTTTCTAGGAAGTTCAAAGGTATTTATCATAAGAGCTAGACCGATACCTATCATTGTATCCATCATTCTATTAAATACGAATAAATATGGATTTTTATCTTTAAGATGATTAACTACAATACTTAAAAATACTACGCAAGAAAAATAAGATGCATTTTTCTTATTAAATATCACTGTTGTATATATAATAGGAATTATTAATAGAGATATCGTTATATATCTGAAGAACTCGTTATCGAAAGGCATAAAATATAACTCAACCAATATCATAATTAGTCCATATACAGCTCCTATAAATGTACCTATTGTTCTTTGAAGTGCATTAGCCTTTGCATTACTACTATATGGTTGCATACACCATAATACTGATAAGGCAGTATAGAAAGGTTTTCCTTGTTTGCCCCTTAAAAAGTAAATAATAAATCCTAGCAATACACCTATCGAAGATTTTATAATTCTCATCCCTATGGGTGGAAGTGTTAGATATTTTTTCTTCATTTAAATATCCCCCACATCATTATTGGTCTTAACTTTAGCTTAAAATATGTTATTAAAAACTAATTTTTAAAAACCTGTAATTATTATACGTATAAAGTAAAAAAATGACCATCCCCTTTTTAAATAAAAAAGTACAGATATTTCTATCTGTACTTTTAAATCTAGTTATTACCTACCTCATTCAATACATTTACCTCATTTTTATATCCACGTATTAATGGATTTTTATAAAATGAATATGATAATTGTACTAACATAAAGCACCAAATAATCGGTTCACACACTATAACACCAATATATTTTAAACTTGGTATAAATAATGCTACAAATATACATTTACCCAAAAACTCAATTATACTTGATGCTAATGGAATAACCTTCTTTCCTAATCCTTGAAGGGAGTTCCTTAAATTTAAAAGCATACCTAGTACTGCATAAAATGGTGCATTAATTATTAAATATAAAGCTCCATTATCGATAACAGTTGGCTCACTTGATCCTGATAATATTTTTACTAAAGTAGATGCACTAAATAGTAAAACTACAGTTATTATTACTCCCCAGCAAATAGACATTATATTTGCTATTTTTACGCCTTTACGTATCCTTTCATATTTTTCTGCCCCCTTATTTTGAGAGACAAATGTAGATAAAGCTAAGCTCATAGTTGCTACAGGCATAGTACAAAAACTATTAAGTTTTCTAGCTGCTGTATGTCCAGCTATAGTTAAATATCCTAATCCATTTATAGCAGTTTGTAGAATAACTGTTCCTGTTGATACAATACATAACATTAATCCCATTGATAACCCTTGGCCAGCTAATTCTTTATATAATTCTTTCTCAACCTTAAAGCATTCTTTATCTGGAATAAGTATTGGACATTTCTTAATTATATAAATAACACATAGAATTGCTGATATACCTTGAGCGATAACTGTCGCTACTGCAGCTCCAGCAATCCCCATATTAAATTGAGTAATAAATATTAAATCTAAAACTACATTTATTACTGATGAAATAATTAAAAATATTAGAGGCATCACGCTATTACCTATAGCTCTTAATAAACCAGCAAATAAATTATAAGCAAACATTACCCCTACAAATAAAGTAATAACTGAAATATACGAATATGATTCTTTAATAATGTTGGCCGGTGTATTTAATAGCTCTAATAATGGATATAAAAATAGTGCTGATATAATCATAATAACTACTGTTACAATTGCTCCGATAACTAATGAACCTGTAACTGACTTTTTAAGTAACTTTTCATCTTTAGAGCCATAAGCTCTAGCAACTACTATACTTAATCCATTTCCAATTCCTAAAGCAAACCCTATAAGCAACTCATAAACAGCTCCACAAGCGCCTATAGCTGCTAATGATTTATCTCCTAACACATTACCTATTATCATTGTATCCATTGTGTTATACATCTGTTGGAATACGTTTGAAATAAATATTGGAATTGCAAATAATATTAAAGCTTTTAATATATTTTTGTCTTTAATCAAATCAACTTTAAATTTAAACATTAACCTCTCATCCCCCTCGTCATATATTCTCAAGCACTAATGATTTAAATTTTTCCATCCTTATCCATATTACTACTTTGCCTATACTCTAAGTCAATAGATTTTTAATTTTTGAAAATAATATATATTTAATTTATATTTCTCAAACAAAAAAGAACCTATTAAGGTTCTTTTTTATCGTTATACTTCCAAGTTGTAATATGGTTAACTAAATTTACTAACCTAAAAAACAAATCTTTTTAATCTATTATTTATACCTTCCAATATATTAGGAAGTATATTTAATATAGAAGGTAAAAATAAAGCAACTATAAATCCTATAGCACATAAAATAAATATCTTATATTGAATAGCATGTCCAATATAAACTTGATATCCATGAATAGATGCTCCAGCTATTGAAGCTATCATTATAACCTTAGATGCAATCCAAGACATTAAGCTTAATATCTTGCATAAAAATAAAATTATGGATAAAACAATTATTACTGGAAATACTACTATTTTAAATGGCAATTTAATTATTGTACCTATAGAAGAGCTTTCCTTTTTCTTCTTAATCACTACCTTCTTATTAGATTCATTTTTACTTTTTTCTTTTGATCTATCTTTATCCTTATTTTCAGATGCCTTCTTACTATTTTTTTTATTCTTTGATGATGACTTTTTAGAATATGATTTTCTTTTTTCTTTAGTAATTATAAAATTTCCTTCCTCTTCATCAATCTCATCTCTTCTAAAAACATAATTACGCTCTTCTACTTTATCAAAATCATTCTTTTGATAATTCTTTAAAGCTGTATCATTAATATTCATAATCATAGTTTGTTGATTCTGAGTATTTTCTCTTTCTAATTTTATTTCTTCATAAGCTTTATCAAATACTTCTATAAATTTCTTTGCTCTTCTTTCATCTTTGATTTCTTCTCTAAATTGTTTCACCTTATTCTCATAAGCTTCTTTGATTTCTTCCATAGTTGCATTTTCATCAACGTCTAAAACCTTATAACATTCCATATTTTCATCTCCATACTATAATTTGAAATATATTTCCCCAAATATAAACAACTTATATCTTTTCTCTTGTTTAGACATTATTATAACAACTTTTATAAATCATGTTAAAGGTAATTATATCCTTCTTAAATGAACTTTGTTTCTAAAGTTCTACAAAAATATAGCTATAAATTTATGTATTTATTATTATGTTTTCTTGTATTTACTCATCTCACAATGTAAAAATAGCCTAAACAAAATCGTTTAGGCTATCCTCGTATTATTCTACTATCTTCTTATGACATTAATTTTATTTAAGAACCTTCTCCCTTGCCCTAGCAATATTATTAGCATGATCTCCTATTCTTTCTAAGTTAGATAATAGGTCAAAGAAAATTATACCAGAATCTGCCGTGCATTGCTTAGCATTTAATCTCTTAATATTATTAACTCTAAAGTTTCTTTCTAAAGAGTCAATTTCATCCTCAATAAATTCTATATCATTTAAATCAATTAAATTATTATTAGAATAATTTCTTATTGATAAATTTACTGATTCTAATGTTTTATTATATATTTCTTTTATTTCATTTAATGCCTCGTTAGATAACTCAAGTTTATTTTCTATTCTACCACTTGCAAGTTCTACTATATTTGTTGCATGGTCTCCTATTCTTTCTATATCATTAATTGTGTGATAAGTTTCACTTATCACCCTTGAATCTTCTTCTGGTAAGTTATGTTGAGAAAGTTCAATTAAATAATCTGTGATTTCTTTTTCTACATTATTAATTATCTCTTCATTATTATAAACTTTATCAATATATTCTTGACTGCCTTCTAAAAATGCCGTCATAGAAAGAACAAAATTATCTCTTGCAAACTCTGCCATTCTAACTGTCTCTTTTGCAACTTGTCCACTAGCTATCATAGGTGTATCTAAAAATTGTTTATCAAGATAAATTGCACCTTTTTTCTCTACTGCTAAGCCCCCTGGAAGAATAAAATTAACTAACTTTACCAAGTACCCTGCCAGTGGGAACATTACTATTGTTACAACAACATTAAATATTGTATGTGCATTAGCTACTTGCCTAGCTACGTTGCCAGGACTAATAGCTTCAACTAAATTCGTAACCTTGTATATAAAAGGTAAAAATATAATTGCACCGAATATATTGAAAAATAAATGCATAAGGGCTGCCTTTTTAGCAATTCTATTTGCTCCCACTGAAGCTAATAGTGCTGTAACGCATGTTCCAATATTACATCCAAGAATTACTGGAAAAGCTAATCTCATATCAATTGCTCCTGTAGCTGCTAAAGCTACTAGTATACCTGTTGTAGCTGATGAACTTTGTACTATTGCAGTCATTATTAACCCTGTAAGTAAGCCTAGTATTGCATTGTTTCCAACAACTACAATAAACTCACTAAAAGCAGGCATTTCAGCCACTGGCTTCATTGCTGCCGACATAGTCCCCATACCTAAAAACAATATTCCAAACCCAAGCGCTATACATGCAATATCTTTAACTCTCTTCTTCTTTGCAGCAATAATTAAAATTGCCCCTATTCCTATAAATATTGGAGCAATGCTATCTAGGTCAAGAGAAACCATTTGTGCTGTTATTGTCGTTCCAATATTTGCTCCCATTATAACCCCAACAGCTTGTACCAAAGACATCAATCCAGCATTAACAAAACTAACTACCATTACAGTTGTAGCACTGGAACTTTGAATTATAGATGTAACAATTGCCCCAACTAAAACACCAACAAACCTATTAGAAGTAACCTTTTCTAAAATCCCTTTAAGCTTTTCTCCTGCTGCATTTTCTAGTCCATCACTCATTAACTTCATTCCGTATAAGAACAGACCTAAGCCTCCAAAAATTCCAGTAAAAATTTCAAAACTACTCATATGTCAACTCCACTTTCTTAACTTTTTGTTTTTTTATTTCTATATTTTACCTTGTTATTATTTGCATTAAATATATGATATATCCACATATTTTTTTTGTAAATACTTAACTTATATTAAAAATTGTTAAATATTTTTAACAATTAAATAATTTATTATATTTAAGCATATTTACTCATAAACATAAGTATAAATATATAAAGTAAATGTTAATTGTAAAGGAGATTTTTCAAATGAGTATATATATCTTAGGAGATTTTATAAAAGCATGTAAAGTATTAGGGGTAGAGCCAACATGGGAAAGACTACATAGTTGGAAAAAAGAAATGTACAGATTCAATGATTATCCTGTATATAAATAATAGCTAGCAAAATTGCTAGCTATACCTTTAATAAATATTATTTTTTACTTATAAATCACCACTATGTTCTTATTAATTTACTGTCTATTATAGTAATCTATACCTTCACTTGGCCTAAAATATGTTCTTATATATCCATCCCCTGATACAAACACTATTTCATTACTGTTCTTATCATAATAGATATCGTCTCTATCTTCTCCTTCTTGCTTATGCAATGATGATGACGAACTAATTACCTTATTTGCTCCTGCTAAATACTCTTCTTTAGTACTATATCCAAACTCATTTCCATGCTTAACAAAATGATCCTCTAAAAACTTTTCATTTCTAAATTGAAGAGAAGATACACTCTGCTCCTTGGTATAATTAGTATCTTGCCATAAACTTGATATATCAACATTAAATACTTTACCTATAAATAAAGCTAAAATTACTAATAATCCAGCTATAACACTTGTAAATATATTTTTCTTATTTTTATTATGTTTACTTCTATCTTCACTTTTTCCTATATTACTATTAATCTCTTTAGTTGAACTATTATTATTTTTCTTTCTACAATCACTACATCTTTTCGGCAATTCTAAATCCTTACTTTTATAAAACTGAATTTCTGAATCAGTAATCGTAAATTTTTTGCCACATTGTTTACAAGTCCTATTTATCACATTATCCCTCTCTTATCCTTATATTTTTTATAATTATATCAAAAAGAAGATATATTTAATAGTAACCTATTTATATTTTTCATTTCAAAAACATGAAATTATCAGAAAATTTAAAAGAATATAGAAAATTCACATATCTTTTATTACTAAATGTGGTATAATATATCACATATAATCAATATAAATTATTAGCAAATAATTATTTAATTTTAGGGGAGGAACCAAACTATGAGTAGATGTAAAATTAATGATTCAAACTGTAAGGAAGTATGCCTATCATGTGAAAATTATGATAAGGATACTTCTATCGAAATAAGGTTATATGATCATAAAACAGATAAGTTTATGTATAAGATTATCACAGAAACAGAACTTGAAATGATTGATAAAACCCTTGGTAATAGCTGGAGACTAAAGAAACAATAAAAATATAGCAATATCTTTAATTTAATACCCTATATACTATAAATACTCCTATTTTATTTGGTTAAAATTGTATATATAATTAATATGTACTGCAAATTTAATTAAATTTATGAGATGTTATCGGGGGGTATAAAATGTATTATTTAGGTATTGATGGGGGAGGAACAAAGACACGTTATCTTCTTGTTAATAACAAATTAGAAAAAGTATATGATGCTGAAAGCTCAACTATTCATATTCATCAAGTTGGTATTGATGGTTTAAAAAATGAAATAACTACTAATATAACTACGGCCTGTAAAAAAGCTAATATAAATGTAAAAGATATCGCTTTTATATTTGCAGGGGTTCCAGGTTATGGCGAAAGCCAAGAAGATAAGATAAAAATAGATGAAACTATTAAAGAAATAATAGAAGTTCCATATATGATAGATAACGATGCAGTCAACGGGTGGGCTGCAGGTACGGCTTGCAAACCTGGAATAAATATAGTTGCAGGAACAGGAAGTATAGCCTATGGTAGAAATAAATATGGAAAGTTAGCTAGATGTGGTGGCTGGGGCCCTGGAATCGGTGATGAAGCCAGTGCTTATTGGATAGGTATTAAAACAATAAATGAATATACAAAACAAAAAGATGGAAGAAATGAAAAAACTGTTTTAGTAGATATTTTAGAAAGAGAATATAATATTGACTATGATTTTGAAATTGTAGATATAGTATTTAATAAATTAAAGCAGGATAGAACTAAGCTTGCAGCCCTATCTAAGGTATGCTTTTTAGCAGCAGAAGCAGGATGCCCAGCTTCAAAGAAAATATTTGAAGAAGCTGCTGAAAATCTATTTAAACACATAAAATCATTATCAAAATCACTAGAATTTACTGATGAATTTATAGTTTCATATACTGGTGGAGTATTTAAGGCAGGAAAACATATATTAGCTCCATTATCAAGGATGATTGAAGAAGCAGGGCTTAAATGCAAGCTACAAGAACCGGAACTTGAACCATGGCATGGTGCTGCACTTTTAGCTTATAAACTAGCAGGAAATGAAATTCCATTAAACTATAAGAAAATTTTAGAATCATAAAAAAGAGCCGCTAATTTAGCGGCTTTTTTATTATATATGAAATTAAAGTGCTATATCATTTTTATAAAACCTAGTTTCATAATACGGATCTGCTGTTATATGTAAAATTGTTTTATTGACTCTGTTCTCCCTTTTAGTTGTCCTTATAATTTTAATTAATCCAACATTTATTAAAGCCTTATTTATTTCTCTTAGCTTAGCAAGATTATCAGAATTATATTGTAATCCAATTTCCTGTAATATCTTCTTTTGATCTAAGGTACATTTCCCATAATGTTTACTATATTTATAATAAACTATATATATCTTTATTAAATGCTTATGCTTAAGTTGTAATAGCTTTTTTAAGAAGTCACCACTAAATAATAAATATTTATCATACCAATCCTTTAATATATAAATATTTCTCTCATCTAAATTTGCAAATTGTATTATCTCATTACTTTCAAATTCATCTAATATCTTTTTAAATGTACTTCTTGACATATTTATTTTTTTCGCCAAAGTTGAAACAATAAGATCATCTTCATATATGTATCTGTAATTATCCTCCCCATGAGAGTTCCATCGACTTATACTGTCCAATAAAATATACACATCCATATTAAACTTCTTATTTCTTAATATCCCATCACCAACTGGTATTAATCTTGAATTTTCTCTCACCTTCTCTTCCCTCATACCTCACCCCTATTATTATCTTAATTTTATTTTTTATTTTCTATATAATATTATAAAACTATTATTAAGCAGTATCCAATTAGCTACTACTTAACGTAATATATTATATATATTATTATAGTTTATTATTATTTTGTTATCTTGTTTTTTTACACTCAAATAACTAGTTTTTCATCACTGAAATAGCTGTTATTTTATCAACTAGTAATTAAAGTGATACTAGTATCATTTTCATGCTTATTTAAATTGCTAATATTATTAATTACCAGATTTATATTTAGGACAAATATACTTATAACACTGTAATACATATCCACAATTCCAACGAAACTTCATATATATTCTCCCTTAGTACCTTTTAAAATAAAATTAGAGAGCTTTTATTTTAAATAATAAAAGCTTCAAAAAAATAATAGAGTTAGCATTTTGCTAACTCTATTGCTTTCAAGTAACTATAAAACCTTTGTGGTTTCCCTAATATTACATATTCCATAATATAATTAGTTATTTTTTATAATTATTTAATAGTC
Organism: Clostridium hominis; assembly: GCF_014287825.1. NCBI lineage: Bacteria > Bacillati > Bacillota > Clostridia > Eubacteriales > Clostridiaceae > Clostridium > Clostridium hominis. The sequence continues at coordinate 216,515 of NZ_JACOOO010000016.1, forward strand.
TTATATAATGATTAGCTTCTCTTAATACATGGTCAGCAAGAAGTGGTAATATTATAGATTTTATTTTACAATCAAGTATTCCTCCTGCACCTGCTTCCTTAAACTCCTTTAACTTAGTTGTCTCTATTAATGTATCATTGGTAATACTAGACATTGTCATATCAGTCATATCACTTGCTTTTTTAATCAACTCACTATAATCATCCGCAAAATTCTCTGAAGTATCTATTAATTCATTTTCGCTAGGATCAAGTAATCCTCGAATAAATAATGTATGCTCCATCATAATTTGATCCCAAAATAATTCACTCTTTTTAATCTCTGAATTATTAGGATCCTCAATATCCTCACCATTCTCAAGTAGTTTTATATATGAACAATATAATTTAGCCTCACGAATTATATGTTCAATTAATAAGGGATAATTCACCGTAAATAATTCACAGCATAACATCCCATCTAAAATTCTCCTCTTTAAGTCTATAAGTCCATCTATTAATTTTATTCCTCTATTATTAAGCTGTTTCACGCACTTAACTGTTTTATTATCAGTATCATTCTTATCTTTACACTTCAGCTCTTGTTCCATTAAGGTTAGCTTAGAATTTATATTTATTCCTGTATAATACTGTGTCTTTTTTTCCGCATTTAAAGTGTATTTAGTAAATACTTCTCCTGAATTTAATACAGCTTCTATATTTCTCCCTTCACTTATCTTAATTGTATCTAGTAATAACTTCTCGAACTGTATTTTGTACTCATCAGCTTCTTTAGAAAGTTTACTATTCTTAGGTGTAAATCCTGCCTCTAAGAAAATAGAATGTTCCTTCATTATTCGTGCAAAAAACAAATGTAATTCTAAGGATAATGTAATATATCTTTGCCTACTTAACATATTTTTCTCCAATAAAAAATTTTACTATATTATACTCCAAATTGTTGATTTTTGTTCATAATAATGCGACTAAAAAACATCAATATATTCCATAAATTTTCACACTAAAAAAAGAGCCAATTAATTGACTCTTTTTTAGTACTACTATACAACTTTTGTAGTCCACTCCTCACAGTTCCATATATCTGTTACTACATCTCTATAGAATTCTGGTTCGTGGCATACTAGTAATATACTTCCTTTGTATTCTCTTAAAGCTTTCTTTAATTCTTCCTTAGCTTCTACATCTAAATGATTAGTAGGCTCGTCAAGGATTAGTATATTTGTTTCTTCATTTATAAGCTTACAAAGTCTAACCTTAGCTTGCTCTCCTCCACTTAACACACATACTTTACTTTCGATATGCTTAGTAGTTAATCCACACTTAGCAAGTGCTGATCTTATTTCGTATTGAGTTTTTGAAGGGAATTGTTCCCATACCTCTTCAATACATGTATTATAATTAGCTTCTTTAATTTCTTGTTCAAAGTAACCTATTTGTTGGTAATCTCCTAAATGAACATCACCGCTTAATGCTGGTATTTTACCCATTAAGCTCTTAAGTAATGTTGTCTTACCAAGACCATTAGCTCCAACAAGGGCAATCTTTTGTCCTCTCTCCATATAAAGATTTAATGGTTTAGTTAATGGCTCATTATATCCAATAACTAAATCTTTAGTTTCAAAGATAACCTTTCCTGAAGTTCTTCCTTGCTTAAAGTTAAACTCTGGCTTTGGTTTTTCTGCTGCAAGTTCAATCATTTCCATCTTATCAAGCTTCTTTTGTCTAGCCTTAGCCATACCACTTGTTGCAACTCTTGCTTTATTTCTAGCAACGAAATCCTTAAGTTGAGCAACTTCTGCTTGTTGTCTTTCATATGCAGCTTCTAATTGAGCCTTATTTGCTTCATAGATTCTTTGGAATTCATAGTAATCTCCAACGTATCTAGTAAGCTTTCTGTTTTCCACATGATAAATTAAGTTAATTACTGAATTTAAGAATGGGATATCATGTGATATAAGAATAAATGCATTTTCATAGTTTTGTAAGAATCTCTTTAACCATTCAATATGAGCTTCATCTAAATAGTTAGTAGGCTCATCTAGAAGTAATATATCTGGAGTTTCAAGTAATAACTTTCCTAATAATACTTTAGTTCTTTGTCCTCCACTTAGTTCAGTTACATCTCTATCTAAACCAACATCTAAAAGACCTAACCCCTTAGCAACTTCTTCAGCTTTAGCATCTATTACATAAAATCCATTATTATCTAACATATCTTGAATAACAGCTGTTCTTTCAAGAGCTTTATTCATTTCGTCTTCTTCCATTTCTCCCATTCTTCCATAAAGCTCGTTCATTTCAGCTTCCATATCAAATAGGTATTGGAATGCACTTCTTAATACATCTCTTATTGTAAGTCCCTTTTCAAGTTCAGCATGTTGGTCCATATAACCAACTCTAACTCTATTACTCCAGATAACTTGACCTTCATCTGGCATTAACTTACTTGTTATTATATTCATAAATGTAGATTTACCTTCTCCGTTAGCACCTATAAGTCCTACGTGCTCACCTTTAAGTAATCTAAATGATACATCTTCAAAAATAGCTCTATCACCAAATCCATGGCTTATATTTTTAACTGTTAAAACGCTCATCTTTCATCCCCCAGTATATTCAGCTTATTCATCTTTAATTAAAATAAGATGTGATATTAAAATCACACCTTATTTATTATACCTTAATTTTTTTTAAAATAAATAGAAAGTTGTTGTAAGTTTTAGTAGTCATATTCCTTTATATTTTCGCAAATGGAAATTTTTAAACTTCTTTCATCTACAACCTTTTTATATGAACATAAAAATTCATTTAGCTCAACATCAGTTAAGTCAATTTTACCTTCACTTCTTATAATTACATCTACATCTTCAAGCCAAATATTTATATTATTTTTTTCATTTTTAATATAATATTCACTAGCAGCTCTAACTTTTATTCTTGATTTATACTTCTCTTGGAAGCTCATCATTCTTCTGCCTTTTTCATAATCATTAGGTACAATATTATTTAATCCTAAAGCTTTCATTTGCTCTTCTAATGCAGCAGAGTCAAAACCATATCTCTCCATAAGCTTTGATTGGATCTTCATGAATTTATCTTGAGATATACTGTTTTTCTCCATGTAAGCAGAAATTTCTCTGTTAAAATCAGCCATATTTATTTTACCTTCAGCCATCTTATAGTATAGGTCATAAATATAAGCTTCAAATTTATCAATATCTTTATCGTTAACTTTATTCTTTAATTCATTAAAATCAATTACCCTATCCATAATAACCTCCTAAGTAAACCAATTTTAATACATATTATATACTAAAATATTGATTTCTACTATATATATAATACTTTATTCATATTTAATTCTTAACTTCCATCCAAACATCTTGATATAGTTTTAATTCATCTTGGTTTAAGTATTTATACCCTTCACACTTGTCTAATATTTCTTTAGGCATATATGCATTTGGATTATTTTTAACTTCATCTGCTTGCTCTTCAATAGCTTGCTTTTGTGGAGATGTGTATCCAATTTCATCAGCAGTTCTAAACGCTACATCTTTATCACACATAAAGTTTATAAACTTTTCTGCGCCTTCAACATTCTTAGCATCTTTTGGTATAGCCCAAGAATCTAACCAATAGTCTGCACCTTCAACTGGAATAACATATTTAAACTTACCATCTTCAGCTTCTAAGTTTAATCCCTCACCAGACCATATCATAGCTATTTTCTTTTCACCGCTTCTCATTAAGTCTAGAACTTCATCTGCTCCATAAATAGGATTTACTTCTTTCTTTTGCTTAATTAATAACTCCTTAGCTTCTTCTAACTCTGATGGTACTGTTGAGTTTAATGAATATCCTAAAGTTTTTAATGCAACTCCTATAGTATCTCTAATATTATCAAACATAAATACTTCATCTTTATATTTAGGATCAAATAGAGCTTTCCAGCTAGTTATATCTTCATCAATTGTTTCAGTGTTATATATTAAGCCTATTGTTCCATTCATATATGGTACTGTGTAACCATTATTAGGATCATATGGTTTACCCATATCCCCTTCATTCATGTTTACTATGTTTGGAATATTATCCTTATTAATTGTTTGAAGCATCTCTTCTTTTATCATTTTTTCAGCCATATCGTCTGAAACTAATATTACGTCATAGTTTACTTTCCCACTAGAAACTTCTTGATACATATATTGCATATCATCAAAGGTAGTTTCATTAACCTTTATTCCAGTTTGTTTTTCAAACTCTTCAAATACGCCTTCTGCTGCATTTGCTCCATAGTTTAAAACATTTATTTCTTGCTTAGTTCCTGATGAACTACATCCAGCAAATAGTCCTACTGAAAGTATTGCAGTAGCACAAATCGATAATAATTTGACTTTTCTTTTTTTCATTTTTCTTTCCTTCCATTGTATCTTATTTTTTAAAACTTACTAATATAATATTATACAACTTTATAATTTACTATATTTTTTTCAAAAATAAAAAAGCCTATACGGCTTTTTTACCATTCTTCGTTATTTTTATCATGTTCTATAGTATTTAATGTAGCTTCGCCTCTAGCTATCTTCTTAGCTTTATTGTATAGCATTATCATTGGAACAATCATAACTGGTATTATAAAACATCCTACGATAAACCAAGCTGGACTTATTCCATACTTCTTGCTAATAACTAAATAACATTGTATAGATACAATTATAGACCATATACTTATTCCAAAAGATATTAGATTAATTATTATACCAGTATCATAGAAATTACGAATAACTGTACTTGCCATTGATGCAATAAAAATAAATAAAAGGTTCATATTTTTTTCAGCTAACCTTAACATTATATAGCTATTACCTATGGGAATCCAAGCAAGCCAATTATTTGGTATTCCCTCAACTTCAGCAGCTTTATAATATGCTAATCCTGTACATATGTACACTATTACTCCAAATAATAAGAAACCTAATAAGAATAAAAATACTACTCCTAAAAATACCCCTAAGGCATCTAAAGCACTATAAATTTCTAATATATCCATATACCAACCACCCTTAATTATTAATTAAACTCATCCTACAATATGAAGAATGAGTTTATAATTATAATCTTATAAATGTGCTATTGCTTCTATTTCAATTAACGCATCCTTTGGTAACTTTCCAACCTCTACACAGCTTCTTGCAGGAGGGTTTGCACTAAAGAATGTTGCATACACTTCATTTACTGCTGCAAAATCATTTATGTCCTTTAAGAATATAGTTGTCTTGATTATATTTTCTAAAGATGTTCCAGCTTCTTCTAAAATAGCCTTAACATTATTCATTGATCTTTCAGTAGCTTTCTTAATATCTGTTTCCATTTCCCCTGTTGCAGGATTAACTGGTATTTGACCTGATGTATAAACTAACTCACCAATTTTAACTCCTTGTGAATAAGGACCTATAGCTGATGGTGCTTTTGTTGTTGAAATAATTTCTCTTTTCATTAATTTTACCTCCATGATTTTATAATCAAAATATTCTCATATTTATTGTACCATATTTTCAAATAATATTACCAAATTATTCACTCTTTTATTTTCTTATCTTTATAATAATTGTATAATATTGTATTACTTATTTAAAAAAGGGGGCTATATATGAGTAAAAATGTTAATATCGATTGGAAAAACCTTGGCTTCAGCTATATAAAAACTGATTATCGTTATATTTCTTATTGGAAAGATGGTAATTGGGATGATGGTAGTTTAACAGACGATAATAAATTAAATATAAGCGTGGCTTCAACTGCATTGCATTATGGACAACAATGCTTTGAAGGTTTAAAAGCTTATAGAACTAAGTCTGGTAAAATTCAACTATTTAGAGCAAATGAAAATGCTAAAAGGTTAAATAGTAGCTTAAGAAGACTTCTTATGCCTGAAATACCTGTAGATAAGTTTATTGATGCTTGTAAAGATGTTGTAAAAGCTAACGAGCACTTTGTACCACCATACGGTTCAGGAGGTACATTATACATTAGACCACTTGTAATAGGAATTGGAGATAATATCGGAGTTAAACCTGCATCAGAATATATATTTACTGTATTCTGTATGCCTGTTGGTGCATATTTTAAAGATGGTATGACACCTTGTAACTTTACAATAACTGATTACGATAGAGCTGCTCCCTTAGGAACAGGTGCATATAAGGTTGGGGGGAATTATGCTGCATCACTTGTTCCACATAAACTTGCTGCTGAGAGAGGATTTACTGATTGTATATATCTCGATCCATCAACCCATAAATATATAGAAGAAGTTGGCGCTGCAAACTTCTTTGGAATAACTAAAAACAATGAATTTATTACACCAAAATCAGCTTCTATACTACCAAGTATAACTAAATATTCTTTAATGTATATAGCTGAAAAATACTTAGGCATGACTGTATATGAAAAACAAGTTCCTGTAGACAACTTAGATCAATTCGTAGAAGCGGGTGCTTGCGGAACTGCCGCCGTAATAACACCTATTGGAGGTATTGAATATAATGGCAATCTTCACGTATTCTATAGCGAAACAGAAGTCGGACCTGTAACAAAAGAGCTTTATAGAATACTTTGTGGAATACAATTTGGAGATATTGAAGCTCCCGATGGATGGATTTTTGAAGTTAATATCTGATTAAATAAAAAATATTACTGGAAATCATAATCTCCAGTAATATTTTTTATAAGCTATAATTCTATTCAATTATAAATAGTCCTATCAGTATTATTTTTGCTAAAATATTTATTGATATATTTATATACTTTATATTAAACTATAGCTTTGCTTATAAATCCCTTCGAAGCATTTAATTTATTTTCCGCCTCTTCTTTATTGCAATCAAGCATTATCATCACTATAGCTAACTTGCAATTTCTACCTGACTCTTCAAAAACTTTTTCTGCTAAGTCATAGCTACATTCAGTAGCTTCCATTATTATTCTCTTAGAACGTTCTATTAGCTTAAGGTTAGTTGCTTTTAAATCTACCATAAGATTTTTATAAGTCTTTCCAATTCCGACCATAGATGCTGTAGATAACATATTTAATACTAATTTTTGAGCAGTACCTGCTTTTAATCTTGTTGACCCTGTTATAACTTCCGGTCCAACTTCAACTTCAATTGCTATCTTTGCTATCTTTCCTACTTCACTATTCTTATTACAAGCTAAACATACAGTAAGCGCACCAATTTCATTTGCCTTCTCTAATGCTCCTATTGTATGAGGAGTTCTTCCGCTTGCAGCTATCCCTACAACTACATCATTTTCAGTTACTCCTGCAGATTCTATATCAATTGCTCCTTGCTCTCTTGAGTCCTCTGCTCCTTCTTTTGCCTTTACAAAAGCTGAATCTCCTCCTGCAATTATTCCTACTATTTCATTTGTTGTTCCAAAGGTAGGTGGACATTCTACTGCATCAAGCACACCTAATCTCCCACTTGTACCTGATCCAACATAGAAAAGACGTCCATTATTATTCAAAGCTTCTATAATTCCAACAACAGCTTTCTCTATATGTTCAATCTCATTTTCTATACTTTCAGCTACTGTTCTATCTTCTTCATTCATAACCTTTAAAAACTCTAATGTATTTAAATTGTCTAAATTCATAGTTTTAGGATTTCTTTTCTCTGTAACTAAATGGCTAATCTTAACCTGATTCATAAATATTCTCCCCTATTTTATAGTTATAATAAACTTTTATAGTCTAACAAATCTTATCCTAGTATCTTTATCTATATATTTTAATAAATCTATATAGTCTGGATGAATAAATCCAATTACATTTACCCTAGAGTCTTCTTCTAAATCTTCCTTTAATAATTGTACTTCACCACAATATCTTCCTATAAGCTCATTATCCATAGTAATTGAGCCTTTTCTCCTAAATATATTATTATATGGTCGTATTCCTTCCACTCTAGGAGTTGTTAACCTTACAACTGATTCAGGTACATCAGCACGAGACCTATATTCACTCTCATAAAAATACTCATACCCTTTTTCAAAGTATGCCTTAATTGACATAATATTATTTTCCATATACTCCTCTATAAATTCTAGAGTCTCAATCTTTGCTTTACTATCGCCTATTAATACATCACTAACATTGCATATATTTATTAATTCAACAGCTGCCACATATGGATTCATTCCTCTATGTTTTTCAACAGTAGGTAGTCCCTCATATAATGGAAATCTTCTTAAATCATCACCTGGGACAAATGCTTGAACTTTAAGTCCATATTTGATAAATTCTTCATTTTTCTCTTTAAATTTATCAATGCCTAAAGCTGTATTATTTTTAGGATAAAAATTATGAGTTAGTAGTATGTTTTCGAAAGATATACCTACTCTTTTAGCTTCCTCCAAGTACTTACCATCAATCACACTAGCATTTAACATAATATCAAAATCACTCAATAACATTTTTACAGTTTCGAAATCATCGAAACCATAATCTAATCGTAGTGCAGTGAATCCTAATTTTTTTAAAGAGTTATAATCTCCCTCTTTTATCCTAAGCATTTCAAAAGTATTTGGTGAAATGTCAGGAACAATTGATAAACCTAACTTAGTACATGCTTCTATAAACTTTGGCATCTTTTTATCTACTTCAGAATAATCCTCTTCTGGAATATGTAATGAAGTAAATACATACTTTGCTCCAATCTTCGCAGCCTTCTCTAAATAGTTATAATCTAAATCTTGTAAATATACTGAAATTCCTAACAATTTTATTCCCCTTTTTATAAAATTTTCTTATATATTTTCTATTAAAGAAGCATACATATATGCCTTAGTAAACTTTCTACTTCCACACTCTAAACTTCTTACTTTTCCCATTGTTTTGTAGTAATCATTATATGGAACATTATTAATTTTTCCATTAAATATCTCATATGATTTTAATGCATTAAACCATATATTAAGCTCCTCTTCACTTAGCTCATAGTATGCTTGTGGAATAAATCCTACTAAATCCTCACAGTTTTCACCATATAATAATTTTATATTCATTCCATTTTGTCTACATATTTTAACAGCTTCCGTAACTGTGTAATATGTATAATAGTGTCTTGGATGTAATGTACCACTATAGTGAGTTATAATTAAATCCACTTTTTCTTCTGTAAAATACTTAACTAATATTTTTATAAATTCACTTTCGGTAGGTAGCTCTCTTGATAAATATCCAAGTGCATTACAATCTGCGCTCATTCCCTTTGCTGCATTCTCATTTTGAGAAACTAATTTTTTTAAATATAAATCATTTTCTTCTTTAGTTGCATTTGGATCTTCTAATCTACCTTGAGTAACATGAACAAAAGTACATTTAGCTCCTAAATTAGCATATTTAATAACTAATGGCCCTCCTAATAATTCTGCATCTAAAGAATGTGCCCCTATACTCATAACTCTTTTTATATTGTTCATTTATATAATTCCTCCTAATAATCTATTTAAAAATCTTTTTATTAATGCTTGTCCTAGAAATAAAAATTAAACTATTTCTAGGACATATATACTCAAAAGAACTATTTAAAACACTTTTTAATCTTTTATTTTATTAATCAAACTTTTTATTATATAAATAGTAATTTCTATATACTTTTACCCCGTGCTTTTCATAAAATCTCATACCAGCACCATGAGTCCATAGGAAGTATAGATAATACAATTTATTACTCTTCATATCATCCATCATCAAGTTAAATAAAACTCCCCCAATCCCTGAACTTCTTAAGCTATCACTTACACCAAATGGGCCGAATCTACAATCATTTCCATCCATTTTTCTCATACAAAAGCCAACTACATCATCATTTTTATCTACACAAATCCATATAAGCTTCTCTGCCTCATTATTTTGCATAGCCATTAATGCATTTCTCTTCCATCCGCCTCCAAACGTTACTCCTAAAAACTCCAATAACTTCATTGAGTATTTATAATTAAACTTCTTAAATACATATCCTTCTGCTTCTAATTGAGTTTTTCTTATACTTACTCTTTCTGGAAAGCTATAGTTCCAAAGATCTCTTTGCATGCTTACAGCCTCACCAGTTTTGTTATAGCTAAGATTTTCAAAGAAAGCTATACTTTTAGGATAGCTTTCATAATCTAATCCTGGGAAAAAGTAGCTTGGGCTATAAGAAGCAAGAGTTATAGTCTTTGCACCTTTTTCTACTAATCTTTTTTCAACTTCTTTTACTAACTCACTACCCACATTTTTTCTTCTATAATCTTCTTTTACGAATAGTAAATTTATCCATCCTCTTTCAGGCTCAAGCCCTCTATCTAAATATGGTACTTGTCTCTTAGTTGCTAATATAAATCCTATAACTTCATCTTCTTCTAAGGCTATAAGTGCTAAATCACAATTAAAATTATCATCAAATAACACCTGTTTCCTAAATTGATCTATTGATACAGTATCTGCAGTAAGACATTCATTCCATAATTCTACTACTTTACTTTCATAATCTTGTATATAACTAATTATTTGCATATTCACAAACACCTTCCTTAAGTTCATTCTCTAATTCTTGTTTTTCTAATACTTTAAAGAATGGATAGAATATTAATCCTAATATTACATAGTTACCCAAACTAAACAATAGAGCAAACCAACTTCCTCCAGTTCCTAAAAATGCTCCAATAGGTGCTGGAACTGTCCATGTAACCTGTGTAATTATTGCTGGTATCATCGGAATTACTGCTGTAAAGATATATGTCCACACCCATAAGAAAGCAAATCCAAATACCCACGGAATAAATAATATTGGATTTAAAACAATTGGTAATCCAAACATTACTGGTTCAGCTATATTAAATATTGTTGCAGGTAATGATAATCTACCTAATGTTCTATATCTCTTAGTCTTAGATAATGCAGCTAAAAGAGCTATTGGGAATACTGATATACGAACAAAGTATCCACACCACTCTGTAGTAAATAAGTTTGGTATAACTTGAGCTCCTGCTTTAAATGCTTCCATATTTTCAGTTATCATATTTGTCCAAATAGGGGACATAACACTTCCAACAACATTAGATCCATGTATTCCTGTAAACCATAAAACCCTATCAAGCATAAATGCAAAGAATTGAGGGATAGGTCCCTTACCTGCATTTACCAAAGGTTCAAATAACATATTTATTAATACTGGCATATTTAATCCTAAAACATGTGATATTATCCAAGAAGTTAACATTACAAATATTGATGGAATTAAAGCCGTAAATGCATCTAATACCATTGGTGGTACTCCATTTGGAAGTTTTATTGTAAAGTTCTTATTTATAAGAAATCTATATAACTCTACAGCAAAAATTGATATAAATATTGAAGTAAACATACCTGTACTTCCAAAGTTAGTAGCCTCTATTACTAATCTTCCATCTTCAGCATTAAACATTGGGAAGAACATCATAAAACTAATAAAAGATATTAATGCAGTAGCAATTGGATTAATCTTTGCTCCTCTTTCCTTATAGTAATCACCTAAGAAATACCCTGCTACTATAGAAATACATACAGCCAAAAGCCCCAACGATGAGTTGACCCCAGCCCATAACTTTCCAGAGATAGGAGCAACTATATTACTCCAGCCTGGAATAGGTAATGCTGCAATTAGAATCAGAAGTGAACTAAAAAGTAAAATTGGCATAGTAGTCATGAATGTACGTTGAACTACTTGTAAATACCTCATTTCTGATAATCTTATCAATGGTGGTGCCATTTTCTCTTCAATAAATCTCGTTATTTTCTCCATTTTTAACACTCTCCTATAAATTCCATTTTATAAAATAATTTTTGAAATCGATTACTTGATTGCTATTAGTTTTTGCAAATTTATATTTTTTTTGCGATCTCCTTAATAATTTTTTCTCCATCAATCATCCCATAAGCAACCATATCTATTACTTCAACTGGTATATCTCCAGCCAACTTTTTTATTTCTGATAATTTGTATCTTACTTGTGGTCCAAGTAATACTAAATCAGCTCCAACAATACTATCCTTCGCACTGTTAATTGAATATGCATGTATATCATATTCTAACTCTTGTTTCTTAGCTGCATCTAACATTCTAGTTACTAATAAACTTGTTGACATTCCCGCTGCACATAATAATACAATCTTCTTCAAAATTATCTCTCCCTTTTGAATTTTTATTTCATTTATTTTTGTCGACATCATAATCTTAACACGTTTTCCCAATAAAATAAATACCTTTTCCCAAAATTTTTGGGAAATTTTTTTGAAATTTTATTTTACTTTTATGCTATAATTATTTATAGTTAATCATTTTTGGGAGGAGAATATATGAGTCCAATAGAAACAATACTTTTACACGAAAAAGAATTTACTAAATCAGAACATAAAATAAAAGAAAGTATTATAAATAATCCAGATATAATAGCATGTTTTCCTTTAGTTACTGCAGCCTATAAAATGAATGTATCCAAGTCTGCTTTACTTAGATTTTGTCAAAAATGTGGCTATGATGGTTTTTCTGAATTTAAATATGAAGTATCTAGATACTTACATTCTGGTAATATGTATAATGATAATGAAGTGAATTCTTCTGAAGAAATTATTCAACTATTCATTAATCAGCTAACAATCCTAAAGGAAAATAATTTAGATACAAAGTTAGAATCTATATGTAGTGAAATATTAAATGCTAGGAAAGTAAAGATATATGGTATCCATGAAACTGGTTTAGCAGCAAAGCATCTTCAATATAGACTTACTACTTTAGGTGTAGACTCTGAAAGTGTTACAGACAATAGTTTAATCGTTGAAAAAGCACAATTTTCAAATTCTGAAGACTTAAACATATACTTCTCACTTTCTGCAACTACATCACTTATTACAGAATCTATAGATAATGCTTTAATCAAAAATAGTAAAGTTGTATTAATAACCCAAAATAGTAAATCTAAATTTTCTAAAATTATCGATAACATAATTGTTTTACCAACTTTTACTCTATCTAAAAACAATCTTTTTATTGATAGTCAATCATTAAACTTTATATTAATAGAACTTATAGTAAATAAATTATCTAAACTTTTATAATTTAATATTCTTATTTTCTTAGCTCTGTTAGATACTTCTATTATTATGTTATATTGCCTGAAATAAACACTATGTATGACGTAACTTAAATCTTACAGATCTATAAATTTAAATTACACTATGTTTTAATTTCATACCTAATACTTATTTCATAAAAACATTCTAAATATTAATTTATTTTTTATAAAAATAAACCATAGCATATCTAAAATAATATGCTATGGTTCAATATTGATTATTAATCTACTGATTTTAATGATTCTACCATTTGTACTTTTTTAAGTTTAAAGTACATTGCCCAGTTTACTAATAATGAGAATCCAACCGTTAGTAATCCTGCGTATACATAGCTCATTGTGTTAATACTTCTACCGAACATTACATAATCCATTTCTACAGTTATCATAATGAATTGATGGAATACTACTCCTAGTAATAATCCTGCAAACATCCCTATTACTGTTAATAACACATTTTCTCTAAATATATAAGCAGCAACTTCTTTATCATAGAAACCTAGAACCTTTATTGTTGCTATCTCTCTTATACGTTCAGAAATATTAACATTAGTAAGGTTATAAAGTACTATAAATGATAATGCACCAGCAGCTAATATCATTACTAATACAACAAAGTCTAAGGATTCTATTGTATTATTAAAGTTATCTCTTATACCTGTATTACTTACTACTCCAGATACACCCTCCCTATTTACTAAACCATTTGAAACTGAATCAGCCACTGTATTATCTGCATTATTAAGTATTATATATGCTTCATCTGGTGTAGCCTTTCTATCAAATACTTTTTCATAGTAATTAGGTGTCATATAAATATAATGTTGTATATAGTTTTCTACTATAGCAGAAACCTTGGCAGTTCCTGTTACATCATTACTATTGGTTATAGTTACTTCATCTCCAACCTTTACCCCAAGAACTTTTGCAACCTTTTCTGTAATAGCTATTCCATCATCATTTAAGCTTACTGTTTCTTTACTAATTCTATTTTGAAGATGTGTAAATTCATCAAATCTATCTACATCTGATGGTACTATAATATCTAAATCCTTACTTTCATCATTTGCTTCAACCTTGCTCATCTCACCTTTAACAAATAAGAAATCTTTAATATCACTTTGATCTTTCATATAAGTTTCTAAATCTGCTTTTTGAACACTACTTATATCTTTTTCTAAATTTACTGATATATCATACTTATTTATTGTTCCAAACTGCTTTGATACTACTGTTTTTATAGAATCCTTTATTCCAAATCCAGCAAGTAATAATGCTGTACTTCCAGCAATACCTATTACAGTCATTAGGAATCTCTTTTTGTATCTAAAGATATTTCTTATTGTTACCTTACCTGTAAAGTTAAATCTATTCCATATGAAAGGTATTCTTTCTAGTAATATTCTCTTACCTTCTTTTGGCGCTTTTGGTCTCATAAGAACTGAAGGTGTCTCTATAAGCTCTATCCTACATGCTGAATAAGTAGCTAACGTAGTTAATCCAATTGAAGCTATTGCTGTCACAATTGCTAACGGTATGTTAATAAATAAAGTAATTGGAGGCATTATATACATAATGTTATAAGCATCATAAATTACTTTTGGGAAGAATGTAAATCCTATAGCCATACCTATAACAGAACCTATTAAGCTTGCTAATAATGCATATACTATAAATTTCTTTGCTATATTTCCATTACTATACCCTAGTGCCTTCATAGTCCCTATATTTATTCTTTGCTCGTCTACCATTCTAGTCATTGTTGTTAAACATACTAATGCAGCTACTACAAAGAAGAATACCGGGAACACATTTGATAATTTATCTATACTGCTTGCACTATTTTCATAATCAACATATGAGTAATGAGAATTTCTATCTAATACATAAAAACTTGGCTTTTCTATTTTATTTACTTGATTTTCTGCATCTTTAATCTTCTCTCCTGCTTTTAGAAGCTCTTCATCAGCAAGAGTTTTATTTTTTTCATATTCAGCTTCACCTTCAGCTAATTGTACTTTTCCACTTTCAACTTTAGCCTTAGCATTTGCCAACTGAGTAGCTCCTTCACTTTTAGCAGCCTGAAGTGTGGCTCTTGTAGATTCTATTGTAGCTCTTGCTCCATCTAATTGAGCCTTTGCATCTGTTAGTGCTTTCTCTTGATTATAAAACTCTGTCTTTTTACTTTCTAATTCAGACTTACCTGCATTTATTTGCTCTAAGCTACTTGTAATTATAGGTTCTATAGTTGCAAGTTCTGCTTGTAATACAACCTTTTCCTCTTCTGTTATATTAGTGTCACTTAGCTTTCCTTCTATTTCAACTTTTCTCTGAACTAATGGTGCTATTTTATTTTCTGCTTCTACTAAAGCTGCTTCAGCTTGCTTGAACCCCTCTTCTGCTGCTGGTTTAGCATCATTAAATGCCTTTACCCCAGCTTCATATTCCGCTGTTCTATTAGCTAATTCAGCCTCTCC
Organism: Clostridium hominis; assembly: GCF_014287825.1. Lineage (NCBI taxonomy): Bacteria > Bacillati > Bacillota > Clostridia > Eubacteriales > Clostridiaceae > Clostridium > Clostridium hominis. The sequence continues at coordinate 232,149 of NZ_JACOOO010000016.1, forward strand.
ACTTGCAAGTTGTGCTTCACCATTAGCTATCATTGTATTTAATTCTGCTTCTTTATTAACTATTTCAGCTTCTGCATTTTCTAACTGAACCTTTGTATCTTCAATTTGAGCTTTAGCATCACTTAATTGTTTTTCTACCTCTGCCTTCTTTTCCTCATATTCTTTTTTACCTTTGTTTAATTCTTCAATAGCGATATCCTTTATTTCGTTATATCTTCTATCAATAATAACTTGTGAATCATCTTCTATAGCTTCTTTAACCTTATCTACTACATCAAAATATTCATCTTTATATGAGTTAAGATTTTTTGCATCTTTTACTGTAACGTATATATCTGTATAAGCATCCATAGTAAAATCTGATTCTGGAATGTACATAAATGTACTAACAGTTCCACTACCAATAGTAGTACTTCCAATTTGATCAGATAAATAATATGGCGTTTCTATAAGTCCAACAACCTTGAACTCCTTATTTTTTAAAGAATTAGTTATATCTTCATCTTTTCCTGATCTTAAAGTTATGGTATCTCCTATATTTACTTGAGTACCTTCAAACTTTCCTTTAGCAACAACGCACTCGCCAGAGTTTTCTGGTAAGCGTCCTTCAACTACATTTAATCTATTAATATAATCTTCATTACTATCAGTTAAGTTAGAATTTGGTACACTTTGAACTCTAATAACAAATTCATCATTTCCTACCTTAGTTAAAGCATCCACTGTATATTCAGGATATGCTCCTAATACACCATCTATTGCCTTTATATCTTTTACATCTTCATCTGTTAAACCTAGTGTTGAGATTACTCTTAAATCCATTAAGTTGTAATCATCATAATATTTATCAGCAGATCCTTTCATATCTTCTGGAGCCATCTTAACTCCTGTAAAAAGCATTACCCCTAATGCAATAATAGATACAATAGAAATAAATCTACCTTTGGTCTTCTTTATATCTCTAAATATATCTTTCCATAATGCATTTTTCATATTTACCACTCAATCCTTTCCACTGGAACCGGATTTTCATTTATACTCATTTTTTGAACTTTACCGCTCTTAACTTCAATAATTTTATCACCCATTGGAGTTAATGCTAAGTTATGAGTAATTATAATAACTGTCATTCCTTCTTCTCTACAAGTATCTTGTAATAACTTTAATATTGCTTTACCAGTATTGTAATCTAAAGCTCCTGTTGGCTCATCACAAAGTAATAGCTTAGGATTTTTAGCTAATGCTCTAGCAATAGCAACCCTTTGTTGTTCGCCACCAGACAGTTGAGATGGGAAGTTATTCTTTCTCTCACTTAATCCAACTGCATCTAGAACTTTATCTATATCAAGGGGGTTCTTACAAATTTGAATTGCAAGTTCAACATTTTCTCTTACAGTTAAGTTCTGAACTAGATTATAAAATTGAAATACAAAGCCTATATCGTCTCTTCTATAAGTTACTAATTCTTTTTGAGAATATTTACTTACCTCATTTTTATCTACAATTACCTTACCTGATGATACAGTATCCATTCCACCTAAAATATTTAATATAGTGCTTTTACCAGCTCCACTAGCACCAGCAACTACAACAAATTCACCTTTATCAACAGAAAAGTTTACTCCACTTAGCGCTTCAATTTCAACCTCACCCATTTTATATACCTTTTTTACATCTTTAAACTCAATGTAATTATTCATAAGTTTTCCCTCCACATATCAACTCTATCCTTCGACATACTTAAGTATACAATACTTATTTTTCTTCTACAACGAAGTTAGATAATATTAATATCATATTCATAATTTATAAATATTTGGGGGATACTTCTAATTATATATAAATACTATCCATTCCTCCAAAGTTATATAAAAAAAGATAATCCTAAGCCGAAATTCAACCTAGGATTATCCTTTTTATATAACTATTTATTTTCTTCTATTATTATTTCAATTTTACCTTTACATCTTCCACCACGGCATCCACCAGCACCTGCGCCAGTAGCTTCTTTAACTTCTTCAAAAGAAGTAGCTCCATTCTTTACCGCTTCAACGATTTGTTCTTCTGTTATTCCTCTACATAGACATACTTTTGACATTTATAATACCTCCAAGTCTTATTCTTCTATTGTTATAGCTTGTACAGGACATCCTTCACAAGCTTCTCTAACTGAATCTTCTAATCCTGATTCTACTTCACCTTCTATAGCTACTGCAACTCCAGTATCTAGTGAAAACACATCTCCACATACTCCTTCACATAAACCACAGCTTATGCAAGTATTTTCATCTACAAATGCTTTCATTTTTAAGTCCTCCTATTTAACTTTATCTTATACATCAATTATCTATTAATAATCATTATTTGTCAATATTAATTCATACTATTTTAGTCAACTTTACTTATAAAATTTAAATTTCAATTTACTTCTTAATGGAATAATTCTACATAAAAAGAATTTTTATGTGAATACTAGTATTGATATATTAAATAAAAATTTTAGGAGGCTGATAATCTTATGTTTAAACATGAAAAAAAATTATTACATGAAGTAAAAATCGAAAAGCCAAACCCTCAATACGCTGTTCTTATGCAAGAACAACTTGGTGGAGGTAATGGTGAGCTTAAAGCTGCTATGCAATATATATCTCAAAGCTTTAGAATTAAAGACCCTGCAATTAAAGATTTATTTTTAGACATAGGCGCAGAAGAATTAAGTCATATGGAAATGGTTGCTCAAACTATTAATCTTCTAAATGGCCATGATGTGGATTATAAGAGAGTTGACGTTGGTGAAATTCAAACTCATGTAATGTTTGGCTTAACTCCAGGACTAGTTAATTCATCTGGAGCTCCTTGGACTGCAAACTATGTTACTGTAACTGGTGATTTAGTAGCAGATCTACTTTCTAATATAGCTTCTGAACAAAGAGCTAAAACAGTCTATGAATACTTATATAGACAAATTTATGATAAACATGTACGCGAAACTATAGATTTCCTTCTAAATAGAGAAGAAGCCCATAATGCTTTGTTTAGAGAAGCGTTAAATAAAGTTAAGGATACTGGATCTAATCGTGACTTTGGTGTTACTGAAGACTCTAGATTATATTTTGATCTTTCATCTCCTGGAAGACATTTTGATAATCCTAATCCTACTCCACCAAGCTTCGATAATACAATAAGATAATATATAAAAGAAAATGACTGTTGCTTTTATTACATACAGTCATTTTCTTTTATATATTAATTTTACTTTTCTTTTTTCTTCATACTTATAAGGTAATATGGTATTCCTACAAATAATATTCCACCAACAAAGTTTCCAAGTGAAACCCACCCTATGTTATGTATATATCCCATAATACTAACATTAGCTCCATGAGGCAACATTAACCCCATAGCTAAGAAACTCATATTAGCAACACTATGTTCAAATCCTGCTGTTATGAATGTAAATAAACACCAAAATATCATTAAGATTTTAGCAGTTTCCTCTTTTAACTTATAACACATCCAAGTTGCAAGGCATACTAAAACATTACATAATAATCCTCTTAAAAATAATTGCATTCCTGGAGTTGCCATCTTAGTTGCAACATTATTTACTATAAACTCTCCAATATATTCGCTCTTACCTGAAGCAAGTCCAGTTTGAACATATAAGAAAGCTCCTATAACCCCACCTAAGATATTTCCAATCCAAACAGCAATCCATATTCTAACTGCATCTAACCAAGTTACCTTCTTTTTTAATGCTCCTACAGTCATAATCATTGCATTACTTGTAAAAAGATCTCCACCGGCCATAAATACAAGACTTAAGGCAACACCAAATGAAGCTCCCATTAATATTTTATAAGTTTCGTTTCCTGCATGATGCATTATCCCACCTATAGAATAGATCAGCATAATTCCTAAACTTACCAAAAAGCTTCCCATCATTGCTGCTACTAGGTACTTTAACTTACTGTCTTTGTATAGCCCTATTTTCACCTCTGCCGAGTGAGCTAAACTATCAATTTCCTTTGAATACATATCTGCACCTCTTATTAATTATTGTCTGTGCTTACTCCTACAATCCCCTATGTTGTTTCGCACCTATTTAATAATATAACTTTTAAGTTACTTTTTCAAATTTCGACAATTTATATTATTTTTCTTTTGAGAATATATTCTTAAAAGAAACCGTTTAACCTATTATATATTCACATTTATTTGAATATATATTATTAATCGTGGATAACTTTTTCTAAAATTTTTCTTTGACATTAATTTCGTATCTGAATATAATGATTAACAATAACCTTCGTATATGCTTAATAATACGGTTTAAGCGTCTCTACTATATCACCGTAAATGATATAACTATGAAGTCTACGGATCCACGAAGGTTAAGAATAATTTACGAGGTGGATTTAATGAATAAGGATTTATTTGTAAAAGCGATCGAGGCTTCAGCTAAAAGAAGACCTTGTGATTTAGTTATTAAAAATGTTAATGTTGTTGATGTATTTCAATGCTCTACTTTCATTTCTGATGTTGGAATATCTAATGGATATATAGTTGGATTAGGGGAATACTCTGGTACTACTGAAATTGATGGTACAGGTAAATATATATGTCCAAGCCTTATAGATAGCCATGCTCATATCGAATCATCACTACTTACTCCAAAGGAATATTATAAATGTGCATTACGCCACGGTATTACATCTATGGTTGTAGACCCTCATGAAATAGCTAATGTATTTGGTAAAAAAGGTATAGATTTTATGATTGACTCAAGTAAGGACATACCTTTTGATTTTTACTTTATGCTTTCTTCCTGTGTACCTGCTACATCTTTTGAAAGCTCTGGTGCTATATTAAATAGCTCAGATTTAAAACCATATTATGCAAATAAAAATGTACTTGGATTAGCAGAGGTTATGAACTATCCTGCAGTTGTAAATTGTGAAGAAGATATGATTCAAAAACTTTGGGATGCTAAAGAGAATAATGGTGTAATAGATGGTCACTGTGCTGGTTTTAATAATGATATGGTTAATATCTATGCTACTGCTAATATTAGAACTGACCATGAAAGTGTTACTTATGATGAACTAATTGAAAAAGTTAGACGTGGTATGTATGTACTTATAAGGGAAGGTACTGTCGCTAAAAACTTAAAAGACTTAGTTCACGGAGCTTCAATTTTTAATAGTAGACGTCTTTGTCTTTGCACAGATGATAAACATATAGATGATTTGGTTATGAATGGAAGCATTGATAATTCAATAAAGCTTTGCGTAAATAATGGTTTAAAATCTGAAATAGCGATTCAAATGGCTACTTTAAATCCTTCAGAATGTTATAACTTAAAAAATAAAGGCGCTATAGCTCCTGGTTATATTGCTGACTTTTTAATATTAGATAGCTTAGAAGACTTTTCAATAGAATCTGTTTATAAAAAAGGAACTCTTGTAGTTAAAAATAATGAATTATTTAATATGCCTGATGAAATTGTTGAAGAAGTAAATCTTCCAACAGCAATGAATATTAAAGAATTAACCCCTGAAGATTTTAAAATAGATATAAGCAATAAGGATTATATAAATGTAATAGAATTAATTCCTAATAAATTAGAAAGCAATCATTTAAAGATTAAAATAGATGACTTAAAGATGAAAGATGAATTTACTTCTATAATAGGCTCCGATGACCTTTTAAAAGTTTCTGTAATAGAAAGACATAACAACACAGGAAACATTGGTCTTGGAATTTTAAGAGGACTTAAATTAAACTCAGGAGCCATTGCAACAACAATAACACATGATTCTCATAATTTAATTGTTGCTGGAACTAATGATTCAGATATGATTTTTGCAGTGGAAGAATTAAAGAAATTAGGTGGAGGAATAATTGTAGTTCAAAACAGACAAGTATTATCATCTATAAAACTTGAGATTGGTGGTGTAATTACAGGTAGAAAAGCTGAAGAAGTTATTCAAGATTTAGCTAAGCTACATGATGCCATAGATATAATCTCTCCTGAGATAGACTTTAATCCATTTTTAACTTTATCATTCCTAGCACTTCCAGTAATTCCTTCATTAAAAATTACTGATAAAGGTATATTTGATGTAGAGAAATTCGAATTTATACCAGTAGCAGAATAAATAAAGTGCAAAGCACTTTGGTGAAAAGTTTGACTTCGTCAAAGGGGAAAAGTCAGCTAAAGCTGAAGGGAAAAGGTCATTTCATGACAGGGAAAATATTACCACTGGCAATAGTGAAAAGCATCTGACTCTCGCAATTTTTACCGCTACGATAGTAGCCTTTTCCCCTTAACTCTAGTTAACTTTTCCCCGCTGCCTTAGCAGCCTTTTCATCTCGACGAAGTCGACTTTTCACTTGCGCACTTGGTGCGCACTTTTTTCTATTCTGCTAAAATTTCTTCTAGTATTTCAGCTGCATCTTCTACGCATCCTCTGCAAGAACGTAACACGTTTCCTGTTGTAATACCTTTTAAGTCTTTGCATATTACAGATTGATTCTTTTCCTTAAATCTTCTCTCAATCTCTTGTAAAAGTTCTTCATCTTCATTAGTCCATTCAGCTGGATTATCAGGATTTATGTTACCTTTTAAGTAATTTACCACAACATAAGCTCCCATAACAGCTCCACATACCTTATATGCTCCTCCGCTATATTTTCTAACTATGCCTTTCATAGTTTCATCATCAATATCTACTAAGTCACAAAAGGCACATGCTACTGCTTGTGAGCAAGTGTATCTATTGCTGTGTAATTCTATTGCTTTATTTTTTCTCTCACCCATATTAAGACTCCTTACCTTTTATTTTGTCACTTATAATTATATACAGTAGTTTTGATATTGTCACTTTTCCTTGAATAATGTTTTACTTTGATACTATAACGTAAATCTTTATAGTAATTATTACAAAAACTTAATTTAATAATATAAAGTTTTAATATGCTATAATAAATCATAAATAATCTGATATAAAGAAAGGAAACAAAAGATGGAAAAATATATTTCTAATATACATACACCTAAAATAAGTATTGCACCTATGGTTGATAAATCTCATAGGCATTTTAGATATTTTTGTAGAATAATGAATAAAGAAGCGTTGCTCTACACTGAAATGGTTACAGCTCAAGCAATATTAAATGGTGATTTAGATAAAATACTTTATTTTAGAGAAGAAGAAGGTCCAGTAGCTTTACAAATAGCAGCCTCTAATGCTGAAGATGCTTATAAAGCTCTAAAACTTGCAGAAGAATTTAATTATACTGAAATAAATTTAAATTGTGGTTGTCCTTCTGATAGAGTTTCAGGAAACTTAATGGGAGCGGCCTTAATGTCTGATAAAAACTTAGTATATGAAATTCTTTCTGCTATGAAGGAAGCAACAAATAAGCCGATAACTATTAAACATAGAATTGGTATTGATGGTACAGGGGTAATACAACCTAATCAAGGTAATATAATAATGGATGGCTATGAAGATCTATTAGACTTTTTAGATACAGTTTCTAAAGCAAAACCAGATAGATATACTGTCCATGCTCGTTCTGCTATATTAAAAGGCTTAAGTCCAAAGGACAATAGAGAGATTCCTCCTATAGATTATGACATGGTATATAGACTAAAAAAAGACTTTGATTACTTAAACATTGAAATTAATGGTGGTTTTAAAACCTTAGATTCAATTAAAGATGCTCTTACCAAAGTTGATGGAGTTATGATTGGTAGAGCTTCTTACGAAGATTGCTATCTTTTAGCTAATTTAAATAAGCTTAATGATGAAAATATAAAACCTCTTTCTAGAGGTGATATTATTAAATCTTATATTCCTTATGTAGAAGAAGAACTAGAAAAAGGAAGTAATATTCACTCTCTAGCTGCTCCAATTCAAAGCTTGTTCCAAGGTCAACCTGGTAGCAGAAAATTTAAGCAGTTAATCTCTTCATCAAATGTAAAAAGAGAAACTTTAGTGCCTATTTTAAATAATCTACTTGAAGTTATGCCACAAGATATACTTTGGAAATAGTGTTCATCTGACTAATTCACTAGCTTATAGTGTAATATAAATACGTTTTAAATAATAATGATATAGGATATAATCAAGATATATAATAAATTACTCAAAAAAAATATATTAAATGCTAAAACTAAAACGAGCTAACTAGGATTTTTTTCTAGTTAGCCCTTATATATTAACTTTATTACCTTTAATACTAAAATCACTTTACTATCTGCACTTCACCTTTATTAAATACCCCAAAATCTTTGTGATGAAGTAAAGTATATATTATTACTAGTCCATGGTAAAAAATAATACCTATTGGCGCTTTCCAAGTATCTATAACTATAAGTTGAATTATACATACAAAAAAGAAATATCCTGATTCAACAACCATACCCCAAAATCCCCATTTTAGTTGCCTTAGATATCCATATGATACTATAATACTTCCAATTCCTATTATAATTTTAGCTAATAATTCCGGCAAAAATGGTACTCCAAACCTTGTATTAAACTGAGGATTCTGTTGAACATTTAATGTAACCAATATAACTAAAGCGCTAATCATTTGGTAAATACCTATAAATAATATGCCTAATCGCTCTTTTTTTACCATAACATACCTCCGTATCATAACTTATTATTATGTCTATGCTATCATGATTAGCTATATTACTATACTAATTCATAAATCTTACATTCTATTTCAACTTAATTTTATAAAACAATTTCTATTTTATTCCTGTGTGTATGTTCTACATAATTATGGTGTAATTCAAAAGTACAATTTACATAGTTGAATGTGGACTACTGGTATCATTTTATCTCTTTTAGAAGGGAGGTGATACTGATAAGTAACGAAGATTTAATGTTACTATTTACAGCAGGTATATTCTTAATAGCATTATTAACATTTAAGGATGCATCTTTTCCTAACGTCAAAGATGTAAGCTCAACTAACAAAATTAAAATTTTGAGTTTCACTCATGTTACTTATAGAAAAAATCTCAAAAAAATAGTAGCCCCGTACGCAATTTGGAAGCTACTATTTTTAGTTACTAAAAATATAGTGATACCAGTTGCCTAAGCAACTAGAATTGTATATAGTAGAGTGTTCGAGCACTCTACTTTTTTATTATCTGCATTTCTTATTTATATTATATCAAATTTTTATAAAAATAAACACAAATTTTCGAAAAGCTAAGCTCCCTTACAATTTGGAATTTAATTTTAATTGTATCATTTTATAATTTCTTTTAATTTCATATTAATCCTAATCTAATCTTTTATTTAAAAGCTCTTCCGATATATCTTTACCTACAAATGGTAATAATTTATCTAATTTATTATTCTAAATCTTTAATCTTGTTAGTCAAACGGTAAATCATTGTATTTTAGAATAGGTTAGTCCTTTAGGTGACTTATCACTATAACTACCTGAACCATCATAATTTTGTGATTTCCATTGATTCAATACGTTGCGACTTACAATTGTATTTGGTAGTAAATTTAATTCATCTATATCATTAATAAATAAATTTTCTCTGAACTCTTTAATATCATTTACTTTATCTAATGATATTAAAGTTGTGAATGGATATTTATCATCTTTAATACCATCATAACAGCTATATTCTCGTTTTAATTCACTAATATCAGTATTATAAAAATACTCATTATTTAAAACATAATAAACTACATTAGGTTTTATATTATATTGTTCATTTATAGCATCATCGATTATCTTTTCTACTAGTTTTTTTGAATTATCATTCATTTTATAATATACTTTCTTAATTGATGAATTTTCATTGTGTAATTCTCTTAGTATATTTAAACAAATAATATTATCTTCTAGATAAATACTTATATTTGCAAAATAGGTATTGTAATTATTTTTATTTAATAGTTTTTCATCTTGGATAATAATTGCCATATCTACATCTCTTTTTTCGCTGAAGTCATTAAACTTGATCTTTTCAAGTTTTTTTAGATTTTTTATAAGTTCGATTCTATCACTGTAATCACTAGGACTTGTAGCAATATTAGTTATTATTTCATCTTCTAAATATACAGTTAAATCAAATCTTGTAAACATATTTGAATTCACATCATAATTAAGAAATTTATTTATCTCTATGAATCTATTACAATATAAAGTAACAATAATTAGAATGAAAATAAAAATTAAAAAAACTGTTATTTTCTTTATACTTTTCATATTATCCCCCTATTAGCAAACTATATAATACAATCGTTCCTTACTTTATATCTTATATTATATATAAATAAGCATATCATTTATATATATTTTTCCGCACTCTGTTTTAATCTCTTAAAATAACATAAAAGAAGTGCAAACCACCCCTGATTTGCACTCTAACTTTTAAGTATTAATTTAAAATTTATCTTTTTCAACTAAACATTAGCTATATCAAATACTTCTAAGTTTCTCTTATCTATTTCATTAACCTTAACATCAGCTATAGCTCTTAATGTATCTAATGCTGTTATTACTCCGGTATTTCTTTCTATAGCAGCTCTTCTAATTAAGAATCCATCTCTCTTAGAATCATTACCCTTAGTTGGAGTATTTACAACTAAATCTACTTCTTTATTCTTAACTACATCTAAAATGTTTGGTGAAGCTTCATTAAGTTTTCTAACTATTTCACAGTCAATTCCTGCTTCTTTTAATAATTGGCAAGTTCCTTCTGTGGCAACAAACTTATATCCTGCTTTAGCTAAGTCTTTTGCTATTGGTAGGAATTCTGCTTTATCGTGCTTATTGATTGTAGCTAATATCTTTCCTTTTTCAATTGAAGGATACATACTTCCACCAACAAAGCCTTTGTATAAAGCTTCTTTAACATCTCTACCTACACCTAAAACTTCTCCTGTAGATTTCATTTCAGGCCCTAAAGATACTTCAACCTTTGGTAACTTTTGAGTTGAGAACACTGGAACCTTAACTGAAACTAATTCTGGTTCTGGATATACGTCTACCCCGTATCCTAGGTCAACAAGCTTTTGTCCAAGCATAACTTTAGTTGCTAAATCAACTATTGGAACTCCACTTACCTTACTTATATATGGAACTGTTCTTGAAGCTCTTGGGTTAACTTCTATTACATAAAGGTTTCCTTCAAACTCAATGAACTGAATGTTTATCATTCCTTTTATTCCTATAGCTAAAGCTAACTTCTTAGTGTAATCTAACACTTGAGCCTTTATTTTATCACAGATGTTTTGGCTTGGGTACATAGTTACTGAGTCTCCTGAGTGAACTCCAGCTCTTTCTAAGTGTTCCATTATACCTGGGATAAGAATGTTTTCTCCATCAGATATAGCATCAACTTCGATTTCTCTACCCATTAAATATTTATCTATAAGTATTGGATTTTTCTTATCCTTCATAAATGCATTCTTTAAGTAGTATGTTAACTCTTCTTCATCATGAGTTATTTCCATACCTTGTCCTCCAAGAACGTATGATGGTCTTACTAGTACAGGGAATCTTAATCTTCTAGCTTCTTCTATACCTTCTTCTAAAGTCCAAACACCTTTACCCTTAGGTCTAGCTATATCAAATTTTTCTAATAACTCTTCAAACTTTTCTCTGTCTTCAGCCATATCTATTTGATCTGCTGTAGTTCCTAAAGTTTTTATTCCTTTTTCTTTTAAGAAGTTTGCAAGCTTGATTGCAGTTTGCCCACCAAATTGAAGAATTACTCCATATGGATTTTCTTTTTCTATTATGTTTAATACATCTTCTTCAGTTAATGGTTCAAAGTAAAGCTTATCTGAAATATTGAAGTCTGTACTTACTGTTTCTGGATTGTTATTAACTATTATAGTTTCAATTCCCATCTTCTTTAATGCCATTACACAGTGAACTGAAGCATAGTCAAACTCTATACCTTGCCCTATTCTGATCGGACCTGAACCTATAACTATAACCTTCTTCTTATCAGAAACTTCTACTTCATCATATTGCTCATAAGTTGAGTAGTAGTATGGTGATAGTGCTTCGAATTCTCCTCCACAAGTATCAACCATCTTGTAAGCAGGTTTTATATTCCATATGTTTCTTAATCTGTAGATATCGTCTGGTTTAACTCTTAACATATCTGCTATAGCCTTATCAGAGAATCCCTTCTTTTTAAGATTTAATAACCATTCTTTATCTAAATCATCTATCTTGCTTAATTTTAATCTTGTTTCTTCATGAACTATCCACTTGAATTTTTCTAAGAAGAATATATCAATTCCAGTTATCTTTGCGATACTTTCAATTCTGTAATCTCTTCTTATCATTTCTGTAAGTGCAAACAATCTTTCATCATCTGGCTTCATCACAGCTTCTTTTAATTCTTGTATGCTCATTTCTTTAAACTTTGGATGGTCTAAAGAGTATTTACCTATTTCTAAACTTCTTATCCCTTTTAATAATGCAGCTTCTAAATTAGCACCTATAGCCATTATTTCTCCAGTTGCCATCATCTTTGTTCCTAAAGCTCTGTCTGCTGTGAAGAACTTATCGAAAGGCCATTTTGGTATCTTAACTACTACGTAGTCTAATGTTGGCTCAAAGCATGCATATGTCTTTTGAGTTACCGCATTTTTAATTTCATCTAATCCATATCCTAAAGCTATCTTAGCTGCAAGCTTAGCTATTGGGTATCCTGTAGCTTTTGATGCAAGAGCTGAGGATCTTGAAACTCTTGGGTTGATTTCTATAACTGCATATTCAAATGAGTTTGGATTTAAAGCAAATTGTACGTTACATCCACCTTCGATTCCTACAGCATTTATTATGTTTATAGCTGAAGTTCTAAGCATTTGGTATTCTTTATCTGATAATGTTTGAGATGGGGCTACAACTATACTATCTCCAGTATGAATACCAACTGGGTCAATGTTTTCCATGTTACATACAGTTATACAGTTTCCGTAAGAGTCCCTCATTACTTCGTACTCTATCTCTTTCCAACCTTTAACTGATTTTTCTAATAAAACTTGTCCAATTGTGCTTAATTGTAATCCTGACGCAAGAATAGTTCTTAACTCTTCTTCATTCTCAGCTATTCCACCACCAGTTCCTCCTAGTGTATATGCAGGTCTTACTATAACTGGATATCCTATCTTATTAGCAAAAGATATTCCTGATTCCATGTCAGTTATTATTTCAGATATGATAACAGGTTCGTTTATTCTGTTCATCATATCTCTAAATAATTCTCTATCTTCCCCTTCTTTAATAGATGCTATTGAAGTACCTATAACTTTGACATTGTATTTATCTAAAATTCCAGCATCAGCTAAGTCTACTGCAAGGTTAAGTCCTGTTTGACCTCCCATACCTGTTAAAAGACTATCTGGTCTTTCTTTGGCTATTACCTTTTCAACAAACTCTACTGTTAATGGCTCTATGTAAATTTTATCTGCTACTTCTTTATCTGTCATTATAGTAGCTGGATTAGAGTTAACTAATACAACTTCTACACCTTCTTCTTTTAAAGCTTGACATGCTTGAGTTCCTGAATAATCAAACTCTGCTGCTTGTCCTATAATGATTGGTCCTGACCCTATAACTAAAACTTTTTTAATATCTTTATTTAATGGCATTCTCTAATTCCTCCTATAGTGCATATTCCATAAATCTATCAAATATATATTCGCTATCCTTTGGACCTGCTGCAGCCTCCGGATGGAATTGAACTGAGTATATCGGTAAAGTAGTATGTTTCATTCCCTCTATTGTTCCATCGTTTATATTTATATGAGTTGCAACTACCCCTTCTGGTAATTCATGAACTACATATCCGTGGTTTTGAGAAGTTATATGTACCTTATTTCTTTCTAAGTCTTTTACTGGATGGTTACATCCTCTGTGTCCAAACTTTAACTTAGTAGTTTTCCCACCTAGTGTTAACCCTAATAATTGATGTCCTAAACATATTCCAACTATCGGCTTAACTCCAACTATCTTCTTAATATTTTCTATTACGCTTCCTAAATCTTCTGGATCTCCAGGTCCATTTGATAAGAATACTAAGTCAGGGTTAACTGCTAATATTTCTTCTGCCCTTGTGTTCATTGGGAATACTGTAATTTTGCAACCTCTTTTTTTGAAATTTCTTATAATGTTTGTTTTTATTCCAAAGTCCATTATTGCAACGTGCTTACCAGTTCCTTCTATTGTATAAGTTTTTTCTGTTGAAACTATACTAACAGCTTCTTTATTTGAGAAAGCCTTAATCTTGCCTTCCACATCTTGTAATGTTTCTGCTTCTAAAGATATTATTCCTCTCATAGTTCCATTATTTCTTAATACCTTAGTTAAAGCTCTTGTATCTATTCCTTCTAACCCAATTATCTTGTTTTGCTTTAAGTAATCTTCTAATCCGATTTCACATCTGAAGTTATTCGGGAAGTTACACTTCTCTCTTACTATAAATCCTTTTACATTTGGAGTCTCAGATTCATTATCTTCTAAGTTGATTCCATAGTTCCCTATTAGTGGATATGTCATAGTTACTATTTGTCCGTAATAAGATGGATCTGTTAATACCTCTTGGTATCCTGTCATCCCAGTAGTGAATACTACTTCTCCTACACTATCTTTTAAGTGTCCAAATGCATTTCCTTCGAATATCATCCCATTTTCAAGTATAAGTCTTGCTTTCATATTTATGTTTCCTCCCATAAGCGAACCTCTAAATTTTAATTTAGCTAGGTGACGTTAAGTAAGATTCTAAGTCTCTAATTTTAGAAATCTAACCTATATATGTTTTACACCTACCAACATATGTTAGTAGGTGCTTCCTTACCCCTTATCCTAATTTAGTCAGATGTTTCTTTACTTTATTCACGTAAATAATACGCTTTAAGTAATCCTACTAAATTAACTTCAATAGGTGTACCCTATTTCTCTATCTAATATTTATATAATTCCTATTATTTCATTTATATCTTTTATACCTTGTTCCTTACAGAACTGTTCCATTTGCTCTATAATCTCTTTACCTGCATTAGGATTAAAGAAATTAACTGTTCCTATTTGAACTGCACTTGCTCCGGCCATCATAAACTCTATAGCATCAATTCCTGAAACTATACCACCTAGCCCTATTACTGGTACGCTTACAGCCTTTGCTACTTCATGAACCATTCTAAGTGCTACTGGTTTAACTGCTGGTCCTGAAACCCCTGCATAAACATTATCGAATACTGGCTTTCTCTTATATGGATCTATTGCTAATCCTTTAAGTGTATTTATTAATGAAATTGAATCCGCTCCAGCTCTCTCACATTCTAATGCCATCTCTACTATATTTTCAGCATTAGGTGATAGCTTAACCATTAAAGGCTTATCTGCTATTTTCTTTATCTTCGATACAACATCATAAGCTACTTCTGATTTAATTCCAAAAGCCATCCCCCCTGACTTAACATTAGGGCAAGATATGTTAAGTTCTATCATATCTATATCTGTTCCTCTTAGCTTTTCAACTGCCGTTTCGTAATCTTCGATACAACCTCCACCAACATTAGCTATAACGTTAGTGTTTAACTTTCTCATCTTTGGAAGTTCTTCTGATATAAATCTTTCTATACCTGGGTTTTGAAGTCCAACTGAATTCATCATTCCTGATGGTGTTTCAAAAACTCTTATTCCATTATTACCATCCTTAGGATTTAGTGTTAATCCCTTTGATGATATTCCTCCAAGCATTCCAACATCGTAAAACTCATTGTATTCACTTCCGAAGCCAAATGTTCCAGATGCTGCTATTACAGGATTTTTAAAATCTACTCCATTTATATTAACCTTTAACATATCACGTACTCCTTAGTTACTATAGTTCAACATAGTTTCCATCAAAAACTGGACCGTCTTTACATGTTCTTTTATTTCCATCTTTAGTTTTGCATGTACATACTAAACATGCTCCAACTCCACAAGCCATGTGTTTTTCCATTGATACATATACTTGAACACCTTTTTCCTTACATATATCAACTACCTTTTTCATCATAACTTCTGGTCCACAACACAGTACTGTATCATACTTATCAACTTCTAATAAATCTGTCACAAACCCTTTATGTCCATACTTCCCAGTATTAGTTGAGACATATCCTTCATTAGTATACTTACATAATTCATCTGTTAAGAATATTTCATCTCTAAAGCCTGCATAAAAATCAATTTTTATCCCCTTATTATTTTCTCTTAATCTTTTAGCAAGCTCTACCATAGGAGCTGTTCCAATACCTCCAGAAACTAAAGCAACATTACCATACTTCTTCTTTACATCAAATCCATTTCCAAGAGGGCCTGTTAATTCTATATATTCCCCTTCTCTAAGATTTGCAAATTCTTTTGTACCTTTACCTACAGTAGCATATAAAAATGTTACTTTTCCTTCTTCTTTTTCACATACACTTATAGGTCTTGGTAGTAGTGTAGTCCCTTGATTTTTTAACATATAAAATTGACCTGCATTCACTTCATTGTGGTCTTCCACTACCATCTTATATATTCCATCTACTACTTTTACATTTGATAATATCTTTGCTTTGGTATACTTCATGATATCGCCTCTCCTTATATAGCTTTTACAGCATCTCTTATAGCGTCTCTCATCTTTATTGCTTCCTCACGAGCACATGCTGCATATTCAGTTTCTCTATTTTCCTTTTTATAAGCTAATAATATTCCTCTTGATGAATTTACAACTCCACCATTTCCGTTATTTAGATATAGTGCTACATCTTCAGCTTTTCCACCTTGTGCTCCATAACCTGGGATTAAGAAGAACATATCATTGTATCTGCTTCTTATTTCCTTACCTTCTTCAACATGAGTACATCCAATTACTCCACCGATTTGTGTATATCCATATTTACCTTTAACACTTTGACCCATTTCTGTTAACTTATCACCTACAGCGTTGTATAACTTCTTAGCTCCTACTATATCAAGGTTTTCAAAATCTTCTGCACCAGAGTTTGAAGTTCTAACTAGTACGAAAACTCCTTTTTTACCTTCCTTCATATATGGTAGGTATGGCTCAATACTATCCATTCCCATGTATGGACTTAATGTTATAAAATCTGCTTCAAAATCACCAGTAAAGTGTGCCTTTGCATATTGAGAAGCTGTTGCTGCTATATCTCCTCTTTTTATATCTGCTATTATGATTGCATCCTTTTCTCTTAAATATTGAAGTGTATTCTTATAAGCTATTAATCCTTCAATTCCTAAAGCTTCATAGTAAGCTATTTGTACCTTGAAACATGCTACAACATCTAAAGTTGCATCTATTATTTCTTTGTTAAATTCGAATAATGCTTCACTAACAGTTCTACCTTCTAGTACGTGACTTGGTATATAATCAAGCGCTGTATCTAATCCTAAGCAAACTACTCCTCTTTCTTCTACTCTTTCATATAATTTATCTATTATTAATTTATCCATTTAAAATTCTCCTTACTTAAGCTTTATAAACTACATTTCCACCTTTTATTGTCATCTTAACTTCGCCATAATATTCTCTTCCGTGGAAAGGTGTGTTCTTACCTCTTGATACGAATTTTTCTCTATCTACAGTAACCCTTTGATTTAAATCTACAAGTACCATATCTCCATCTTTTCCAACGCTTATTAATCCTTTATTCATTCCTAAAATTCTAGCTGAGTTTCTAGACATTAATTCGCTTAGCTTATTTAATGATATATTATTTTCTTTAACTAGCGTTGTATAGCATATTGAAAAGGCAGTTTCTAATCCTACCATTCCTGGCGCTCCATTTTTCTTATCTTCCTCAGTATGTGGTGCGTGATCTGTTCCTATACAATCTACAACACCCTTTCTTATAGCTCTTATTAAAGTTTTTACATCTTCCTTTTCTCTTATAGGAGGATTTACTCTATAATTGCTTATACTGCTATCTAATGCTAAGTGATGAGGTGTTACTTCACAAGTTACCTTTACCCCTTCTTCTTTAGCTCTCTCTATAGCATTTATTGATTCAACTGTACTTACATGAGCCATGTGAAGGTGAGCTTTAGTTACCTTTGCTAGGTATAAATCTCTTATTGTCATTAAATCTTCTGCCATTCTCATATCTATCTTCGAGAATGTCTTGTCTTCAGCATGTGACATAACTACCCAGTTATTTTTTCTAGCAACTTCCATAGCCTTCATCATTATGCTTGAATCCATAACTCCTACACCATCATCTGATATAGCTTTTACTTCTTTATCATCTTTAAATATATTTAAATGTTCTATATTGCTACCTTTAAAGTTTTCAGTTATTGAAACACATTGGTGTATATCTGTTAACCCAACTTCTTTTGCTCTATTTCTTACCGCATTTAGCACTTCGTAGTTTGAGCATACTGGCCAAGTATTCGCCATTAAGCAAACTCCTGTATATCCGCCTTTTACTGCTGCTTTAGAACCACTGTCTATATCTTCTTTTTGAGTAAAGCCCGGCTCTCTAAAGTGTGCATGAGTATCTATGAAGCTTGGCATTAAAGTTAGATTATTTCCATCTATTATCTCAACGTTACTTTTATTTAAGTCTTGTCCAATTTCTTTTATTCTTCCGTTCTCTACATATACATCTCCATGGAAGTTTTGAAAAGCATCTACTACATTAACGTTTTTTATCAATAAGTTGCTCATTTTTATACCTCACTTAGATTAATTATCGTATCACAATACTGACATTTGTAAGATCCATTATCTTCGTTAACTAAATCAAAAACATGCTCTAAGTATTTTTCGTCATTTGTTATACATCTTGGATTGTCACAATTAATTATTCCCTTTACCTGCTTTGGTAATGAAGGTTTTATTTTTCTTACTCTAACTTCATTTTTAATTTCATTTATAGTTATACCTGGTGATAATAACGCTAAAACTGTAAAATCTATCTCTGTAGCATTTTCTATTTTTATTATGTCTTTTCTACCATTTTTCATACTATTAGCGTTTATTATTAATGCAACTTCACTTTCACCATCTTCTAATTTAAGGTATTTAAATATCTTAACTCCTACACCTGCTCTAATATGATCTAATACAAATCCATTTTTGATGCTTGTAATCTCTAACATTACGCTACCCCCAATAACTTAGCCATTAAAGCCATTCTTACATACATACCAAACTCTGCTTGCTTAAAGTATGCCGCTCTTTCATCCTTATCAACTTCAACATCTATTTCATTTACTCTTGGAAGTGGATGCATTATTATCATATCTTCTTTAGCTAATTTCATCTTTTCGGTATCTAAAATGTAGCTATCTTTTAGTCTCATATATTCATCTTCATTGAAGAATCTTTCCTTTTGAATTCTTGTCATATAAAGAATGTCTAACTCTTCTATTACATCCTCTATCTTTTCTACTTCTCTGAATTCTATATTATTTTTATTTAAAACCTCTTCTCTTATATATTGAGGTACTCCTAATTCTTTTGGTGATATTAATAAGAATTTGATATTTTCATATCTTGACATAGCTGTTATTAGAGATTGAACCGTTCTACCATATCTTAAATCTCCACAAATCCCGATAACATGATTGTCTAATCTACCTTTTAAGCTCTTTATAGTTAAAAGATCTGTTAGGGTTTGAGTTGGGTGTTGGTGTCCTCCGTCTCCTGCGTTTATAACAGGTACTGATGAATACATACTTGCAACTTTAGCTGCTCCTTCTTTAGGATGTCTCATAGCTATAATATCTGAGTATATGGATACCATCTTTATAGTATCTGCTAAAGTTTCACCTTTTGCAGCTGAGCTTGAATTCGGTTCTGAGAAACCTAATATCTTCCCACCTAATCTCATCATGGCAGCTTCAAAGCTAAATCTTGTTCTGGTACTTGGTTCATAAAATAGAGTAGCTAGTATTTTACCTTCACATACGTGTGAATACTCTTGTGGATTTGATATAATTTGATGTGCTAATTCAAAGATTTCATCTAATTCTTCTATTGTGAAGTCCATTGGATTAATTAAATGTTTATTTTTCATATAATTCGCTCTCCTTCTCAACCTCTCTGGGCTAAATTTAAAGAAATAATAAAAAAATGCCTTCCTTTATGTAAAGGAAGACATAATAATCCCGTTGTCTAATAAAAATTACACTTCCTTTTAAATCTCTCTGGATTTCATTAAAGGTTCTTTATTTTAATCTAAGATACCATTATTTTTTAATGATGTCAATATTTTTAGAGAGTTTTGGTTGTAATTTTTTTATATACCGTATTTTTCGTAGTATTTTTCTATTGCAACTTTAATTTTATCATCTATGTATACTGTTCCGTTTAATTCTCTGTTATATAAGTACTCTACAACTTCTTTCATTGTAACTATTGAGTAAGTTTGAATTCCAAACACCTCTTTAATTTCTTCTTGAGCTGACTTTTCACCTTTACCTTTTTCCATTCTATCAACAGAAATTATTAATCCCTGAATTTGTGGATTTCCTTGTGCCTTAAGTATTGGTGCAGTTTCATATATTGAAGTTCCAGCAGTCATTACGTCTTCAACTATTACAACTTTGTTATCTGAGTTAATTTTAGCTCCTAGTAATATACCACCTTCACCGTGATCTTTTACTTCTTTTCTGTTTGAGCAATATTGAACATTTGCTCCGTAAAGCTTATTCATTGACATAGCCGTAGCTACAGTTAGTGGAATTCCCTTATATGCAGGTCCAAATAAAATATCTACATCATTATTAAAATGTTTCTTTATAGCTTCAGCATAAAAATCCCCAAGCTTACTTAATTGCTCTCCTGTAGTATAGTTTCCTGTATTTATAAAGAAAGGAGTTTGTCTTCCACTCTTAGTAGTGAACTCTCCAAATCTTAATACGTTACTTTCAATCATAAATTCAATAAACTGTTCTTTGTACTTATCCATCTTCATAACATTCCTCTCTACAAAAATATTCATTGTTATTGTATCACGATTACTCTATTAATTAAACATCTTATATTTTAAGAAACAGTAATTTCTACTTTAAGCTTCATTTTTTTCTATAAAATATAGTTCATCAAAAGTAATAATCTTCTACATAACTGTAAAAGTCCATAAGTTATCAGCTTCTTTCATAAATACATCTACATCCCATGTTTGTTCACTTCTTATTTTGCTATCAGAATCATTTATTATAATCCTATTATTTTTATCAACTCCAGTTAATACTACAAAATGTCCACTGGTAGTAAATGTCCCTGGCCCCATACTTGCTATTATAGGTTGTCCACTTTTTAAAGTATCTATTATAAAATCCTCGCTTAATGGCAATTCCTCAGACCTTAACCCGAAATTTTCAGCTCCATCGCTCATAAGAGTCCAAGCTGATCCTACTCCATCTACAACATATCCATTTTCTTCACTAAATTCTGCTATAACCTTTGGGTTTATGTTTGTATTACCTGTAAGACCTACTACTACCATTGCTAAAGATGTAGGTCCACATCCACTAATAGCCATATATTCTGAACCATACTTTTCATATCCCCATCTTTCATCCCATTGTATGAAATGTGGAATCTTCCCTTTTTTATACTCTTTTTTTATAGATATTTTCTCATTTTTTGTTTCATAATAATTAGGATAATTTGCAACAAACTCTATTGCTTCATCTTTTTTCTCAGCGAATTCTAAAAGTTCTCTTGGGTATTCTTCTATATTATTTAAAATCGTAATAACATCTGGATACTCATTTACTTTTTCTAATAAACTTTTTATTAATTGATCACTTGAATTTCTTACTTCTTCAGGTATTTTACTTAAATAATCTGTCTCTTCTATTTTTTGATATTCTTCTTTTTTTGAATTTGAGCCAAATATCATTTCATTAGCTCCATATCCTATTAATCCTATCGCTAAAAGACCTATTAGAAATTTTAAAACTTTTTTATTTCTTTTTCTTTTCTTTAATTTTCTATTTTTTATTTTTCTATTTTTTATTTCTTTTGCACTTCTATTTGATGTCATAATATATCTCCTTATCACTTTCATCTGTTGATCAATATTAAACTCTTATTATTTTTTTGTTTATATAAAAATGACTTGTTTAACTATCTCTTTATATAATAAATTTATACAAATATTTTTTCTAAATCTTATATTAAATGTTTCAAACTTGTAAATTCTTTTAGAATTTAAATATTCACACTCCAGCATATTATAACACTTGCTCTTTTTTTTTTAAATATTCCTTGTATAATAAGAAGAAGATATTAAATTAAGTTATAGCAATATTAAATTGTATATTCTACTGGGGATTTATATGAATAATAAAGTTAGCGGTTATATAGATGCTTATACTAATAGTTTAAGTGAAGGTATTTATATAAAGAAATATATAAATACCTTCACCAGTATGCATAACATTTATTTAGTATATTTTAATATAAGGAGAAATAAATGACAAATTTAATAGAAACTCTAAAAGCTAATAGTTTATTAATAATTTTCATAATTATGTTCTTAGAATCATTAAACCTAACTGGTATTCCGGCTATAGTTATAATTCCAGCTATAGGTGTTTTTATAAAGAATAGTGGACATTCCTTTTTTGTAGTATTTGCTATTGCAAGTTTTGCATCTATCCTTGGAAGTATAGCTTATTACTTAGTATCTTCTAAGTTTGGTGATGTTATATATAACTTCTTTTTTAATAAGTTCCCAAGTACTCAAAAGTCCTTGACAAAAGCTAAAGAAATAGCTGAACAATATGGTGCTAAAATGTGTCTTATCGGAAGAATGATTCCTACTGTTAGGACATTTATATCTTTGATGTCTGGAATCTTTAAGGTTAAATTTAAAGATTATATTATATATTCTTCTATTGGAATATTAGTATGGAATCTTGTTTTAATATCTTTAGGCTACTTTGGATATATTTTATCTACTATGACACTTTAATAATTATAGAAAAAATCCAGCTGAATAAATTCTGCTGGATTTTAAAATTTGAACATATTTTAATTATTTCACTTTTTTTATAACATCCTCTTTAAACTTTTCTATCCCCAATCTCTCTATCATAAATCCAAGCTTTTCACCTAGCTCAGCATTCTCTTTATAATAATCAAAAATTGAATCTATAAGTTTTAAGGTTTGTGTTTCATCTAAATCTTTTGCTATTATATCAGCAATTCTTGGATTAAATCCTGCTGAACCTCCAGCTACCACCATTAATCCTGTTACATCAGCTATTACTCCTACATCTTTAGCATAAACACTTCCACAGGAATTTCTACAGCCTGCAACACCAATTTTGGTTCTACAAGGCATATCTTGTTTACTATACTTTTTCGTTAATTTCATCCCGATTCCAATAGTATTATACTTGCTTCTTTTACAAAAACCAGCTGGACATATTTCTACGTTTTTTACTGAATTGGCTTTTAATACAGCTGGTTCCATACCTAACTCATCCCAAATATGAGGCAAGTATTCTTCTTTTAGATTTGTAATTAAAATTCTTTGTCCTGATGTTATTTTTAATACACCATTATATTTTTTTGAAACCTTAGCTATCTTCTCTAAAGTTTCTGCACTTACAAATCCACCTGGTATATCAGGAGTTATTGCATAGGTTCTTTTACCATCTCTAATTTTTTGAAGGTTTCCATAATGCATAAAGCTTTAATTCCTCCTAAGATAAAACAAATTTTTCTATAGCTGTTGCTACTCCATCTTCATTGTTTGAATCAGTTATATAATTGGCAGCTTCTTTAACTTCCTCAAATGCATTTCCCATTGCTATTCCCATTCCTGCATATTCAATCATATGCAAGTCATTTCCTGCATCTCCCATAGTTATTATCTCTTCCCTTTTAACTCCTAAATGCTTAGCTAAAAGCTCAACTCCAACACCTTTATTAACTTCTTTATTTAAGAATTCTAAGAAATAAGGAGTACTTCTAACAACTGTATATTTTTCGTAAACTTCCTTTGGTAGATTGTCTACAGCATTTTGAAGTATTTCAGGTTCATCTATCATCATTACTTTTATGTAACTTTCGTCCTTTTCTATATCATCAAAATTAATTTCTTGTATAGTAATATTGTTTATAGTAGCTTCAACTTCAGTATATTTACTATTTTTAGGAGTAACTAGTCCATTTTCTTCAGAGAAAGCATGAATATTAACACCTAACTTCTTGCTTAAATCATAAAGGTAGTGAACATCTTCTCCTATTAACCCCATTTTACATACTACTTCTCTACTCTTTGTCTTTAATACTAATCCACCATTGTAGCTTAATACATAATCTTTATCTGTGTACATATCTAATTCTTCTAAATATCTCGTAACACCATCTATAGGTCTTCCTGTTGCAAGAACAACTGTTACACCTTTATCCCTAGCAGCTTGTATCGCCTTTTTAGTTCTTTCTGTTACTATTTTTTCTTCATTTAATAAAGTTCCATCCATATCTAATGCTATTAATTTATACATATATAATTCACCGATCCTTGCTTCAAAATATCGGTACTATTATAACACGAAAGGAGGACTTCGTCCTAGTGACTTTTCCCTTTTGCATCAGCAAAACCTTTCTTCTTTTCCATTAGGTAAACTACTTCTCGTATCCTACATAAGATGAAACTACTTCTTCAAATCCATCTCTCTTTAGTACATCTACTACTACCCCAATAATTTCATAGCTTGAAGTATTGCCATACTCTGACCTTAAATTTTCTATAGATTTAATTATATCTTTTACTAATACATTAATATCTGATTCATTTAAAAGAGCTTTTGTTCCACTTGTTGCATTTAAAATACTGACTTTAATTTTATTAGCTTCTAACTCTTGTAATCTACCATCTTTTTTAATAACTTGCATAATAATGCCTCCTTAATTTAGTACCATATTAATATTATATTTTTTATTTTTTTATATATTTACATAACTTAATTATCTCTACTTTTATAAGTAATAACTAACTCCAACTTATTATTTACATATTTTATATCTTTTATTTATATATTAAGAGCTATGCACTTATTATGCATAGCTCTTAATTTTTAATATTACAATTGATTGAATTTTTTTATTCCTACAGTATTTAAAATACAATAAGATATTATTAAAAGAATTATTAATATAGCCAATATTATTGATAAAAACATGTTTATATTAGTAATATTAAACAAAAGAAATGCTCCTATTGGCAAACCTATAGCTGCAAATGTAAATAACATCTCTATAAGCACAGCTGCGCTTTGTTTTACTACTACTGTTGGTGATGCCCAATCTAACTTTGGTAAATATAAGTTTATAACTAATCCTACTATTGAAGTTAATAAAGAAAATACTATCGTAAATGCTAAATTCCATAGTAAAGCTACGAAGCTAAACTTTAATCCTATAAAAAATATTATATTAGCTACTATTCCTAATGGTATAGTAATAAGTAGATTTAAAAATATTTTACCTTTAAAAATATCCATCTCCCTTGTAGGCAATGACTTTACTATCCACAAATTCTTACCTTCTAAAGATATTGATGAAGTAGTTGTACATGAAATTCCTATCCCAAAAACTAATACTAATAATGCATTAAGCGGCATAAGCTCGGCTACATATGGCATATCCATATACATAGTTAATGTTTGTCCATCAACAAATAAAGTTGCAACTGAGGCTGCTACTATTATAATCATTCCTACTCCTGTATTTAAAACATATATAGGAGTTGAAAAATATCTTTTAATTTCTTTTTGTAATAATGCTTTTGTCACACTACTAGATTTAAGTGATTTCATTTTATAGTTTGCATTTTTATAATTTTCTCCTAATCTAGCATTAATCTTTCCAAATAATTTACTAAATACAAGGACGAATACTATAAAAGGAATTATTGATATAATAATAAACTTTCCTAATTCTATTAAATTTGTATCTCTTAGTGCATTTGTAAAAAATGTTACTGGTAGATAAATTTTACCTATCCCCTCCATAATAGATGCACTATTCATCATAAATGATTCGATAATAGAATTCATATTAAATGAACCTATAAGAATTAATAATGTTACAGCTGTTGCTCCTACTATAGTAACTAAATTTTTATGCTTAAATTTAGTTGCAAAGTAACTTATAAATACTGCTAAAATAGATGCTACTATAACTGGAATTAAAGGCATAAATATAACTGATATTATTAGTATTAAAAAGAATCCTACTGATAATCGAGGAACTCTAGTATAATATATCACCCCTGTTGGTATAAGTACAAAAGCTGTAAATATCCAATTGAATAGTAATAAGTTTATTATTTTACTAGTTAATATTACACTATTCTTTATTGGTAATGACATAAGCATATCATAATCTCTTGAAGTAAATAATGTCCCTTGAGCCTTATATATAGATGTAAAAAATACCATCATAACACTCATTAAACCAGCCATCATTAATAATAAATCTAAATATCCTATACTCTCTAATGCATCTGCCATGAGATATGCATACATAGTTACTGTAACTGCTATGGCTACTGCTCCAATAAGAAGCACTAAGGATGACATCATCATTTTTCTTTTCTCTTTTGTACCTGAAACATTTTTGGAAAATCCGTTTAATCCCCAATCATTAATAAATGTTGCTTTTAATACAACCCATAATTTATTCATTGTCTATCAACCCCATAAATATATCTTCTAAAGAACTATTTCCCCTTACTTCATCTGTATTTCCTTCTGCTACAATTTTTCCATCCTTTATTATTGCTACTCTATTACATAGTTTTTCAGCTACTTCTAATACATGTGTAGAGAAGAATATAGCACTACCTTCCGAACATATCTCTTTCATAATCTCTTTTAAAGTATGAGCTGCCTTTGGATCTAATCCAACAAAAGGCTCATCTAGCACTAATAGTTTAGGTTTGTGGATTAATGCAGAAATTACAGCTAATTTTTGCTTCATTCCATGAGAATATGACCCTATTAAATTTCCTAAATACCTAGTTAGTTCAAGCTTGTCTGAATATTTTTTTATAAGTTCTTCTCTTTGTGATTTACTAACTCCATAAATATCTGCTATAAAACTTAAATATTGAATTCCTGTTAGCGCTTCATATAAATCAGGATTATCTGGAATATATGCCATCATCTTTTTGCATTCTATAGGATTATCTTTAATTGATAGCCCATTAATTATTATCTCGCCTTCATTAAAATCCAAAATACCTACGACAGATTTTATTGTAGTAGTTTTTCCTGCTCCATTATGTCCAATAAATCCAAATATATCACCTGAATTTATATTTAAAGATATATTATCTACGGCTTTCTTACCTTGCTTATAAGCCTTTGAGAAATTTCTTATTTCTAACATATTATTACCCCCGATATAGTTGTTATAGTTATAATATAACAGACAATCATAAAAATCAATATAATTATTTCGACAACCATCAACAAAGTGGGACTATTTAAATAAACTATATTATAGAACAATTTTGGGAGTTTAATTTATGTGGCTTATTAATAAAGCTAAAGGACTATATAGACTAAGTCGTCTAAATAGTCGTCTATTAGTTAGTTCATTTAGAACGAAATCTTCTTATTTAGATTCTGCAACAAACTTTGTAAATAGCAATGGATTTATTAGTAGCTCTCCATACTTTATTTGGGTAGATACTAAGAATTTCAAAACTAATATATTTAGAGGTTCAAAAAATAATTGGACTCTTATTAATAGCTATCTATGTACTATAGGAAAACCAACAAATCCAACTATAAAAGGAACTTACTTTGTTGGTGTAAAAGGTTATTCCTTTGGAGAATCACGTGGATTTAGATGTCTTTATTACACCCAAATTAAAGGAGATTATCTCTTTCATTCCATCCCCTACTATCTAGATGGAACAATAAAAGATGATAGACTTGGTATGATGCTAACAGATGGTTGCGTTCGTTTATCAACACCTCATGCAAAATGGATTTATAATACTATTCCTGGTGGAACAACCATATTCATCAGCTAGCTTTATATAATTATAATATTAATATCTGGAGATGTTTTATGCTAATAAATACTATAAAAAATATATATCGTGTTACAAAATTAAACAGTACAGTTTTATCTGATTTTCTATTAGTTAATTCACTTTCTACTTATGGTGAATCCTTTGTTAATAATAGTGAACTCTCTAGTATAACTCCTTATCTAATTTGGGTAGATACTAAAAGTTTTAAGGTTAATATTTTTACTGGTAAAAAGTCTAATTGGAAGCTAATTAAAAGCTACTCATGTTCTATAGGTAAACCCTCTACCCCTACACCAAAAGGTACTTTTTATATAGGTGTTAAAGGGTATGCATTTGGATATGCTCACGGATATATATGTTATTATTACTCTCAATTTAAAGATAATTACTTATTCCATTCAATTCTATATAACTTAAACGGAACTATTAAAGATGGACGTTTAGGCATGCAGATTTCAGATGGTTGTATACGCCTAGCTAAAGTTAATGCCAAATGGATACATGATAATGTTCCTGTGAAAACAACTGTATTTATAAATTGAACAAAAAGGTGAATTCACCTAAATGAATTCACCTCTTAAATATAATATAAACTATTTCATTAATTCTAATGCTCTATCAAGAACAGCAGCACCGTTCATAGTTCCGTATAATCTCATATCGATTACTTCTACTGGAACTCTTCCTTTTACTAAAGCATCAACTTGTGGTTTTTGGAATCTTACTTGTGGCCCAAGTAAAACTATATCAACTGTATCAACAACGCTTGAACATTCTGAAACTGGTAAAGCGTTTATGTTTATTTCTATTCCTTTTGCTTTTGCAGCATCCTTCATTTTGTTAACTAAAAGACTTGTAGACATACCTGCTGCGCATACTAATAAAATATTTTTCATGATAATTCCTCCTAAAACTTAAACATTATAATTTTTATTATATAAATTTTTATTGATAGCATATTTACTACTTTAATAACTATATTAAATCTTTTAAAAATCGATTACATAATCATTATACCATTACTATATCATATTTAAATAAAAATTTCATTATTTTCTTAAAACTTAATTCGGAAAATTTTCCACAAAATAAAATTTCCAATTTCCGTTTTATTTTATATTTAAAAATATAATTTTTTTATGTTTTTATTATAATTATTAATAAAAAACATGAATCAATTAAGGATTCATGTTTTCATTCATTTAATCAAAATAAATCTTACTATTTTATCTTTTCAGCTTCTGGATATTCTACTCCCTTTGTATCTACTTTTATTTCTTCGATAACTATAGGAGTTACTGGAGTTGATTTTTCTCCTGTAGACTTATTCTTTTCTACTTCTGAATTATTTATAGCTTCAACAACATCTAATCCACTTATAACTTTCCCAAATGCAGCGTATTGTCCATCTAAACTTGGAGAATCTCCAGCCATTATAAAGAATTGACTTCCTGCTGAATCTGGATTTTGAGCTCTAGCCATTGATAATACACCTGTAGTATGCTTTAAATCATTAGCTTTATAACCATTTCCTGAGAACTCACCTTTTATACTATATCCTGGATCTCCTGTTCCATCTCCCTTAGGATCACCACCTTGATTCATAAAACCTTTTACTACTCTATGAAAAGTTAATCCATCATAAAAACCTGAATCAGCTAATTCAATAAAGTTATTTACAGTATTAGGCGCTTTATCTGGATAAAGCTCTGCTTCTATAGTTCCAAAATCCTTAACCTTTATAGTAGCTATTGGTAAATTTTCTGGTCTCTCTACTTGAGTTGTAGAATTATCAGCTGAATTACTATCTCCTGTTTCAATATTGCTACTTCCACACCCAACCATAGCTACAGACATAACTACAGCTAAGGCAGATACCACTATCTTTTTAATTTTTTTCATCATAAGTCCTCCTTAAGTTTGTATCAAAAATATATTATCCTTATATATACGGCATATTTTTTATAGGAAACACACTACTCATATACATTCGTATGTGTAAGTTCGATTGACTAAATTAAAATTTAGAATCTCACTTAGGAAACACACTACTCATATACATTCGTAGGTGTAAGTTCGATTGACTAAATTAAAATTTAGAATCTCACTTAGGAAACACGCTACTCATATACGTTCGTAGGTGTAAGTTCGATTAACTAAATTGAAATTTAGAATCTCACTTATATTCTAACAGTGTAAACAATTTTAATAAATAATTAAAATGTAAATTTTATATAAAAATAATTAAACGAGACTAAATGAGTTTTGCCCTTGTATGTACTACCTAGGTAACTTCATTTATAGCCTCGTTTTATTATTTACACTTCTTTAATCCAATGGTTCTCCATCAAAACTCTTATAAGCAGGAGGATTTTTATCATTACCTACATTATCTTGATCTTGATGCAGCTTTTGTCTTCTAGTTCCTTTTTGCATAGGATTCATTGAATTAGAGTTTTTATCCCAACGATCTTTTTTCATACTTCACACTCCCTTCAATTTATATCTTTTGTCTTATCCACTATAATAATTCATCTTTTTCATAACTTTGACCATTAAGAAATTATACGTTATCATTGATTGGAAGTTCAAATTTAAATTTGGTAACTTTAAATTACTCTTTCACAATTATGAGAAGGAGTTTTCTTTTAATTTAGGAGTGATAAAATGACGGATACCAAAACTTTACGAAAAAGCTTTTTTAGAAACCTTATTCCATCAGTAACTGCTATGTGGGTATATTCAATTTATACGATAATAGATGGAATATTTGTTGGAAAAGGAGTTGGATCTACTGCATTAGCATCAGTAAATATAGCTATGCCATTTGTAAATTTAATTTTTGCATCATCTATATTTTTTGCTACAGGAACTTCTACCTTAATCTCAATTAGACTGGGGCAGAATAAAAAAGATGAGGCAAACAATATTTTTTCCTTTAATGTAGCTATAATGATTATATTTTCAATAGTATTATTGATACTTAGTTTACTATTTATAGATAAAATATCACTTTTCCTTGGAGCTACTGAAAGTACTTTCGAAATGGTAAAAGAATATTTAAGTATAATAGTAATCTTCAATGGATTCTTTATAGTTTCATATTGTTTAGAAGTGTTAACTAAAGCTGATGGTTTTCCTAATCTTGCAATAATAGGTGTATCTATCTCAGCTGTAGCTAATATAATCTTAGATTACTTATTTGTAATGAAATTTGGTTGGGGAGTAAGAGGTGCTGCTATAGCAACTGGTATATCACAAGTTGCATCATGTTTATTCTTTACTCTACACTTTTTAAAACCAATATCAACTTTAAAATTTATTAAATTTAGACCTTCTTTTAACATCTTTAGAAGAATTATTGGTATAGGCTTTCCTGATGGAATAACTGAACTAACTTCTGGAATAGTTATTCTTATATTTAATCAAAGTATTTTGAAATTTATAGGTGAAAATGGACTAGTTACCTACAGCGTAATATGCTATGTGTCTACTTTAGTACTTATGACTATGATAGGAATTACTCAAGGTGCTCAACCTTTATGCAGTTTTTACTATGGTTCTGATGATGTTAAATCACTAAAATACCTGTTTAATATTACATTAAAAACAATAGCTATAGTATCAATAGGAATATTTATAATATGTATTATCTTTGCTCCAGCTATAATAAATGTATTTATAACCTCTAATGATATAAACCTAATAAATCAATCTATAATTATATTTAGAATATATTCATTATCATTTTTATTAGTCGGATTTAACATATTATCATCTGGTTTCTGTTCATCTATAGAATCTCCAATGCTTGCCACATTAATCTCTATTTCAAGAGGATTGATTATAATAGTCATTACATTAATTATTACAATAATTCTTTATGGTGGTAAAGGAATCTGGATAGCAACAATCTTATCCGAAGCTATTTGTTTATTAATATCATTATGGTCTATTAAAATTAGCTTTAAAAATTTAATTAGATAAAAAATTATAGGACTACCTAAATATAGGTAGTCCTTATCTATTAATCGTATCTTAGGGGGAACCTAAGTTACATTAATCAACTTATTAATCTTATTGTTATTTTTTATTTACACAACTTTGTGCTGCTATACGTCCAAATATAGCTGTATCTGGAACCGCAACAGAACCTAATCTATTACCACCATGGATACCTCCAGTTACCTCACCAGCTGCATATAATCCAGCGATAGCATTTCCATCTTTATTTAATACACGTGCAGATTCATCTATTTGTAATCCACCCATTGTATGGTGAACAGAAACTACACTTGAGAACATAAAGTATGGACCTTCTCCAATCTTATTAAAGTTTTCTGTACGTCCAAAATCTTCATCCTTACCAGCTTCAACCATTCCATTATAATGATCTATAGTTTCTTTTACTGAATCAGCAGGAACTCCAAAGTATTCACAAACCTCTTCTAATGTACCAATTTTTAAAACTCCTTGTTTTTGAGCTTGTTCTATTTCTGCTGCATACTTTTCATAAAGTTGTTGTTCCTTAACAACTCCAGCATCAATTATTTCATAAACCTTAGAATCTGTTTGCTTTAATGTAGCATCTGATATAACATCTCTTGTACCCTTTTCATTTACAAAACGCTTACCTTCTTTGTTAACTAAAAGAGCTGTTGAGTTAAGTCTAGCATAGTCAATGTAATAATAATTTCCTGTAGCAGGATTATTAACTGGATATAATTGAATATGTTCCATATCAATTACATTCGCTCCTACACCTTGTCCCATTTCTATACCATCGCCTGTTATAGCTGGTGAATTTGTACTTGGAATACTTTCATCAAGTGTTGGCCAATTTTTATTGTACTTTTGTCTCATCTCAACATTTTTTCCAAATCCACCTGTAGCTAATATTACCCCGTTATTTGCATTAAAAGTATACTTAGCTCCATTTTTATGTGTAGCATTAACACCTACCACTTTACCACTTTCATCTGTAATTAATTCTTCTGCTTCAGTTTGTAAGTAGAACTCTACTCCAAGACCTCTAGCCTTTTCTTCTAGTGTATCCATATATTGTGGTCCATCACCTTTTGGCCATAAAGTTCTTGCAACCTTATGTCCACCATACCAGCTTTGTTCGTCTTTAAATTCAACCTTACATTCATCTCTTAACCACTCAGCTGTAGGAAGTGCATTTTCCGCAATAATTCTTACTAAGTCTGGATTACCTATATTATATCCGCCTTCTAGTATATCTTTGTAATATTGGTCTACAGAGTCATCAGTAATACCTTCTTTCTTTTGTACCCAGTTTCCAGGAGCAGCAAATTCTCCACCTGACATTCTTGTATTACCACCTGTAATGTCCATTTTTTCTATAACAACAACATTATCTGCACCTTGCAATTTAGCTTCTATAGCAGCTGTTATACCAGCTCCTCCAGCTCCCACAATTACAACATCAGAAGTTACTGTTTGATCTTCACCTTTTTCCATTTCAACCTTTGTATTATATTTTGAAATATCTCCACCAGCTACCTCTATTGCATTTGTTACTGCTGATATTATAGCTTTACTTGATGCTGTAGCTCCTGAAAGTGTATCAACACCAACTGAATTATTTTCTGCTATACTTTTAGATAACGCATCTAAAGCCTTACTTCCAATTCCAACTGTTTCAACATTATCTAGAACTTTAACTTCAGTTATCTTTTCTCCAGAAATAGTTACTTCAACCTTTAAAGGTCCTTGATACCCTGTAGATTCTCCTGTATAAACTCCATCCTTTAATGCTACAGTTTCTTTCTTAGATACAAAATCTTTCATTGCATCATTAACTGCTGCAATTATAGCCTTGGAAGTCATAGTTGCTCCTGATACGACTTCAACATCAGCACTATTCTTTGATACAATTTCTTCTGGCAAGCTTTCAATAGCTTTTGTACCTATTCCTTCTGTTTCTGAATGAGATTTTATTTCTACTCTTTTTATACTATCTTCTGATAACTCAACTTCAAGTTCTAACTTTCCACCAAATCCATCTGCTACTCCTGTATAAGTTCCTGGTGTATATTTCCCATTAGAAGTTGAATCAGTCTTTCCACAACCAACAAATATCATAGATGCTGCTAAAACTAATAATATTAATTTCTTCTTCATTACTTTGTCCCCCTCAATCGTTTGATAATATTATAACAATCCTATTTTTATCTTTGAATGGACAAATGTTTAATAATTTTGTACTTTTGTTACTATTTTAAATAAATATATGTATTTCTCTTATATGTTGATTTTTGTCAAAATATTGTATAATATTCTTATTACCATCAATATAAGGAGTTTTTATTGTGAAAATATTAATCAGTTTAAATATAAAAAGAAAAATACTATTTTTCTTTACTATAGCTACATTAATAATCTCTGGTTCACTATGTGCCTATATAAATTTTGTAGTCAAGCCTAACGACATTGAAAACACTAAATTTACAATTGCACAGACAGTTGAATCTAAATCCACAGAGGTTGGTTTATGGATAAATAAAAAAGCTGTTGAGTATAGAATTATTTCTGCCATACCAGCATTTACTTCAATGGATATAAGAGAAATAACTCCTTTAATAGATAGATTCACTTCTTTATATGTACGCAACGGCGAAACTATGGAAACATTTTCTTACATAGGAAAGAATGGATTCTGCTGGATAAACAGTGAAGCTACTGAAAACTTGATGGATTATAACGATTATAAAACTGCCTATGATTCTGATAGAGAATTCATTATCGGAAAACCAGTAGTGAATAAAAATAATAGAGAAGTAATGCTATTCTACTACCCTGTTTTAGGTTACGAAAATCAAAAAGAGGCATTAATTTGTTCTGCTGTTCCCACTGTTGGATTAAAACAAATAATAGATTCTTCTCAAATATATAACGGAAAAACCTGGGTTATGAATAGTAATCATAACCTATTAACTACTAATGAAGAATATTTCTATAATAATTATTTATCAAAAAGAGATATTGAAAATATAAAGCTAGAAAGCTTATCGTCCTCAGGAGAGATTGAGCTTATAAATACTAATGGTGAAGTATGTACTTTATTTTACTCGCCTGTTAATCAATATGACGACTGGGTTGTATGTACTTTAGTCAATAATGCTGAATTATCAGCTGCCGCTGATAATATGTTGGCAGGAATAATATTATTGTTAATTTTCCTTCTGATTATAACTTTATTTATCGGAGTATTTTTAACTCGTTCTGTTATGGAACCTATAGATAATCTTCGTAAATGTATGAAGGAAGTTGAACACGGAAACTTAAGTTCATACTATGATACAACTCTAGCTAAAGATGAAATATATGAACTTGGCTTAACCTACAACAAAATGTTAGATCATATTTCTAAGTTAATTGAACAGATATATAAAGAGCAAAGTGAAAAAAGATCTGCTGAATTAACAGCTTTACAAGCACAGATAAAGCCTCACTTTTTATATAATACCCTTGATAATATTAAATGGATGGCTAAAGATCAAGGTGCTGAGGATGTCGCTAAAATAATCACATCTTTATCAACATTTTTTAGGACTTCTTTAAGTAATGGTCAAGAATTCATTACACTTAAGGAAGAAATTAAACATACAAAATCTTATTTAGATATACAAGCTATAAAGTATAGAGAGAAAGTTAGATATAATATTTATCTTGATGAGAATATAAAAAATATCCTTATAGCTAAAATAATACTTCAACCTTTAGTAGAAAACTCCATTAATCATGGAATTAGGCCTAAAGATAGCATTGGTACTATCTCTATTTCTTGTAGCTTATATTCCAATAACCTAAATAAGTATATAAAAATCACTGTAGAAGATAATGGTGTTGGTATGAGCGAATCAGAGTTAGCAAACCTAAGAAATAATTTAGAAGAGCTTAATAATAGTAAGAGCTTTGGTATGATTAATACATTAAGAAGGTTAAGATCTTTTTATGGTGAAGATGTAATTTTCGAAGTTGAAAGCAAAGAAAATGTCGGTACTAAAATTAATATTTTACTGCCTTATATGGAGGATAAAAATGTATAGAGCTATTGTTGCAGATGATGAAGATATCATAGTAAATGGTATGAGCAAATATATACAATCATTAAATTTAGATATTAAGGTTGTTGCCACTTCTAATGATGGCAGAGATACCTTAGAAAAATTCAATAAATATTGTCCTGATATATTATTAATAGATATTAATATGCCCCACTTAACAGGATTAGATTGTATAAAAGAAATTAGAAAATTCAACAGTACAACTGTAATAATAATTATTTCAGGATATGATAAGTTCGAATATGCTAAACAAGCTATTCAAAATAATGTTGATTTTTATTTACTAAAACCTATCGATGATGATGAATTTTTAGATGTATTAAAGGATGCAATAAATATATTTAATGATAGACTTGAAAAACAAAATATATTATCTAAATATACTTTAAACAATAATGACATAGATGGAAATGTAATAGATTATATAAACTCTCATTATACTCAATCTGATTTATCTACCGACTTATTAGAGTCAAAATTTAATATGAATAGAATTTCATTATACAAATTAATAAAAAAGGCAACAAATATGAGCTTTATTGAGTATGTTACAACTTTGAGGATAAATCATGCAATTAGATTACTTGATTCTAATCAAAAGCTATCTATCGGTGAGATAGCACTTGAAGTCGGATATTCTGACCAATATTATTTTAGTAGAGTATTTAAAAAATCAACTGGATACTCTCCAAAAGATTATAAAAATAAATCTAAAGAAGGAGTGTCTTAATTGAAATCAAAACATATTTTACTCTGTCTAATAACTATTATTGTTATCTGCCTTTTCTCATTTTACAATCACTTCAAGTTGGACAACTACAATTCTAGTGGTCAAAATATAAGTGGTACCTTCTCCGGAAGCTATAAAGGTGAGAATGGTAATATACTTTTAGATGTAGTAATAAAAGAAAATGTAATAACTCATATAGAACTATTATCCCATACTGAAAATCCTGGATTTAATAAGGCTATAGTTCAGCTAACAGATGATATAATAACCTCAAATTCTTTAGATGTAGATATTGTATCTGGTGCAACACTGACCAGTACAAGCTTCATAAAAGCTGTTGAAGATGCATTAAAAAACAGTGGAATAAATCCATCTGATTTGAAAGATGTATCAACTATTACTACCTCAAAAGACGATTACCTTACTAATAATTGCGATATCCTAATTATAGGTGGTGGTGGTGCTGGACTTAGCGCTGCAATAGAGGCTAGTTCTACATCTGAATGTAAAGTTATTCTTCTTGAAAAAATGTCCTTTGCTGGAGGTAATACCCGTATGTCTGGCGGCGAGTACGCTGCTCCTGGAAACTGGGTACAACTAAATGAAGGCATTCTAGATGATAGTATAGATACATTTTTTAATGATATATATTATGGTGGAAAAGAAAAAGGTAATCCTGAATTAATAAAAGTTTTGGCAGAAAATGCTTTAACTAATGCATTTTGGTTAAGAGATTTTGTCGGTGTAAAATATAAAGATACCCAATCTTGGTATGGTGGTCATTCTTATTCAAGAACATTGTGGCCTGAAGGTGATGGTCCCAAGTATGTAGATACACTTATTTCAAAAGCTGTTGATTTAGGAGTAGAATTTCATTATAATACAAAAGCTAATCAACTTCTTAAAGACGGAACTGGTAGAGTTATAGGAGTTCGTGCTGTTCGTAATGGTAAAATTATTGATTATGTAGCACAAAAAGGAGTTATTCTTACAACTGGGGGCTTTGGATCTAACATCGAAATGCGTGAAGAATATAATACAGTTTGGCCTACACTAGATGAAAGTATTCCAACAACAAATTCACCAGCTATTGTAGGTGACGGTATTAAAATGGCAGAGGAATTAGGTGCAAATATAGTAAATATGGAGTCAATTCAACTTTATCCAATAAATAACCCTGCTACAGGGAATTATTATTTCCTAGATTATGCAAGACTTAATAGTAATGCTATTTTGGTAAATAAACATGGAAATAGATTTGTTAATGAAAAAGAAACTAGAGATAATTTATCTGCCTCTATATTAAAGCAACCTGATTCACGTGCTTTTGAAATAATTGATAGTACTGTTATAAAAAAAATGAATTTAAAAGAAACTTATTCATCTGAAATCTCTAAAGGTTTAGCGCAAAAAGTACTAACTATTGGTACATTAGAAGAGTGTGCAGATTTTTTTGATATTCCATATGATAGCTTAATAGAAACAGCAAAAAAGTATAATTCTTATTCAACTACTGGAATAGATGAAGACTTTGGTCGTACATCTTCTTTAGAGCCTGTAGATATTAACGGAGAATTCATAATGTTTGCTGGTGTTGTTTCCGTTCATCATACTATGGGTGGCGTAGATATAGATAAAAATGCCAGAGTACTTGATATCAACAAAATACCTATCCCTGGTTTATATGCCGCTGGTGAAGTGACAGGTAGCATTCATGGTGGTAACAGACTTGGTTCACTGTCTATGCCTGATACAGTAACATTTGGTCGTATTGCTGCTAGAAGCGCTGTAAACATGCATTAGTATATTACATATGTTAAATAAGAAGGTGCTACATTTAGTAGTACCTTCCTTATTTACACCATTTTACTAAAGTTCAAACTCTTCAATTTCTATAGAGTATTCTCCACAATGTTTACATACATTGATTGTAACTAAATAACTATTATCAACTTTACCAAATCTATATAACTTATCAAATGTTGACCCTTCATATTCTGGTTCTATGTTACTTACAAAGTACTTTCCATCCTTTGTGAATATATAAAAATTATATCCTAAGAAATCAAAAAACTTCTTCTTCTCTTCAACTCCAGTTTGACACTTTTCACAAGCTAAATTAAAGTAAGCTTTAGAAAAATCAACCTTATCACTATTATTTAAAATCTCTATAATTTTTTCCTCATCTACATCATTAATAGGATTTTCATCATCATTGAAAAAGCACTCCAAGTTCTCTTCGTTTAATATATATTCTTTTCCATCAAATTTAAATTTATATTCCATATTATATCCCTTGCTTTCTTATCTAATTTACACCATTTTATCACAAATACATTATAAAGTTAAATATTAGTATTATTTTATTTAATTAATGATTTATTATTTTTATATTTACTTTTTCTTAAAATTATTCATTTTTTATTAACATTACTGGCAATTTGGTGTAAAATATATATATAAAATGGGGAGGGAATTAATTTGAGCAATAAAGATATTTACATAATTTTTTCAAAAACCGGAACTCTATTTTCTAATGTTATTTCATTCTTTACACAAAAAGAATTTGCACATACATCAATATCTCTAGATCCAACATTTCAAACTATGTATTCATTCGGACGTATAAACCCTGCATATGTACTACCAGCAGGTTTTGTAGAAGAAAATCTTTACTCAGGAGTTTACTCAATGTTTCCTGAGAGCAAATGTTTAATATATAAAATTTCAGTTACAACTGAACAATACAGCTCATTAAAAAAATATATAGATAATTTTTTAATCGATAAATCTAAATATAAATATAGTGTTCTAGGAACTGCTACCCTTTTATTTAATAAACCAACAAAAAGGGAAAACTATTATTTCTGTTCACAATTTGTTGCTGAGGCATTAATAGAAGCTGGTATTTACAAAACGGACAAGCTCCCAGAACTTATTAGACCTATGGATCTACTTGAACTAGAGAATAAATCGCTTTTATACTCTGGAAAAATCAATGAATATCCACTATATAATCTTTACTCCACAGATGAATCATATAGTATTTTTGATTTACCACACTCTTTAGCTTCCGCTGCGTATGGTAAAATCAGAAATAGATTTATATAAAAGCTATTAATATTAACAACTTTAAAAGGGATATTCACCTTTGGTGAATAGAAATATGCCTACGGTATTAAAAGATATATACCGTAGGCATATACTTATTTTTCAGTAAATATAAGTTTCTCATCGTACCTGTCTTCGTACTAGTATCGAACATTTTTTTATATTCTTCATACTATATTACTAAAAATACTTTGGGAGTATCTTTATGGAATATAGTGTAGATCTACCTTATCCACCAATAAAAGTAAAAGGTGAAAATTTTAAATTTGCTGATTTAATCCTGCTTAATTACGCTGGTTCAGTATCTGAACTCTCAGCTGTAACACAATATGTTTATCATGAAATAGCACTTAAATATAAATTTGAAGAAGTATCAGAAACTCTAGAAGGAATTGCAGAGATTGAGATGCATCATTTACAAATGCTTGGTGAATTAATAGTAAAACTAGGAAAAGATCCTGGTTATTGGATATGTAAACATAAAAAAATTAGTCTTTGGACTCCAGAATTTCTATCATACAACACTAATCTAAAAAAAGCCTTAATTGTTGATATTACAG
This sequence comes from Clostridium hominis, assembly GCF_014287825.1. NCBI lineage: Bacteria > Bacillati > Bacillota > Clostridia > Eubacteriales > Clostridiaceae > Clostridium > Clostridium hominis. The sequence continues at coordinate 272,737 of NZ_JACOOO010000016.1, forward strand.
ATGAAAAAGAAGCTATAGCTCAATATAAAAGAACTAAAAAACAGATAGATGACCCTTATATTATTGATATTATAGATAGAATTATCCTTGATGAAGAATATCATATAAAACTTTTAACTGAGCTATACGATAAGTATGTAAAATAAAAATAAACTATTTAAAATCAATTAACCTTTACTATTTAATAATATATTATTACTTATTGATATGATAATAAAGAAAAAATGACTAGCTCCTAAAAGCTAGTCATTTTTTATGTTATCTCTTTCCTGCATCAAATGTTTCACCAGCTGCCTTTGGTGCTTGTGATGATTTAGAGAATATTATTAATGCTATTAAAGTAACCACATATGGGAATACCTTTAATGCTACTTGTGGAATACTACTTAACTCTGGTATAGCTTGAGATACATTAGCAAGTGTAGTTGCAAATCCGAAGAATAATGTAGCTCCTAAAATACCTAGTGGTTTCCATTGTCCAAATATTAATGCTGCTATTGCTAAGAATCCAAGTCCAGCAACACTACCATTAAACTCATTAGAGTATGTTACAAGGATAATTGCTCCTCCTAAAGCAGAAAAAGCACCTGAAATCATAACTCCTATATATCTCATCTTATATACATTAACACCTGCTGCTGCAGCTGCTTGAGGATGTTCACCACAAGCTCTTAATCTTAATCCAAAGCTTGTCTTGTATAATAAGAATGTAAATATAGCTAATATTAATAATACTACCCATGTAGTTATATATGTTCTTGTAAATAATAATGGTCCTATTATAGGAATTTGAGAAAGTACTGGTATATCCTTTGGAATAAATCCTAAAGTAACTCTTATATTACCACTTCCAGTAAAGTTTCTTGCTAAGAAAACTGTTAATGCACCAGCTATCATATTAATAGCTGTACCACTTATAACTTGATTTGCATTTAAGTTAATACTTGCAAAGGCATGTAATAGCGAGAATAACATCCCAACTATAGCTGCCACTAATAATCCAATCCATAAAGCTCCTGGAACATTAGCTGCTTGAAGCTTAGAAATAGTAAGAGCTCCTGCAAACGATCCTACAACCATAAGCCCTTCAATACCGATATTTACAATACCACTTCTTTCACAATAAAGAGCACCTAGAGCTGCTATTAATAGTGGAATTGTATAAGCTATAGCATATGGAAATATTTGCTCAATTATTCCCCACATTATTTCTCCACCGCCTTTTCTGCTGAATTATTCTTAGTCTCTACTCTATCTTTTTTAACCTTTTTAAATTTCTTAATAACTTTATCCATAATTACACTTGTAGCTGCAAAGTATATTATTGTAGCTATAATTGTGTCTGCTAGTTCTGGTGGTATCTTTACCGCTGCATTCATAAATCCTTTTCCTACATATAGCACTCCAAAGAATAATGCCGCAAAAAGAACTCCTATAGGAGTATTCGCACCTAATAAAGAAACTGCTATACCATCGAAACCTTGTGATGGCATTACACCTATTTGCATTACTGTTGCATTACCCATATACTGAATTACACCAGCAAGTCCTGATAAAGCTCCAGCTATCATCATTGAAATAACAATATTTCTATTTACAGGCATACCTGCATATTCAGCGCCAAATCTATTAAATCCAACGGCCTTTAACTCATATCCTAAAACAGTTTTATTTAATATAAACCAAACTATGAATACTGCTACTAGAGCTAATATAATACCTAAATTAATATAAGAACCTCCGAAAAGATCACTTAACCAATCTACTCTTAATGTAGCTGTTTCAGGTAACATCCTAGATTCAGTCTCTAGATACTCACCTTTAAAATACTTCGGAACTGTATAATATACTGTCCAGTAGGCAATCCAGTTCATCATTATTGATGATACAACTTCATGAACATTAAATAGAGCCTTTAATAACCCAGGAACTATAGCCCATAAAGCTCCCCCTAATACACCTGCTAAAATCATTAGTGGTACTATAACTATAGTCGGCAAACTAAAAGTTAACCCTACAGCTATTGCACAAAAGCCACCAAATAACATTTGACCTGGAGCACCTATATTAAATAGACCAGTTCTAAATGCAAAGGCAACTGAAAGCCCTGTAAGTATTAATGGCGTTGCTGTCGCTATTGTATTACCAATTCTCTCAATATTCATTAATCCGCCTTTGAATAAGAATTGATACCCCTTTATCGGCTCAAATCCCATAGCTAACATTAAAAGAGCACCAGCTAAAAGACCTAAAATTATCGCTAATATAGACTTTAATCCTTGATTTTTTTCCATTACTTGTCACCTCTCTTTATACCAGCCATCATTAAACCAACTTCATTTTCATCTGTTTCTGAAGCATTTACTATACCAATTAATTCACCATTATTTATAACAGCAATTCTATCTGATACATTTAAAACTTCATCTAATTCTAAAGATACAAGTAACACAGCTTTACCAGCATCTCTTTGTTCTACTAATCTCTTGTGGATATATTCTATTGAACCAACATCTAGTCCCCTAGTAGGTTGTACAGCAATTAATAAATCTGGATTAGATTCAATTTCACGTCCAATTATACCTTTTTGTTGGTTACCTCCTGAAAGTCCTCTAGCTATAGATTGTCCACCTTCACCTGATCTTACGTCAAAGGTTTCTATAATACGGTTCGCATATTCTCTTATCTTAGCTCTATTAATTAATCCATTCTTTGAAAAAGGTTTATTTTTATAAGCTTTTAAAACCATATTATCTTCCATAGTGTAATCTAAGATTAATCCTCTTTTATGTCTATCTTCAGGAATATGTGCTATCCCATTATCTATTCTTGCACGGATAGAGCTCTTGGTTATATCAGCCTCTTTGTAAGTTATAGTCCCTGATTCTACATGTCTCATTCCAGTCAATGCTTCAACTAATTCAGTTTGTCCATTTCCTTCAACACCTGCTATACCTACAATTTCTCCTTTTCTTAACTCTAAAGAAAAATCTTTTAAGCCTAATACTTTTTTATGATTCTTAACTGATAAGTTATTTATTTTAAGAACTACTTCCCCTGGAGTAGCTTCCTTCTTATCAACCTTAAATGATACTTCTCTACCAACCATCATTTTAGCCATTTCAGCTTCATCTGTATCTTTTACATCAACAGTTCCTATGTATTTACCTCTTCTTATAACCGTACAACGATCAGCAGCTTCTTTAATCTCTTTTAACTTATGTGTAATTAATATAACTGATTTATTTTCCTTAACAAGATTCTTCATTATATCTATTAATTCAGTTATTTCTTGAGGAGTTAATACTGCTGTAGGTTCATCAAATATTAAAACTTCTGCATCTCTATAAAGCATCTTTAATATCTCAACACGTTGTTGCATCCCAACAGATATATCTTCTATCTTCGCATATGGATCAACATTTAATCCATATTGTTTAGAAAGTTCTTCAATCTTTTTCGCTGCACTTTTTATGTCTACTGTCATGTGTTTCTTAGGCTCATATCCTAAAATAATATTTTCTGTAACAGTAAAGTTCTCAACTAATTTAAAGTGTTGATGAACCATCCCAATACCTAATTCATTAGCTACATTTGGATTAGAAATTTTAACTTCTTTCCCCTTTACCTTTATCATTCCTTTTTCTGGTTGATACATACCAAAAAGCATTCCCATTAAAGTAGACTTACCAGCACCATTTTCCCCTAAAAGAGCGTGAATTTCACCCTTTTTTAATTGTAGTGTGATATTATCGTTAGCCACTATCCCCGGAAACTCTTTTCGAATATTAAGCATCTCTACTACATATTCCATCGGATCTCCTCCTAAATTTTTTACTTATTGAAAGCTCTGTCTCAACTTTAATTATACAATATTCATTGCCATTATTAAACAATTACATGCTGTATTTATAAGTAAATAACGAACTTTTTCTGAAGCCAAAAATAATGTTCAAAAATAATCTTTTTCTCACCTTAACTTCAGTTTTACCACCTTATAGTGTTACACAAATTATATTAAAATTATATACTATATATTTCGTGCTTTCAACAATTTTCGTCATCTATCCTCTTTAGAATCACTGTAAATTTCAACCAAATAACAGCATCATTATTATGTTCTTCATATAACCTTTTAATTATTAAATCACAGAAAAAAGGTTGCTGAATATTTCATACAACCTTCTTTAATATAATTATATTATTTTAATAAGTCTCCCTTTTCAGCTGAAACTTTAATGCTACCTTCTTTAATTTGATTGAATACTTCTGCAACTTTATCAGTAGTCTCCTTGCTTAAGTTAGGATTCTCAGCTGGAATACCAACTCCATCATTACTAGCATCAAAAGTTAAAGTTTGTCCACCTGGGAAATTACCTTCTGTTTCAGCTTTAATCATATCATAGGCTGCTACATCTATTCTCTTAATAGCTGAAGTTAATATTACTGATTTATCTCCCTCATATATACCATCAGCATATTGGTCTACGTCAACTCCCATAACCCAAGCTTCTTTACCTGAAAGCGCTCTAGTTTTAGCTTCATTTATAACACCTACACCTACTCCACCTGCTGCGCAGAATATAGCTTTAACACCTCTATCATACATTTGAGCTGCAAGTTGTTGTCCTGCTGCTGAATTATCAAAGCTTCCTTGGAAAACTATATTTTCTTCTTTAATACTCATTTTTGTTCCTAAGTTTTCATTAGCATATCTTATACCTTGTTGATATCCATAGTTAAATCTTTGAACAGGAGGAATCTCCATACCACCTATAAATCCTAGGTCTCCTTCTTTTAGCTCTAATGCCGCAGCAACACCTGCTAAAAATCCAGCTTGTTCATCTGCAAAATATATAGAAACAGTATTTTCTCCTACTATTGCATTATTATCTCCACTATGAGGACTTCCTTCTAATAATACAAATTTAGCATCTTGATATTTTTGTTGTGCTTGATATATAGCTGTTTCAAACTTAAATCCTGGTGTAACTATAAATTTGTATCCAGTATCATAAAGATTTTGTATTTCTTTTAAATAATCAGCCTCTGTAGTTCCTGCTGGCTTTAAGTAATTGGCATCAACACCAAAATCTGAAACAGTCTTCTGTATTCCTTCCCAAGTACCTTGATTAAATGATTTGTCATCAATAGTTCCTGAGTCAGTAACCATACCTACTCTTAAATCTGTTCCGCCTTCTACATTTGATTCACTACTTCCACATCCAACAACACTCATTCCAACTACTGCTGTTAATGCTATTGCAATAATCTTTTTTATCATCTGTGCATCCTCCTTTTAGCATACTCTTTTTACCTTTAGCGTACACTTTATTTAAGATTATATATTATTCGTTATTTCATTTCAACATTTTTCGACATTTTTATTCCATTTTCATGACTGTTTTTATTTATATTCATAGTAAAAAACTTTTATCATACACATTAATAGCATGTAACTTAACATTGCCGAATAATATATTTAAGTTGCTAGTTGTAAATACACAAAAAAATAGATGAGTTAACACTCACCTATTTTATAAAAACTATTTTATTAAATCGCCTTGTTCTCCTGAAACTGTAATTTCTCCAGATTTAACTTTTTCAAATACTTCTGCAACTTTATCAGTAGTTTCTTTGCTTAAATTTGGATTTTCTGCTGGTATACCAACACCATCATTCTTAGCATCGAAAGTTAATGTTTCTCCACCTGGGAATTTTCCATCTAATTCTGCTTTGATCATATCAAAAGCTGCTTGAGATATCTTCTTAGTAGCAGAAGTTAAAATAACAGATTTACCATTTGATAATAAACCATCATTATATTGGTCAACGTCAACACCAATTATCCAAGCTTCCTTACCAGCTTCTACTCTTGATTTAGCTTCAGTTATAGCTCCAACTCCAACTCCACCTGCAGCACAGAATATAGCTTTAACACCTCTATCAAACATAGTAGCAGCTAATTGTGTTCCACCTGCTGTATTGTTGAATGTTCCTTCATATTTTACGTTTTCTTCTTTTAATGACATCTTAGTTCCTAGATTTTCATTAGCATAAGCTACCCCTTGTTGGAATCCCCAGTTAAACTTTTGAACTGCTGGAATTTCCATTCCTCCGATAAATCCTAATTCACCTTCTTTTAACTCTAAAGCAGTTGCAACACCAGCCATAAACCCAGCTTCATGTTCTGCAAAGTATATAGCTACTGTATTATCAGCTACATTGTAGTTATTGTTTCCATCTTGTGGTGCTCCATCTAATATAACAAATTTAGCATCTGAATATTTTTCTTGAGCCTTATTGATAGCTGTTTCAAATTTGAAACCAGGAGTTACTATAAATTTATAATCTGTATCATAAAGATTTTGAATTTCCTTTAAGTAATCAGCTTCAGTTTCTCCTGATGGTTTTATATAGTTCTTATCAACACCAAGTTCTGCTTCAGCCTTTATTATACCTTCCCAAGTACCTTGGTTGAATGATTTATCATCAATTGTCCCTGAGTCTGTAACCATTCCTACCTTCATTCCATCTGCAGCTGGTGTTTGTGTATCTCCACCTTCAGATTTGCTTCCACATCCAACAAGACCAGTTAGCATAAGTGCAGAAAGTGCTAATGCGATTGCTCTTTTTTTCATTTTTAATTTCCCCCTCAAATAATATACTCATTAATTTATATTGTATACGAATTATATTTTCATTATATATCATATTATTCGTATTTTCAATACTATTTACAGATTTTTTAATAATTTTATATGTTTTTGTCGTAATATAGTACTACATAGAGAAATTACATTTTTATTCCTTATTCACATTCAATTTTATACCATTTTTTACTTTTATTCAATACAATACTAAATAGATACAATAATTTAATATTCTCTATTATTTTTATTCTTTCTATGTATTTTAACCTTCCATAAAGATAAACTCTATCATTATAAATATATTTAATATAAATATATTTAATACTAAATATCATTCATCCAAATTCTACATAAAAAAACCTAATAAAATTGGCAAAATAACAGCTGGTAAAAGATTCGCTACCTTTATTTTGGTAATTCCTAAGACATTAAGTCCTAACCCTATTATCAACAAACTTCCTACACCTGTCATATTATTTATTACTGCCTCACTTAGAACATTGCCTAACATTCCAGCTCCTAAAGTTATAGCTCCCTGATATATAAAAATAGTAGCAGCAGAAAAAATAACACCTACACCTAATGTTGAAGTTAATATTATAGATGTAACTCCATCTAAAATAGATTTTGCAAATAATGTATCATGATTTCCCCTTAATCCACTTTCCAGAGACCCTACTATAGCCATAGCTCCTACACAAAATAAAAGACTTGCAGTAACAAAACCTTCAGCTATAGATAAATTGTTTTTAGACCCTTTATTAACCTTTTTTTCTACTATCTCTCCTAACCTATTTAACAAACTATCTATATCTATCAATTCTCCTATTAATGCCCCAACAACAATGCATATTATCATTAATAGAGTATCTTCTCCTTTTAACGCTCCAGATATTCCAATATACAATACACATAAACCTAATCCACTCATTATGGTGCTACTAATATTCTGCTTTAATCTCCCTTTTACAATAAATCCAATTAAACATCCAATAATAACTACTATACTATTAACTATTGTTCCTATCATTTCTATCCCCACTTGTTATGTAAATTATTTTAAATCACTCTACCTTATTACTACTCTAACTATAAGTAGTATAATTACATTTTACCAGCAAATTACATATTTGTATCTAACAATTTATTTTATTAAATTAAATATTTAATTGTAGCCGTTTATTCAATGATATATATTAATAAACGTCTACTATCAACTATTAAAATGCTCACCTTATATCAATTTACTTATATAATATCCGATATAAAGTGAGCATTTTATCTTAAGAAGTATACCTTCTATAATATTAAGTTAACATTATATTCTTTAAGCCATGCATTAACTTGAATCAAGTAAGCTATTAATTGAGGTCCTGTCATCAATTGTCCATACCAAGGTGTCTTATAAGACTCGCCTTTGCTTTCAACTATACCCTGAACTATATTTCTATCAATTATCTCTAATATAGGAGATGTCTTATCATTTAAAATTTCATTCATCATATTGCAAACTATTGAAGTATATATAGGATTATGAGTTTTAGGATAAGGACTCTTCTTTCTAAAAAGAACTTCATCTGGCAGAATTCCTTTGAATGCCTTTCTCAATAACCCCTTTTCTCTTCCATCTAATAACTTAGTTTCTACTGGTAAATTAAATGCATAATCTACTATTCTATGATCAGCAAAAGGAACTCTTACTTCTAAACTATTATACATAGTTGTTCTATCCTTTCTATTTAGCAAATTCACCATAAACCACTTTAAATTTAGATAAAATATTTCTCTCATTCTATAAGTCTTATCGTCTTCTCCATCTATATGAGGGACTTCTTTTAGTGTTTTTAGATATTGATCATTTGTAAAACCTTCAATATCTAAACCCTTTAAACTTGAGTTTAAAATCTCTCTTCTCTTGCTTACACTTCTTGACCAAGGGAATGTATTTGCATTTATCATATCTTGATTTGTAAACCAAGGATACCCAGCAAATATTTCATCAGCACATTCACCTGATAAACCAACTACAAAATCTTTTCTTATCTCTCTCGTAAAAAGTAATAAAGATGAGTCTATATCAGCCATTCCAGGTAAATCTCTAGCTAAAGTTGAATCTATAAGTGATTCAGCTAAATCCTTTTGACTTAACACTACGGTTTTATGCTTACTTCCTATATATTCAGCCATTCTTTCTGCCCAATATTGGTCAGATGTAGGTTGAAATAATGATGTTTTAAAATATTTGTCATTATCTTCATAATCAATTGAATAAGTTGTTAATACCTTCCCTCTTTTTTTGAACTCATCAGCTGCTACTGCAGATATTATTGATGAATCTAATCCTCCTGAAAGGAATGTACATACAGGTACATCTCCAACTAATTGTCTTTTTATAGCATCTATCAATAATTCTCTCACATGTTCTATAGACTCATCTATAGTTTCATCTAACTCCCTAGCTGTAACCTTCCAATATTCCCATATACGCTCGCCATCTTTATTAACAACCATACAATTAGCTGGTGCTATTTCCTTCACGCCTTTATAAATTCCACTTCCAAGAGAACGTGCTGGTCCAACAGCAAAAACTTCAGTTAATCCTTCTTTATCAACTTCAGCTTTTACATAAGGATGCGCTAATATAGTTTTAAGCTCTGACCCAAAAATTATAGAATTTCCTCTTTTAGCATAAAATAATGGTTTTACTCCCATATGATCTCTTGCTAAAAATATTTGTTCTTTATTTTTATCATATATAGCAAATGCAAATATACCATTTAATTTGTTTATAACTTCAATCCCCCAGTAAATATAAGATGTTAATAAAACTTCAGTATCTGAATATGAATCAAAATTTAATCCTGCTTTTATTAATTCATCTCTTAGATCTTCAGTGTTATATAACTCTCCATTATAAACTATAGTATATTCATTTCCATCAACCATCTTTGTCATAGGTTGTCTTCCGCCCTCTGGATCAACTACAACTAATCGTCTGTGACCTAATAAAACATTAGTACTTATATATACTCCTTCATCATCTGGCCCTCTTTTCTCCAATGTTTTTACCATTCTATCTAATATACTTCTTTTATCTCTTAAATCGTTGTTAAAGTCTATCCATCCTGCAATACCACACATAATTTTCACCTCTCATTAAATTCATATAATAGAATATGACGAATATTTAATTAGAGTGTAAAAATCTATAAAAATATAGTTAGTACAATTTACAAATAAACTTAATAATTCAATCATATTATAGTTATGTAATAATGATAAAAGGAGCACTATATGATTGATAAAAATTCGCTATTTCCATTAATCCTATCAACAATAGCTGGGCTTTCAACTGTAATAGGAGCAGTTTTAGTATTCTTTACTAAAACTAAAAATAATAGATTTCTAACATTTTCTCTTGGATTTTCTGCTGGGGTTATGATAACCGTATCTTTTACTGATCTTTTTCCTGCAGCTCAAGATGCTATAACTAAATATCACGGAAAGATAAATGGAATACTTTGGTCCATTTTATTTATGCTTGTTGGAGCTTTAATGGCATTTTTAATCGATAGTTTCATACCAGAGGAAGAAAAAGATAAGTTTCCAAGTGATGATAAAAATTTTAGTCTTTTTAGAGTTGGTTTAGTATCTACTATAGCTTTAATGATACATAACTTTCCTGAAGGTATTGCTACATTCGTTTCTGGCTATCAAGATACAGCTTTAGGGATTTCCGTAACTTTAGCTATAGCACTTCACAATATTCCAGAAGGTATCGCCATAGCTATGCCAATATATTTTGCAACTAAAAGTAGGGCAAAAGCATTAAAATACTCATTCCTTTCTGGAATGGCTGAACCCCTAGGCGCATTTATTTCATTTTTATTTTTAAAACCATTTATTAATGACTTAGTCCTAGGAATTGTTTTTGCTGTAGTTTCTGGTATTATGATGTATATTTCATTTGCAGAACTTATTCCATCTTCGAGGGAATATGGACATATTAAACTTTCATTGGCATCAATATTTTTAGGTGTAGCCATAATGCCTATAACTCATTTATTGTTATAAATCAAACTTTTTACATGAAACTTATATAATTTTAATAATTATTAACATTTTTCTCTGTATTTTATTAATACATTTGGATTATTATATTAATATAGAAATTAAATTTTGTATAAGTGGAGGATTTGATTATGAGTATCTTATTAACAATTACTCTAGGTGGTGTTATCTACACATTAGTAGAAATGACTTATAATTGCCTTAATAATATAACAATTCCATAATAAAAAAGGTTGTGAAACACAACCTTTTTTTCAATGTTTAATTTTAAATTTATAATTACAAATTATTGTTGAAACTACTTTGTAGTTTCTTTAAATCTATTCCTCAATTCATAATTTATAATTTAACATTATAAATTAAATAAGGCTTCACTTATCATATCAATATATAACTTTTGTATATCTTCGTATTCTAATAAGCTCTTTAATATAACTTCTGTCTTTATGTTATTCTCGTTAAATAAGCTTTCCCATGAATTATCGCCTTTTATATCTTTGACTATATGATTTCCTGGTAAAACTAATAAAGGCATTATTATAACTTTGTGTATTTCTTTTTCTTTAAGTTCTTTAAGTACAACTTCTCTAGTCCTACTACCTTCTAATGTTCCAATTATAATTTTGTTATATCCTATCCTTGCAAGTGATTTTTCTATCTCTTGATAACAATCATCATTGCACACACTTCCGTCGGTGCCACAACATTCATTAATATTTATAGACGTATAGCAACAATTATCACTGCATCTATTACTACCATGTCCTACTAATACAACACATTTATCTTTATCTATATTATTTTTTATAGCATTAGCTATATTAGAAGCTGATTCACTAGTATTTTTACCTTTATTAATAAGTAATGTTGGGTTTAATTTAATATTGTTAAATCTCCCTCTATTTTCTTCTAAAATATTTCTTAATGAATCACAATCTTTACCATCAATCATATGGAGTGGCTGTAAAATCACTTCCTCATAGTCATTATTAAATAAATTATCTAAAGCTTCTTTAATATTTAAAATTTCTATATTATTTTTTTCTTTCATTCTCTTTATAAGTATATTTGATGTAAATACACATTGAACAAAAAGTTCTTGGTCTATTGAAACTTTTATACTTTTTATAAAAGCTTCAACTTGTTTATATGCTTCTAAGTTAGAACTTCCAAAACTAACTATTAATACTGCTCTTTTCATTATCCTTCAAACTTTCTAAATGCATCTAAGAACTTATTAACATGCTCTTCTGTATGCTCTGAAGACAAGAATACTGCTTCATATTGAGATTGAGGTAAGTTTATACCACTCTTAAGCATATGAAGGAAATATCTTTTAAATCTTTCTATATCACAAGTTTTTACATCATCATAAGTATTAACTTCTACTGAATCTGTGAAGAATACTGTCATCATTCCGCCAACTCTATTTACAACTATATTTATATTTTTTTCTTTTGCTATTTCTAAAAGACCATTTTCTAATTTTTCACCTATATTATTTATATGGTCATAAATTTCTGGCTTTGCTTTAAGTATATTTAAGGTTGCAAGTCCTGCTGCCATAACTACAGGGTTCCCGGACATAGTTCCTGCTTGGTATACACCACCTAAAGGAGCTAGCTTTTCCATTATTTCTTTTCTTCCACAGTAAGCACCACAAGGCAGTCCACCACCCATAATCTTAGCATATGTTACAAGATCAGGATTTACATTAAATAAACTTTGAGCTCCTTTAAAAGCAACTCTAAATCCACTCATAACCTCATCAAAGATAAGAAGAGAACCATATTCATCACATAAAACTCTAAGAGTTTCCATGAATTTATCATCTGCTTTTATAACTCCCATATTTCCAGCTACTGGCTCAATTATAACTGCAGCTATATCATCTTTATACGCTTCAAATAAAGACCTAACTTGTTCAATATCGTTATATACACCTATTAATGTATTTTTAACGCTTTCATTAGGAATTCCTAAACATCCAGCGATTCCTTCAGTTAATACCCCTGATCCAGCTTCAACTAGAAATCCATCAAAATGCCCATGATAACATCCGGCAAACTTAATTATCTTATTTTTACCAGTATATCCTCTTGCTAATTTTATAGCACTCATAGTAGCTTCTGTACCTGAGTTAACCATTCTTACCATTTCAATATTATCTAAGTTTTCACATAAAAACCTTCCCATTTGAAGTTCTAATTCAGTAGGTGCTCCAAAAGCTATTGAGCTTTGACTTATTTCTTGTATACTCTTAACTATATCATCATTACAATGTCCTAATATCATAGGTCCCCAAGCTAAAACAAAGTCTATATACTCATTACCATCTTCATCTTTTACTAAAACCCCTTTACCACTCTTCATTACCGGTGGTGTTATCCCCATATCCTTATAAGATCTTACTGGTGAGTTAACTCCACCTGGCATGTATTTTTTAGATTCTTCAAATATTTCTCTGTTACCCATATTAATTCTCCTCTAACTGACTCTATAAATCTCTTATTTAGTTAGTTTCCTCTAACCATTTAGATGCTTCTAATGCATAATAAGTTATAATTATATCTGCTCCTGCTCTTTTCATAGAAAGAAGCATTTCTAAAGCTGTAGCTTTTTCATTCATAAGCCCCGCCTTTGCAGCTGCCTTAATCATTGAATATTCTCCACTTACATTATAAACACATATCGGAACATCAACAACATCTTTAGCTTTTCTTACTATATCCAAATAAGAAAGTGCCGGCTTAACCATAATTATATCTGCCCCTTCTTCTATATCCATATTTATTTCTCTTAAAGCCTCTCTTCCATTTGCAGGATCCATTTGATATGATTTTCTATCACCAAATTGTGGTGCTGAATGAGCTGCTTCTCTAAATGGACCATAAAAAGCAGATGCATATTTAGCAGCATAACTCATAATGGCTACATGTGTAAATCCATTACTATCTAAAACATTTCTTATAAAGCCAATTCTTCCATCCATCATATCTGAAGGTGCAACCATATCAGCTCCTGCTTTAGCATGAGATAATGCTATTTGACCTAACTTTTCTAACGTAGCATCATTATCAATCCTATGACCATCTAATATTCCACAATGACCATGAATAGTATACTGACACATACAAACATCTGTTATTATATATAAATCTTTAGATATTTCTCTTACTTTTTTTATAGCTTTTTGAACTATTCCATCACTATCGAAAGCTGAACTTCCACATTCATCTTTTATATCAGGAATTCCAAATAAAATTATTCCTCTTATTCCACAGTTAACAACCTCAGTTATAACCTCTTCTAGCCTATCTATAGACCAATGGTAGTTTCCTTCCATTGATTTTATCTCTTCTTTAATATTTTCACCTTCAACTACGAATATAGGATATATAAAATCATTGGCTGTTAATATATTTTCACGAACCATAGCTCTAATAGCTGCTGTTTCTCTTATTCTTCTTCCTCTTTTAATCATAATACCCCCTTAAGATTCTTATACATATCAACAATTTCTTCTAAAAAACCATCTTCTGAATGCTTCTTACAAATAAGAGCTTCTATTCCTCTTTCAAGTAAAGCCTTATTAGTTTGAGGTCCTATAGCTATATTCATCTTTTCCTTTATCTTTTCTATTCCAATCATATCAATCATATTCTTAACTGTAGATGGACTAGTATAAAGGATAATATCAACTTCTTCTACAGCCCTAGGGTTCTTTATTTCACCACAAACTGTATCATATGTATGTACTCTATCTACTTCTAATCCTAAAGCTTCAATTTCATCTTTTAAATATGCTCTACTTGATGAAGAACATGGTAGAAGCACTTTCTCACCTTTTTTTAGTTCAGGTTCTAACACTTTAAATAATCCTTCACCAACAAACTCTCTTGCCATAATGAAAGGCTGAATACCTCTTGCCTGTAATGCTTTTTTAGTAGCTTTTCCTACAACAGAAAATTTAGCTTTAATCTTTCTAATATCATATTCTTCTTTTACAAGATAATCAAAAAATCTGTTTACTCCATTTACTGAAGTTAATATTATGTGATCATAACATTCCATTTTATCTATGTAATCTCTAAGATTATCCTCTGTACCTTTAATCTTTATTGAATTAATCTCTGTAACCTCAGCACCTAAATCTCTTAACTTTTCCTTTAAGCTCTGAGATTGTTCCCTAGTTCTAGTTACACAAATATTAGCTCCAAATAAAGGTTTGTTTCCATACCAATCTAATTTTTCGTTTAAAGATACAACTTCTCCAAAAACTATAATGCAAGGCGATTTCAATCCTACTGCTTTTACCTTTTCAGATATATCTCCAATATTTCCAACAACCTTCTTTTGCTTTGAAGATGTTCCTCTCATTACTACAGCGGCTTTTGTATTTATATCTTTTCCATTCTTTAAAAGATTCTCTATTATTAAATCTAAATTTTCAAGACCCATCATAAACACTAATGTTCCTGTCTCTTTTGCTAAAGCTTCATAATTTATATTAGAACTTCCAGCAGACATTCCTGTTACTATATGAAAGCTTTGAGCCATAGCTCTTTGTGTTATCGGTATCCCTGCATAATTCAAAACTGCTATAGGAGATGTTACCCCTGGAATTACTTCAAAGTCTATATTCTCACCAACTAAAGCTAATACTTCCTCTCCGCCTCTACCAAACACATAAGGATCTCCACCCTTTATTCTTCCTACAACATGGCCTTCTTTAGCAAGTTTTACAATCGATTCATTAATTTCTTCTTGAGTTTTGTAATGACTTCCTGGTTCTTTACCACAATAATAGATCTCACAATCTTGGTTTAAATAGTTTAAAATATTGTTAGAAACTAATCTATCATATAACACAGCTGTACATTTTTTTAATACTCTTACAGCTTTAAGTGTTAATAATTCTTCATCTGTTGGGCCAGTTCCTATTATATAAACCTTACTCATAACTATACTCCTAGTGACTTAATATTTTTTCTGCAAGTTTAATTCCAAGCTCTTTATTATCTTTGACGTTACCTTGTATTTCTTTTCTTACTATTTTTCCATTTACTTCATAAGCGCCTATCATGTATAATTTATCACCTATTACTTCTGAATAAGCTCCTATAAGACTATGACAATCTCCATTTAAAGCAGTCATAAAGCTTCTTTCAGCTTCAACTGTTACTCTTGAATCTTTACAATCTAATGCTTTAAATTCATCTCTATATTTAGATTCTTTTAGACACTCTATACCTAATGCACCTTGCCCTATAGCTGGTAAAAATGTCTTAGGATCAAAATAATCTGTTATTATTTCTTCCATATCTAATCTTTTTAATCCTGCTGCAGCAAGAATGATTCCATCCATTCCTTCTTTTTTCATCTTATCTAATCTTGTTTGAACATTTCCTCTAATTGGTACTATATTCAGGTCTGGTCTCATCATCTTTAAAAAAGATGCCCTTCTTATACTACTTGTTCCTACAGTAGCACCTTGTTTTAAATCATCAAAATGAGTACCGTCAGCAGAAATAAAACAATCTCTTATATCTTCTCTCTCAGGTATTGCTACTATTTCAAATTCACTACTTAAAGCATACGGTACATCTTTCATTGAATGAACTGCACAATCTGCTTCTAATCTAATTAGTGCATATTCTATTTCTTTAACAAAAAGTCCTTTGCCTCCAATTTTATTAAGAGATACATCTAACCTTCTATCACCTTCTGTTACTATTAATAGCTTTTTATAATCTAAATTTCTCTTTTCCTCTAAAAGCTTACCTACCTTATCTGCTTGAACTTGTGCTAGAATACTCTTCCTTGTTGCTATAACTATCTCCATTTATTTCACCTCTATATAAACATCGTAAATCATCTTCTCCTAAAAAAAGCTTAAATACAGTTTCATCTTTTCCTTTATCACAAAAGAACTTAAAATCATTGCAGTTTAAAAATTCTATTACTTCTTTTTTATAAACACCAAGCTTTTTAGCATTATTTCTAAGAATAGTTACACGACCTATAAAATCATCTATGCTTTTAAGCGATTTATAAGCAATATCTGCTACCATCAACGCTCCTTTTGGATTCCCTCCAGTAGTATTTATTCCAAAAGAAATATTTTTCAAGTTACGTTGGACAGGCATTACTCCAATCCCATCCTTGAAATCAGAGCAATTAATATATAACTTAAAGTTTTTATCACATTCATCCTTTATTTGTTCTAATAAATCACTATCATTTATTGCTATTACAATTAAATGTTTATCTTGAATAAATTCACTTTTATACTCTGCTTTAATTAATTTAAGATTTTTATCATTTATATCTAAAATATCTTTTGAAAATTCTCTTGCTAATACTTCTACGTAAACCTTTCTCTTCAAAAAACTTCTTATTTTTATAATGGCAGCCTTTCCTCCACCTATTATTCCAACTCTTAATTTATTTGAGAAAAATGATAAATATATTCTTTCTATTTCATCTCCATAAATATTCTCTTCAAAATTTTTAAACATTCTTCCTCACTACCCTTTAAAGCCTCATCTTTCAAAACTTCTATCGCTCTATTAATGTATACATCTGTAGCACTTTTTATAAGAGTATTAGCTAATTTAATATCTTCTTCACTCTTGCATTTATGTGAAAAACTATTAACTCTATCTAATATAACTTTATCTCTTTCTTCTTTTATCTCTTTTATATAAGGTGATATTTTACGTTGTTTCTTCCATTCATTAAACTTATCAATGCTTTTATCAATAATATATTTATTTGAAATCATTATTTCTTTTCTTATCTCTTTATTTTTATCATCAATTGAACTTACATCATCAATATCATATAAATATACATTTTCTATTTCTTTTATCGACTCTTCAACATCACGAGGAACAGATAAGTCAAATATAAACAAAGGATTTTTTCTTTCTTTAATATGTATCTTTTCTATCATTAAATGCGGTGCTGAAGTACACGTTATTATACAATCTACATTGTCTATATTTTTTCTAGCTTCCTCATATTTCATAGCTAAAACCCTACTATCATAAATATCATTAATTTTACTTATATCCCTTACACCAATAATTAATGATTCAAAATCATTAGATAAAATATATCTTGAAACTAATTTTCCTACTTCACCATATCCAATTATCATAAATCTTTTTGAATTACTTTTTATAGCTTCATTTACCGCTATAGATGCTGAGGATACAGGTATTTCATATAACTTACTCTCAGTTCTGAATTCTTTTCCACAACTTATTGTCATTTCAAATAATTTTTTCAATGTATTTTTTACAGTTTTTAATTCTAAAGCTTTTGCATAAGAATTTTTAATCTGACCTAATATTTGATCCTCACCAAAAATCCTTGAATGAAATCCACATGCTACATCCATAAGATGTCTTATCGTTTTTTCTTCATTTAAAACAATACAATTATCCGCTAACTTATATTCCCAATTTAACGCTCCAAAAATCTTTTTTAATGTCTCTTCATCAGACTCATCATAAGAGCTATTAAAATAAATTTCTGTTCTATTGCATGTATTTAATATTACTACTTCATCAAATATATTATGTAGAGCATTCAGCCCTTCATCTACTTTTTTAGGATTAAGTGCGAACTTTTCTCTTACATCTAATGAAATATTTTTTCTTATAGCTAATAATCTTATCATTTTATCGCTCCTAATATTTATTATCCTAATTACATTATACTACTTTTTAACTTAGTCTCCAAATCTCTGATTTAGATAGATGAAATTAACTGAAAGTCCAAATCTCTGATTTTGTAACTTGAAGTTACTCTAGCAAAGTGCACCAATGAACGTATGTGAATTAGTATTTCCATTTAACTTAACATCTATTTTTTAAGGCCGCTATAAATTAATATAGCGACCTTAATTTTAATCTTAAACTTTTAACTTAATAATAGCTTATCGTCAGTAGACATTTATTATACTATATAATTTAATATCTTACTCCGCTCCAATATACATTATTCTTTAAAATAGCCTTATCTGAAAGCTCTACTCCTTCTAATGCATATTTCTTAAATTCCATGAATCCAGTTCTATCGATAATATATCCGATATGCTCTTTTCCACCTGGAGCATCTTTAGCAATATGCTCTGTAACATATTTATAAGTATTATTTATAACTTTAACTATACTATCTTCATCTACCCAAACTATAAAATCTTCAGCTAATCTTGGGTTCTTCTTTCCTGTTCTACCCATTATAACTAGTCTATAGTACTTTTCCTTACTTCTAGTCCATGCACCAGTTGGACAGTTAATTACACATTCTCCACAACCTATACATTTACTATGATCTCTTACCGGTCTATAGTTTTCACCATGTAATGCTCCTGTAGATTTTTTTGTACAAGCCTTAACGCAAGCTCCACAAGATACACATCTATTTTTATCAAATTGAGGCTCAGTCATACCAAGTATTCCAAAGTCATGCATTCTAGCCTTAATACAGTCATTATGACAACCAGTTAAAGCTATTTTGAAATGTAAATCATTTGGGAATATCTCTTTTTCTATTCTCTTTGCAAATTTAGTTGTATTGTAATTTGCAAACGGACAAACATTATTTCCTATACATGCAGAAACATTTCTAGTTCCTGCTGCATTATATCCATCTCCTGGATTTTCTTGATTTATATCTAGACCTTCAATTATAGGTTGAAGTAATTTATTAACTGCATCCATATCTTTAAAGCTTATTCCTGGTATTTCAAATCCCTGTCTAGTAGTTATATGAACTGTTCCGTTTCCATATTTATCTGCTATTTCTTGAATAAGTCCTAAATATTCAGCTTTTAAAAATCCACCTGGAACTCTAACTCTTGAAGCTGTAACTCCTCTAGTTTTAGTTATTCTAAAAGCATTCTTTTTAAGCTTTTTAGTATTTATATCCATAACTTCTGCCTCCTAATTAATCTAATAAAAGTTTACCTTTAGTGTAGTTGAATACTGGTCCATCTAAGCAGATATACGTATCATCTATCTTGCAGTGTCCACACTTACCTACTCCGCAACACATTTTTCTCTCTTGTGAAATCCAAATGTTTTCTTCCTTAACACCAAGTTTTAAGAACTCTAAAACTGTAAACTTCATCATCATTGGAGGTCCAACTACAACTACTTCTACATTTTCTAAGTCTTTTAGCTTAAGCTCTGCCACATACTTTGTAACAAGCCCTGTATTTCCTGTATACCCTTCTTCAGCCTTATCAACTGTTATTATCACATTTAAGTTTTTCTTCCATTCTTCGATATCAGCCTTGAATAATACATCTTCAGGTGATTTAAATCCTGAAATTAAAGTAAACCCATTAGCATCTTGAGGATTTCTTGAGAAGTACTCCACAATTCCTCTTACTGGTGAAAGTCCAGTTCCTCCAGCAACAACAACTACTTCTTTACCTTTATAATTATCTATATCGAAGCCATTTCCGTATGGTCCTCTCATAAATAACTTGTCACCTTTGTAGTTCTTGAAGATTTCATCTGTAACCTTTCCAACTCTTCTTATTGTTAAGTCAACATACCCTTCTCCTATTCCACTTACAGATATAGGTGCTTCCCCGTACTTAGGTAATGAAACCTCGAAAAACTGCCCTGGCTTTACATCTCCTGTGAATGCCATTCTAAAAGTATATTCTATTGAAGTATGTTCAATAACATCTAATATTTCTGATATAAATGGTCTATATATATTGTTTGTCATTTATTTCACCTCATCCATAGCTTTTTCTAACTTATTTATGCAGTTTGAGAATGATATGTATTCTGGACATATATCATCACATCTTCCACAACCTACGCACATGTGGTATCCCCACTTTTTCTTGTAATCATAAACCTTGTGAAGAGCTTTAAATCTCATTCTTTGTCCTTTATCATTTCTAAAGCTATGTCCTCCAGCCATATCAGTATATCCATCTACTTGACATGAAGCCCAAACTCTTCTTCTTTCGCCTGATTTTTCATTTTCTTTGTAGAAAATATCTTGCATTGTGAAGCATGTACATGTTGGACAAACAAAGTTACATCTTCCACAAGCTATACATCTTTCTGAGTATTCATCCCACATCTTAGATTTCATTACATCTTGGCTTAAGTTTTCTGGGATATTAACTTTTACCTCATTTTCAATTACAAAATCTGGAGTTACTTCTAATGAAGTATTTTCAAACTTACTTACCACTTTATTTAATCCAGTATCCTTAACATCTAAAACTACTTCTTTTCCATTAACCTTTAAATACATATCATATTCTTCAGTTTTGTTCGTTCCCATGTTTACGCAGAAACAATTCTCAAAGCTATTTTCACATCCAATTAATATAAACTTGGCTTTTTCCCTTATCTTCTTATAGAATGGGTCTTCAAATCCATTTCTTAAATATATATCATCTATTCTTCTTAAAGAGTTAATATCACAGCTTCTTAAAACTATTAATGGGGCTTTTTCTTCCATATCTGCTTCTTTCATTTCATTTTCTGTAAAGAAAAATAATGTTTGAGATATTGGAAGTAATACTTCTTTATATGAAAATTGTGATTTCTTATTAAATTCTATTTCTTCAACTGTTGATATTTCTCCGTATCTAACCATGTCAGTATCAGAGAATCTACCTTTTCCTTCAAGTACCTTAGGAGCGTATATTTTATACTCTTTTGATAGCTCTTTTAATGCGCTATTAAAATTTTCTATGCTTAACTTATATCCCATTTGAACACCTCTTAATCAACTTTATTTTATTAAGTTAAAAGACTTTATTATCAAACTATTAACGTCATCTTTGTTATTAAAGTAACAATAATCTATGGTTTTATTATAGTTTCTTAACAAAAAAAAGACTGTGATTAATATCACAGTCCCTTAAAAAATTTAGAAAGTCTATCTTTATCCCTAATTATTATCTTTTTATTATCATGCGTAATCAATTCTTCTTTAGTTAAAAATTTTAAAGCTCTAGAAATAGTTTCTCTTGGAGCTCCAAACATATCCGCAAGATAAGTAACACTTATATTAAGATTAATTAATGTTCCATCTTCAACCTCTTCACCATAGTCCTTAGCTAACTTCCACAACTTTGCCGCCACTCTTTTTTCAACTTTTATAGGTGTTGAGTTCTTCATTTGTCTATATAGTCTTCTTACTTTTATTGCTTGAGATTTTATAAATATTTTCGTTAATTCAAAATCATTTTTCATTATCTCAAGAAATTTATTTTTATCTATAGATAAGATTTCAGCTGTTTCAAATACTTCACAATTTACCGATGATGGAAGATCATCTATAGCATAATCATTTATTATTTTACTTGGTCCTAGTATAAAAACTATCTTCTTTTGAGCTGATTCATTCATTTTATATAATGAAACTTTACCTGAATATACTATATATATTCTACTTACAACCTCTTTATCTCTAAAAACATGCTTACCTTTTTTATACTCTTTTAGTTCGCAATATTCACTTAATTGACCAAGCGTTTCCTCTGATAAACCCTTAAAAATATCCATTCTTCCAAGATCTTTTGTAGTAATTTTAGCCATAATCTCACCTAATAACTTTATTTTATATATTTAAAGCTCTATAAATAGCTTTCGCCACTCCATCATTATCATTTGTATCAGTTACAAACTCAGCTAATTCTTTTATCTCTGGTATAGCATTTCCCATAGCACATGCAGTTTTGAACTCTGTAAACATAGAATAATCATTAAAGCTATCCCCTATAGGCATAACTTCATCTCTTTCTAGTCCCATCTTCTCTGCTACCTTTGCAAGTATTAAGCCTTTTTGTGCTCTTATATCGCTAACCTCTATATCATTATCAAAGGTTGATACTACTGATAATCCTGGTACCTTCTTTAATCTCTCTTTAACCTTTTTAATTAATTCCACATCTTTATTAAAAGTTATAATTTTGTATATATCTATTTTATCATCCATCAGTTCACTTATACCATTAAAAATAGTAATTTTTCTTCTACCAATAAATTCATTTAAAAATCCTTGTACTTCATCATCAGTACTTTCAGGGTTTAAAGATCTTACTCTGTCCTCTATTGAAGCTTTAACTTTTTCATAATCTGATGTTAAAGTTCCTACATTAGTGAAAAGTTCTATACATAAATCTTCTTCTCCCATTACTTCCATAATAACTTTAACTTTTTCTTTATCAATAGCTATATTCTCTAGTATATTTCCATCTTTATCCCTATATTCAGCACCATTCATTAAAATATACTCACAATCAAGATTAAATTCATCTGCAATTGGTTTAACACCATCATAACTTCTACCTGTAATTATAGCAAATTTAACACCTAACTCTTGAGCTTTCCTTATAGCCTCAATATTTCCTTCTGATATAGTGTGATTAGTGTTTAATAATGTTCCATCCATATCTGATGCAATAAGTTTAATCATAACTCTCTCCCTCTATCTATGTACAATATATTATATTATTCTTACGACTGTAGAACTTTCACAAATCATTATATCAATTATTATATATCTTTATTTTCAAAATTTAAAATAAAAGAGATAGAAGATCTATTGATTAAACACTTCTATCTCTTTATTAATCTATTTTATATAATTAAGCTGCTTTTTCTTCACTGCTCTTCTTATAACTATCTTTAAATAATATGAAGAAGCGTAATAATATATATCCAATTAACATTGTCGTTACATAAGTTTGCACTCCGGCTAATTGATTAACTATATTTCCAGCGGTTTCATATCCTTGAGCTATTAAATATCCTGACATCTTAGTTGAAGCAACTATCCCGATAGCCATTGGGAATGTTAATCCTGCAAATCCTGGATGGAAATCAAATGAAAAGAACTTTGGTAGTCTCCATAATATAAATAGGAATGCTGCAATTACTAAAACGTATAAGTAATATACTATTATCGCATTTGGTTCTTTAATAAAGTTAAAGTAGCTTACTAAGCAAAGGCTTGATGGTGCAAGTAAAATTGCTTGAGTATGGAATACTGGATCTTTAATTTCATGTTTTGTTAATCTATAAATCATAAATGGCATTATTATTGTTAATACTGCTATACCATAAAATACAACTATTTTACCTATAAGAGGTTCATTCATAACTCCACCAACAACAGTAGAAACCATTATTCCATTATATGTTACAAACCAACTTGGAACGAAAGTCTGCATATTTACACCTTTTACAACATTCCTATAGGTAAAAATTAAAATGTGAATAGCATGTAAAATTAAACCTGTAAACCATAATGTCTTACCCAAAATAGGGCTAGCATTATAGAAATAACTACCTAAAATCATAGTTATCATTGTAAACCCAGCATAAAGAGAAGCTGGTACAGTATTTGAGTATTCTTTTTTAACTGTATCAAAGTGGAAAATAATTTTTGTTAGATATACTAATAAAATAACTATCGCTGTCCAAGATGTTATATGCTTTATCCAAGTATATCCCATGCCTGCATAAACATTAGCTAATGTTAGTGCTCCTACCATAGTAGGTAAAATTGCGACTGGTAAGTTCTCAAGTTTTTGTAAAAAAGACTTATTATTCATGATTCCCTCCTAAAATAAATATACATAAAATAAGTTCTTAGTGATGTTCATTCCTTGTTAAGTTTTTAACTTTTTATTCTACAAATCATTCCGATGAATAAATTATATATAATACCACGAAATATTACTGTGATAAATATCACAATCTTTCAAAAACTTTAATACTTTTTTATCAATAATAAATATAAAAGCCCCACAAACTATAAGTTAATGGGGCCATTATATATAATTTATATAACATAATATAGTGGAAAGCTTACTTAAAATGATATTTTTATAACCATTTTTTATTAATATATAAACTCAAAGTTTTCTTTCATATTAAAGAAATCCGCATAATCTATATCAAAAATACTTTTAGTCACTCTTGAAATATCAATATTCTCTTTTATTAATTGAGTTAAAACTCCTGCATAAGATAAGTCACCTTGAATTATAGCACCATATATCCTACCATCCTTATGAATTATCTTTTTGTAGTTATCTCCATCAATTTTAACGTCAACTTTATAAGTTTCATCCTTTGGTTCCGTATCTCCAAGAGACATAGTAGGAACTCCAACAAGGTTCATAGTATTCTTACTACCAAAGAAATCAGTCATTATCATTTCATTTCCTAACATATTATTAGCAGCTATTATTCCTTCTTTAACAGCTGTTGGCCAGATTGGATTTCTTCCTGTTATATCCCCAGCACCATATACATTCTCTATGTTAGTTTTACCTTTTTCATCAATAATTAATCCAAATTTATCAAACTCAATATTACTTCCTTCTAAGAATGAAGTATTAGATCTTACTCCTGTTGCAACTATCACTAATTCACATGGAACTTCTTCTGTTCCATTACCTGTATTTATAACTAAAGCCTTAGGATTTTTATTTTCATCTAATATCAACTTTTCAGCTCTAACTCCTAGCTTTAAATTAACTCCATTTTCGGAGAACTTCTTTTGATATACATCTGAAGTATATTTATCTAATTGTAATGGTAATATCTTATTCCCCATTTCAACTAAAGATACATTTAATCCTTTTCCTAATAACCCACTTACAGCATCTATTCCAACAAGACCAGCACCTAAAACTACTACATTCTTAACTTTCTTAGCTACTTCCTTAATTAAAACTGCATCTTCTAAGTTTCTAAGTCCAACTACATTATTACCTTCTCTTAATCCTTCAACAGGAGGTATAAATGCACTTGCACCTGTACATAACATAACCTTATCATATGTTAAAGTTTCTCCGTTAGATAATTCTAAACTTTGAGCTTTATCATCTATAGATTTAACTTCAACACCTTTAATCCAAGTTATATTATTATCTTCAAAGAATTTTTTATCTGTGAAGTTTAATGATTCTATATCTCTATGATTAGAGATGTAGTGATGAAGTATACATCTTGAATACACGTTTTCATCTTTAGATACTAATATTATTTCAGCATCTTTATCTAATTCTCTTAAAGTCTTAACTCCGCTGATTCCTGCTGCAGAGGCTCCTATAACTACATATTTCATTACTTAACCTCCTCTAAAGTGATTGCTGACATAGGACATTTAGCTACACATTGTGGACTTCCTTTTTCCTTACAACCATCACACTTCATTATTTCTTTACGAGTTCTTGAATCAGCCTTTAACACTCCATAAGGACAAGCCATTACACACATATAGCAGCTTGCACACTTATTTTTATCGTACATTACTTTTCCTGTTTCTCTATCTTTACTCATGGCACCTGTCATACAAGTATAAACACATTCTGGTCTATCACAGTGTCTACAGAATATTGGAGCATATTTACCGTTACTATCTATTGTAATTCTACTTCTTGTATCTTCTGAATTATGAGCTACTATGCATGCAGTCGTACATGTTAAGCATCCTACGCACTTATTTCTATCTATCTTAATTCTTTTCATCATTTTCACCTCTTACTTCTTTATGATGTTAACTGCCACTGTTTTAAATGATGGCTCCTTTGAATATGGATCATATACCGAAGGAGTAAGTGAATTTGTTTCTATATAGTGAATTGGTGCATACAAATGTTCTTTTTTAACATGATCAGATATCTTTACATTAAATTCACTAGTAACTCCATTTTGTGAAGCAATTTTAACTCTTTCATTTTCTTCTATATTTAACTCTTTAGCTAACTCTGGGTGCATAAATACATATGACTCTTTAGAGTAAATTCTTTCTGATTCCATTATTTCTCTTGATCTAACTCCAGTATGCCATTGCCCTACTGTTCCTCTTCCTGAATTAAAGATATACGGAAATTCTTCACTAGTTTTAGTTGGATTTTCAGCTATATCTTCAAAATGGAATTTAGCTTTCTTAGATGGAGTATAATAATTACCATCTTCAAATAATCTTCTTTCATCAGCTTCTAAAACTTCTCCAGCTCTGAATGGCCATTGAACTCCTCTTGAACCTTCCATATTTGGTCCTTCTAACATTTCATAAGTTACACCTGTTATATCACATGGCATTCCTTTTGAACATTTCTTTAATAGTTCGAAAGCTTGTCTCGGAGTTTCCCATCCTTTTAATAAATCTCCCATTCCAATAGTTTCACCAATCTTATAAAGAATTTCATAATCAGTTAATTCTCCTTCTTCCTTAGGAAGAACAGGATTAACCTTTGATAATCTTCTTTCAGTATTTATTATTACTCCTTCCTTCTTAAGCGCTGGAGTTGATGGTAAGAATAAATCACATAGCTTAGCACTATCTGTATCTTCATATATATCCTGAACTACAAAGAAATCTAAGTTGTTTACTGCTTTTTCAAACTCTTGGTTATTTGCCCATGAGTGTCTTGGATTTGTACAAAGTACCCATAAACCTTTTATTTCTCCAGATATAACTTTTTCTATTATAACGTTATATGGAATTGTTGGCTTAGTTGCAAGTACACTTTCATCTACCCCTAATGCTTCTGAAACAGCTTTTCTACGTGCTGGATTATCAAAATCTCCTCCACCATGTAGACCTGCCGTATTACTAAAGGCTCTAGATCCCATAGCGTTACATTGACCTGTTAAAGAGTTAGCTCCCGTTCCTGGTCTACCTATATTTCCAGTCATCAATGCAAGATTTATAATAGCTTGAGCTGTTCTAACAGCTTGATATCCTTGGTTTACTCCCATTGTCCACCAGAAAGAAACTCTTTTTCCATTATGTATTATTTCAGCTAATTCTAAAACCCTTTCAGATGATATTCCAGTTTCAGATTCAACATTATCTAAAGTGAATTTAGCTGCATGATTCTTGAAATCTTCATATCCTTCTGTATGTTTTTCTATATAATCGTTGTCTACCCAACCTTTTTCTATTAAGACATTAGCTAATGTATACATTAAAACCAAATCCGCTTTTGGCTTAATATCTACCCATATATCAGCATTCATTGCTGTTTCTGATTTTCTAGGATCAATAACTATTATCTTAGCATCTTTATTTTCTTTTACCCTTCCCCAGAATACCGGATGTGCTATAACTGGATTTGCTCCAATAAAGAATATAGTATCTGAAATTTCAGCATCATGTAATGTATATGGAGGCGCGTCAAATCCAAAGCTTTGCTTATGTGCAACAACTGATGTAGCCATACATAATCTAGTATTACCATCTCCAGGCATACCCATATAATTTCTAGCCACATGTCCAAGTAAAGCCATATCCTCAGTTGTCATTTGACCTGTACTTATGAAAGCAACACTTTCTTTGCCATATTTCTCTTGTATCTCTGTCATCTTCTTAGTGAAAGTCTTTATTCCTTCTTCCCAAGAAACTTCTTTCATTTCACCATTCTCATCTCTTAAAAGTGGTGTTTTTCTTGCTTTTATTTTAGTTTGTTGTTTATCTAAATTTAATCCTTTTATACAACAAAATCCTTGGTTTACAGGATAATCTACTGTTGGCGATACCTTTTGTATCTTTCCACCCTCTACATGAAAATCAATATTACATGCTAAAGCACATAAGTTACAAGTTGACTGAATCTTTTTCATAAGTCGCCTCATCTCCACTTCTTTACTTTTATTTATTTCAAATTGCAATTGTTATTTATTTCACTAAGTTTAATTTATCACATTTCTGTTTTTAAAACTGTGATAAAAGTCACATTTTTAACAAAGTTTTTGATTTAAAATTCTATTTTCTTTATAAAAAAATAGAAAAAGTACTAGCTTTATTTAAACTAATACTTTTTCTATTATATTTTTATTTAAATATCTTATTGCATATTTACTTTAATTACTGCACCTAAAATATTTGCATCATTATTATATTTACATCTACCTATCTTTGTTGTAAGGATATCTAATCCTAAGAAATTCTTTGAGGCTAATTTAAATCTTTCAGATATTAAGTCTATAAACCAATCCTCTTCAGAGATTCCTCCACCTAAGCAAATCATTTCTGGATTGTAGAATGTTGCTATAGATAATAATTGATTAGCCATATTTCTTATCCATTCTTCCATGGCTATTTTAGCTACTTCATCTCCAGTTAAATATTTTGCTGTTATTTCATGACCATATTGTAACTTCTCATCTTCATTTACTTTAATATTATAGATTTGAATTAATGCTGTCATAGAACAATAGTCGCCTTGTCTTAAAACCTTATTCTCATGAAAATCTATAAATGGCATGTGATGGAACTCTCCTGCAAACCCATCAACCCCATATATAACATCATCTTCATTACAAAGACATCCGCCAGTACCTGTTCCTATAATTAAAAATGCTGATGATTTAGTTCCTTTAGCATTCCCAGCTTTAAGCTCACAAAGTCCTGCTGATTTAGCATCATTTATAGTTGCAACTATCTTACCAGTTCTCTTTGATATCTCTTCATTAACGTTTGTCCCAAACATTATCACAACATTTGGTGCCGCATAAGACTTTATTTCTGATTCTTCATTAACTAACCCTGGAGCACTTACCCCTATTCTATCAACTTCATCTAAATACTTAGCATTTGAACATATATAATCATAAAATTCATCTTTTGTATCAAACTTAACTGTCGGAGTTTTCCACTTTTCTATTATATTAAATGCTGGATCTACTAATGCGTATTTTATAAAAGTTCCACCTATATCTATTCCTAAAGTTAATCTATTCATATTCCCCATCCTTTTACAAATTAAGTTATAATTATTTTATTTTATACTTAAATTATATCAGTAAAGGTATACATAAGTTTTCATTTTTTGAAAATATATTAAGCAAAAAAAGAATTAAGAAATCAAAATTTATATCAATAAATTTCCTCTTCCTAATTCTTATTCATTAATTCCTAACCTCTATGCAAGAGTAACATTTTTAATCCACTTATCTACAAGTAATCTCTTTGTACACCATAA
This sequence comes from Clostridium hominis, assembly GCF_014287825.1. Taxonomy (NCBI): domain Bacteria; kingdom Bacillati; phylum Bacillota; class Clostridia; order Eubacteriales; family Clostridiaceae; genus Clostridium; species Clostridium hominis. The sequence goes on from NZ_JACOOO010000016.1 coordinate 302,464, forward strand.
TGCTTTAATTACCTCATCTATTTTTAAACAGAAAAATACTATACCTGCTGGTAAATTCAATACTACACCTGCTATAAATCCAAGAGGAATTGCTAATAGCCAAAGGAAAAGTACATCAGCCTTCATTAAGAACTTGGTATCCCCTCCTGCTCTTAATACACCTTTAGTTAATGTTGATCCAACGGCTGAGAATACTACAATAATTGATGTTGTATTCATTAGTTGATAAGCAATGTCCTTTGTACTTCCAGCTACATCATAAAATCCTATCATCACATTCTTTAAACTAAATATAAGAAGTCCCGAAAAGCATCCTATTAATACAGCTAACGCTAAAAATGTCTTTCCATAATCTTGTGCCTTATCATACTCTTTAGCTCCAACGGTATTTCCTATAATTACACCACTTGCATTTGCAACTCCCATTAAAAATACTGTACAGAATTGTTGTAATACTGTATTTATAGAGTTGGCAGCTACCATTTCCGATCCCATTCTTCCCATGATTACTGACAACATATTTAATCCTATTACTAATATAAAATCACTTATAAGCACCGGAGTCCCATGCTTAGCATAATCAGTAAAAATAGATTTATCATGTTTAAATAAATCTTTAATCTTAAATTGTATTCTCTTATCAATAAATACTAGATAAATTGCAACTATTAAAAATTCAATTATTCTAGAAATTAAGGTTCCTACTGCAGCACCTGCTGCACCTAGTCTTGGAGCACCTAAATTACCGAAAATGAACATCCAATTTAAAAATATATTTGCAAAAAATGAAATAGATGTTGAACATAAAGCTAACTTAACTATTCCTACTGTTCTTAAAATACCTATTGCTATAGTAGAAAAACCTTGTACTAAAAATGCAAAAGATAATATCCTTAAATACTTAACCCCTTCAGCAATTACTGATGGATCTGTAGTATATATTCTCATTATTTGAGCTGGGAAAAACTGTCCTAATATAAAGAAAGTAAAACTAAATACTGCACTTATCTTAAACATCATAGATAATGTCTTACTTATAGATTCTTTATCACCTTTTCCCCAAAACTGTCCTGTTAAAACTCCTGCTCCTCCAGCTAATCCAAAATGTATTACAAGAAATATAAAACTAAATTGGTTTGCTAATGCAGAAGCTGATAATGCTACTTCTCCTAACGATCCAAGCATCATTGTATCTGCCATATTTATTCCTATTGTTATTAGGTTTTGTAACGTTATTGGAATAGCTATCGCTAACATTCTTTTGTAAAAATCATTTTCTCTTTTAAACACCGTCAATTCCATGTTCTCATCTCCTTCCTCATACGATTATATCATCGAACACGTTCTTATGTTTTCTTATTTTGAAACTTTTACTAAAAGCATAAAAAATACAAGCTGACATATTATTGTAGCTTGCATTTTAATGTTATAAAATTCTTAATTCATTTACCCTAATCTCAATAGTATGTAATTTTTATGAATTAGAATAGATATATTAAAATAATAAAAGCTAATATATCTATTCAAAACTTAAATTTGCAGTCTCGTTATTTAATTAATTCTAAAGCCCTTTCAAGTACTGCTTTTCCATTCATTGTTCCATAAAGCCTCATATCAATTACCTCTACTGGAACTCTTCCGCCTACTAATGCATCAACCTGTGGCTTTTGGAATCTAACTTGTGGCCCAAGTAAAACTATATCAACTATATCAACAACACTTGAACATTCAGAAACTGGCAAAGCATTAATGTTAATTTCAACACCTTTAGCTTTTGCTGCGTCCTTCATCTTATTAACTAAAAGACTTGTAGACATACCTGCTGCACATACTAATAATATATTTTTCATAATTTTCTCCTCCATTAACACCTTTATTCTTAATTTTTATAGTTCTTCTCCATTACTACTAATGACATCTTTATACCAATAGAAACTCTTCTTTTTCTTTCTTTCTAAAGTTCCTTTACCTTCATTATCTTTATCAACATAAATAAACCCATAACGTTTTTTCATCTCTCCAGTTGATGCTGATACTAAATCTATACATCCCCATGGAGTATATCCTATTAAATTAACTCCATCAGCTACCGCTTCTTTCATCTCCTTAATATGTTCTCTTAAATATTCGATTCTATAGTAATCATTTATTTCACCATTTCCATCTACAGTATCAACAGCTCCTAATCCATTTTCAACTATAAATAATGGTTTTTGATATCTATCATATAAATTATTACAAGTTATTCTTAACCCCTTAGGATCTATCTGCCATCCCCACTCAGAAACCTGTAAGTGTGGATTTCTTACACTTTTAAATACATTTCCAGCAGTCATTCCTTTTAACACTTCTGGATCTGCTGAAGCACATCTACTTGAATAGTAACTAAATCCAATATAATCAACTGTATATGTCTTTAATATTTCTCCGTCTCCTGCTTCCATATGAATTTCAATATTATTATCTCTTAAAAACCTCTTTGCATATCCTGGATATTCACCTCTAGATTGAACATCTATAAAGAAGAAGTTTTCTCTTTCTTTTTCAATCGCTCTTTGAATATCATTTGGATTACAAGAGTATGGATATGTTACACCAGCTGCTAGCATACATCCAACCATAGATCCAGGAATAATTTCATGTGCTGCTTTTGTAGCTAAAGCACTTGCAACTAACTCATTATGCGCTGCTTGATATTTTACTTGAAGTTCATTTTCACCTTCTTCAAATAATATCCCAGCTCCCATAAACGGAAGGTGTAAAAGCATATTTATTTCATTAAAAGTCATCCAATACTTAACTTTCTCTTTATATCTTTCAAATAGTGTTCTTGTATATTTTTCATAGAATCCTATTAACGCACGATTCTTCCATCCACCGTATTTCTTTATTAAAGTTATCGGCATATCAAAGTGACAAATTGTTACTACTGGTTCTATATTATTTTTTAACATTTCGTCAAACATTTCTTCATAGAACTTTAACCCTTCTTCATTTGGCGATTCATCATCTCCATTTGGGAATATTCTTGACCAAGCTATTGAAATTCTTAAACACTTAAATCCCATTTCAGCAAATAAAGCTATATCTTCTCTAAACTTATGATAAAAATCTATTGCTTCATGAGATGGATAATATTCATCTGCAAGAATATTTAAGCTTTCAAGCTTACCTTCCATTGCCTTAAATCTGTTTTTTCCTTTTGGAATTAAATCAACATTAGCTAATCCTCTTCCACCTTCATTGTAAGCTCCTTCACATTGGTTAGCTGCTAAAGCTCCCCCCCATAAGAATTCTTCTGGGAATTTATAAGAATTATTATTCATTTAATACACCTCTAAACTTTAGTAAATATTTTTCTACATTTTATAAGTATTTGTTAGAATTAACTCCTAACAAATACTTTGTTTACTACTTCTTACTTTATATTAAGCTATCTTTTCTGCTTCTAATTCTGCTTCGTATCCTTGTTTGTCTATAACTTTGAAGAATGGAATATATATTGCTGCTGATAATGCTATCGCTAATACTTGGAATATTGCTACTCTCCATCCTTCTGTACCACCTGCTAATAATCCTGACATTATAACTGGAGTACCTAGTGGAACCATTGTTGTTAATCTTGGTAATATATTTATTGTAGTTAAGAAGTATGCAACTCCTGAGATAACTATTGGTGTAACTATCCATGGAATAGCCATGTATGGATTAAGTACCATTGGAACTCCAAATACTAATGGTTCATTTATACCACAAACATTTGCTGCAACCGCTAATTTACCTAAAGTTTTATATTGTTTACTTTTTGATTTTAATAACATGTATATACAAAGTCCTAATGTTGCACCTGAACCACCAACTAATGGGTAACAAGAGAAGAATGCTCTATTAATTATGTTTGGTAATTCATATAATGATACACCAGCATTCATTGCTTCAATATTAGCTGTAGTTAATGAAGTCCATAATGGGAAGAATAATGGTATTATAACTGCATTGATACCATGTACACCAAAGAACCATAATAATTGAGCTATTACTATTGCGAATAAGAATGAGAATATATTATTTCCTAAAAATGCTTCCATTGGTGCTTGTACTAATGAGTAAATGAATGTGTGTATTCCTGAAACACCGTTCATTGGAATTAAAGTTACTAATCTATCTAATAACATAAATACTGTTATGATTACGAATCCTGGTACTAATCCTGCGAATGATTTTGTTACTGTTGGAGGAACTCCATCTGGCATCTTTATGCTTAATCCTTTATCTAAACACTTAGCATATATAACTGTTGATAATAAAGCTACTATAATTGCAACGAATAAACCTTTTGCTCCTAAGAATTCAAATTGTAATACATTTGAAGCTGGAACACTTACTCCTTCTGCTAATGTAATTCCATTCCCAGTTAAGAAGTTATTAATTATGCTTGAAGTATTTGCAATTGGTGTGATCGCTAAGAATGAGAATAATGCGATCATCCCAGCTGTTCCAGGATCTTTTTGATAACCCTTAGCTAAGTTAAATGCTATGAAAAATACTGCATATAATGATAACATGTCATTTGTAACTAAGTTTGGTATAGCTAATAATGATTTTAGCCCTGTATTGGTTAAAAATTCTTGGTAAGGCTGAATTGATAATGAATTAAATAGTGAGAATATAGATCCTACTATGATTACCGGCATTAATGCCATGAATCCATCACTTACCGCCTTTAAAAACTTATTATTTGCTATTTGTCCAACCTTAGGTAAGACAACTTCTTGAATTTTGTCTGTAAATTTCATTACTTTTCTCTCCCTTTTTATTAATTTATTTTAATTAATTATTTATTAAATGATTTACAACTACATTGATAAGGCATCTTTTAGTACCTTCATTCCATTCAGCATTCCATAATCAACACTATTTATAACACTGATTTTTAGATTTCTATCCTTATACTTTTCACTCATATCATCAAGAATATATCCAAGCTGAGGTCCAATTAGTACTACATCTGTCTTATATTGAAACTCTTGGAATCTAGACTCTGCTATAGCTCTAATTTCAACTTCTACTCCTAACATATCTGCAGCTTTATTCATCTCAATTACAAGCATGCTACTTGAGTAGCCATTTCCACAAATCAAAGTAATCCTTTTCACTTGACAGTCACCTCGCTATTAATAATTCTAATGTAATTTATCTAGTTTAATTTTGCATGAATATCCACTATTTCTGTTGCCAAATCTTTTATTGTCATAGCATTCATTAAATGATCCTGCGCATGTATCATTAATAGTGATAATTCGATTGCACTTCCATTTGCCTCATCCTTTATCAACGATGTTTGAACCTTATGTGCTTCACTTAAACACTCTACAGCATCATGTAATGCGCATTTTGCTTCTTCAATTTGTCCATTTTTAGCTAGCTTAATAGCTTTCATTGAATTGCTTCTAGCATTTCCACTATTAACAATTATACCCAGTATAACTTCTTGATTTTTCATAACTACATTTCCTTTTCCCACTAAGCTATTAATTTGTTTTTACACTAATATATAAAGCAACTATCATGCCAAAATAAATAAAACATTTTAATTTTTTATTTATTTCAATCTTTAAGTTTCTTAAATCAATTGATTTATCTTATCTTAGACTCTATGAACCTCTTTTTTATTTTTTTAAACTTTTTCTATATTTTTATTTTTTATCCGTTTTTAATGTGTTTTACTTCATTTTTTTCATGTGTTTCATCAATGTGTTTTGTTTCAATAAAATATTTTTTATATTAAACTACTATTTTAGTTTTCTTAAAATTTAAAATGCTGTTAAGCAAAAAGCCTAACAGCATTTAATTAATAATTATTAAGTAAAAACTTAGTTACATAACATACTTCATTTTCATCAACTTCAATATTTAACCCTAAATAATACTTATCTTTTAACTTGTTTAACTCTATCTTCACGATATCAAACACTTTTTTATGCTCTTCGATAAACTCATTTTTCAAATAGAATTCTTCTGCTTTCAGTCCATCCTTAAGCCTGTCTATCATGCAAGCTATATGAAGTGTAACTCCAATTAAAACATTAGTATTTATTTTAATATTTAATCTTTCCTGAACAGTTTCATTAAATACTTTAATATTTCTTAAAATGCTTTCTCCTTTAACATTTTTCAAATGACTCTTAAGTGTTTCTTCCATCTTAATATAAGTAGTTTCTATATCGATTTCCTTTTGTATTAAACTCATACCTTCACCAACAAATATATCTTGAAGAGAAAGCTGCATTACATCGAAGTCAATATCAAAGGTACTTATAATTGAAATTATCTTATATTCCTTAGTTAACCTTCTAATTCTTTTCTCTATATTCTCTTTTCCTATTAAATTCATTGGAATTATTTCAACTACATTGTCATCATAATTTAAATTATTCTCCAATAAATTAATTATTGTTTTAGCGCCTCCATCACCAGTGCTACAAATAGATAATATAGCTAATTTTTTAATCTTATCTTTCACAATAACTTCTTCATTATATTCATAATCAGTAATATAAAGTTCATTTACCTTAAGCATCTCTTGCAGTATTTCATCAAGTTCATATCCTAACATAGCTTTTCTAGTTGCTTCTAATACATGTAATGTGCTCACTAAAGGCACAACCCTAACATATATATTAAATTCTGCTTCTAGCTCTTTAGCAAATGTTGTTAGAGATCCCATATCAACTAAAAGTAAAATATCGGATTTTATATTATTATTTACTATATAGTTTTTTACTCTATCTAATACCTTCTGAGGACTTTCTTCTATTGGTGCATTTATTCCTATAGCATAATCACTTCCTAAAAGTTTATTAGTTGCATTAACCATTGATGTAGCTGTACTCTCCCCATGAGCTATTACCATAACCTTAACTTCCTTAGGTTCCTTTTTATAAAACTCATTATCATAAGTTAAAAATATAGCTAAAAAACCTGCTTCATCTATCGGCATAGTTATATCTAAGGCTCTTTCAATAATCTTAAGAATATCTAACGCAATATTAAATTCATTGTTATTTTCTACCCTAATTTTATTCAGTTGAGGATTTGTAATTTTCTTATTAGATTTAATTCTTTCTATTGAATTATTAATATGTACTGCCATTCCGTAACATACTTTCTCACTTAGCTTTCTATTTAACCTATCCTCACTGAAATTAATCACTTCTAATATTACTCTTCTTATATCAGATTTTATAAATCCTTCAAGCTGCGATATATCGAATGTACTATTAAAATTCTTTTGAAGCTTTTGCATATACTTTTCAAAATAATTATCTATATCTATATTCATAGCTTCTTTTACTTTGTTATCATCAACACCTTTTTCTTTTAACTGATGATACTTAGCCTCTATAAGCTCATAAATATTTGTTTCATCCTTGTCCCCTTCAAAAATTACCTCATCATTTTCATTGCTAAAAATACAATATTTCTTATTAATGTCTATAAGCTTATTCCAAAGCTGTCTATGTTCTATCTCTTTATATAGTCCTTTTCTTATATATACAGGTAAATCCAAACTATTAACTTTTATTTCATCTTTTACGCCTGAAACATATTCTGCATATGCTTTAGCACATATAAGCTGTATATCTACCTTCAGCTGGCCAATGTTAGCTTCACAATCATAGCTAATTAATGCTTTTATAGAATTCATCGAAACCTTTATCTCTTTATCAAGCCTTGCTGATTCATCCTTCATAAATGTATTTATTAATGTAAATCTTTCTTCAATAGTTCTTTCTGCTAAAGATGGAATATTTACATACATAGGAATTCTTCTTGTAAATGTCTTTAATAAAACCTCATCTGGTTTCTCTGTAGTCGCACAAATTATTAATACCTTTGAATATCTTTCAATGTCAGTTTCCCCAAGCCTTCTATAAATACTCTTGTCCATAAATGTGAATAACATTTCCTGTCCTTCAGATGGAAGCCTGTGAACTTCATCCAAAAATAATATACCACCATCTGCCTTTTCAATTAAACCTGCCTTATCTGTATCTGCACCTGTGTACGCTCCTCTTTTGCAACCAAACAATTGTCCTAATAAAAGCTGCGGATTATTAGCATAATCTGCACAGTTAAATATAATTAAAGGTGAGTTTTTACTAAACCTCTTCATTTCTATAGCATATTTATGTATTAATGAAACAAACATCGACTTACCTACCCCTGTTTCACCTAAAATAAGCATATTCATTCCATTTGGTGGATATAAAATAGACGCCTTAGCCTGTTCTACTGCTGAATAAAGACTTTTATTAATACTAGCAAATTCATCTAAGGTATTAAGTTTTACTTCTTTTTTCTTACTCTTGTTTTCTTTTACTTCTTCAACCTTTACAGGAGTGTATAGAACTGGCTTTCCAGATTTTTTTATGACTCTTCCCTCCTCACATAAGCGATTTAAGTCATTACTAACATTAGCTCTGCTTAATTCCAATTCGGTTGCAATATCCATAGTTGTAACACCATTACCATTATATAATTCAACTAATTTTTTAAAAACTTCATCTATTCTCCCCAAAATTCTTCCCCCAATATCTTATTTAATTAAAATATTATGTTGATTTTTCTCACACTATATGTTAACATTTACAACAACTTTACTTTTGTATTATTTTAATATTTTTATAATTATTTTATTGTAGGAGTTTTAATATGCTTGATATAATTTCATTAGATAAAATTAAATATTTATGTAATATAACTTCTGAAACATTAAAATGTCAAACATGCTTCATAGCCTCAAGCGAAAATGCTAATCACTACTCATTAAATAATTATCTATATCCATCTAACAATTCTAACTATAACAATTTATTAAATAATTTTGTTTGTAATTACTTTACACTTAATATACCCGCAATAATAACTACTAGTTTCAAATTTAAAGTTGTAATCATCAATTTTTATATAAAACATTATGTAGGTTCCCTATTTATTGGGCCTTTTGAAACAGATACTAATTTAATTACAGCTTCTTCTAATAATCTTACCTCTTACCCAATTATTGAAGAATTTCTTTTACTTAACTGGATTTGTCTTCTACACTATTCAATTTATAATACTTCAATTTATTCTAGCAATATTTTAAAAATTGATAGTAAATATAAAGATTTAAATCTCAATATAAAAACTACATATAAAAAATTATTATCTGAAAATAGACAAAATATGTTCTCCTATCATTCTACAGATCATATTGATTCTATTTATAAAGCTGTAAAATCTGGCGATATTGATAATATTGTTATTAACCTACAAAAAACACTTGATGGAGAATTTGGTGTACTTGCTAAAGATAATCAAATTAGAAGTAAAAAAAATCTTCTTATTATACGAGTTTCTAATTGTTCTAAAGCTGCTATAGATGGTGGTGTATCCTCCGAAACCGCTTTTACTCTTAGCGATTCTTTTATACAAAATATAGAGAAAATAGATGATTATTCTTTATTATGTGATATTGGTAAGAAAATTCCTATTGCTTTTGCTGCAAAAGTTAGAGAAACTCTTAAATATAAATACTCAAAAAATATTTATAAATGTATTGATATTATCAACAAGAATTTATATGAAAATATATCATTATCAAAAATAAGTATGCTTATCAATCTATCACCACAATATATTTCTTCATTATTTAAAAAGGAAGTTGGCGTAACTTTAAGTGAATACATATTAAAATGTAAAATTGATGAAGCTAAATATCTTTTAACACATACTAATTATTCTATATTAGAAATTTCAACTTTATTGTGTTTTCATGATCAAAGTTATTTTACTAAAACTTTTAAGCGATTCACTGGTATAACACCTAAAAAATATGCTTCTAAAAGTTCTATATAAAAAAATGCCTCAGCTTATTTGCTGAAGCATTTTTATTTTATATTTTTATTAATAGTGCTAAAGTTCCAGCAACTATCAAACTTAACCCAATTAAGGATTTTTTTGAAAGTTTCTCTTTTAGAAATATATATGCAAATCCTACAGTTACTAATATACTTAATTTATCTATAGGTACAACTACACTAGCTAGTCCATCTTGTAAAGCCTTGTAATAACATAACCAGGAGCCACCTGTAGCAATACCTGATAAGACTATAAATGCTAAACTTCTACGATCTATGTTTTTAATTTCATGTTGCTTTTTTGTTATAAATACAATTATCCACGACATAATTAAAACAACTATTGTTCTAATGGCAGTTCCCAAATTTGATTCTACATTTTCAATTCCTATTTTAGCTAAAATAGAAGTTAATGATGCGAATACCGCTGAAAGTGATGCATATAATAACCAGGCTTTATTTTTTAATCCTTTCACATCTTCATCTAAATTTTCTAGTTTTTCTTCTTTTTTTTGAATCATTAAATAAGTACCTATTGCTATCCCGATCATTCCGATTATCATATTTATTGTAATTTTCTCACCTAATACTATAAATGCTAATATCATAGTTAAAATCGTACTAGATTTGTCTATTGGAACAACTTTATTTACATCTCCTATTTGTAACGCCTTAAAATAACAAAGCCAAGATGCTCCTGTAGCCATTCCTGAAAGTATTAAAAACACATAACTTTTAGTACTTATTTCATTTAATGTCCATTGTGATCCTACTAGAAAAACCATCATCCATGAAAAAATCAAAACCACTACTGTCCTTATAGCCGTTGCAACATGAGAATCTACATCCTTTATACCAACTTTAGCTAGTATAGATGTAGCCCCTGCAAATATTGCTGAGGCAAATGCGTATATAACCCACATAAAACTTCTCCTTTAAAACTAATCTTTATATTATATTTCTACTTTCTTAATAAGATACTTATCATCAATTAATATTAATTATTATAAATGTATATAGTAACTTTTTCTATATTTCTATTATAAACTTTTATTTTTCTATTAAATACAATTTAATTATTTTCACATATAACTTTGTAAATTTTTTTAATTATTTCATTTTTTATTTAGTTGCAATTGCAACTATTTTAGCATTATAATATATAAGGCAAAACAAATAGAAAGGATTTATCTATGAATAATAAGAATAACGAATACTTTGGAAGATATATTTCAATTCTTTATCGTCAATCTAGTGTATTTTATTCAAAAGAATTTCATAAATTCGGTATTGGTGCTGGTCAATACATGTTTATGATTCATCTATACAAAAATGATGGTATAAGTCAGGAAAAGCTTTCCGAACTTATAAATATAGATAAGGGCACTACTGCCAAAGCAATAAAAAAACTTGAAGAGCTTGGTTATGTAGAAAGAAATAAAGATATCTCTGATAAAAGAGTAAATAAAATCTACTTAACAGAAAAAGCCTTAGAAATTAAAGATGAATTTCTTGCAAGCTTAACGAAATGGGAAGATATACTTACTTCAAATTTAAGCGATGAAGAAATTCTTTATGGATTGAAAATATTAAATAAGCTAACTAAAAATGTTTCAAAAAACTAGGAGGTAATACATGAGTAATCAAAAATATTTAGCTGAAGAATCTATTGGAAAACTACTTTTAAAATATTCTATTCCTGCAATTATAGGAATGTTAGTAAATGCCTTATATAATATCGTCGATAGAATGTTTATAGGTCGTATACCTGAGGTTGGTTCTTTAGCCTTAACTGGAGTTGGTATTACAATGCCAATCATGTCTATACTTTTAGCATTTGGTATGCTTATAGGTATAGGTTCAACTGCCAATATCTCATTAAATCTTGGTCGTGGTAAGAGAGATGTTGCTGAAAAGTTAATTGGTAATTCAGTTACATTAAGTCTAATCGTCGGTATTGCTATAACTGCTATAGGCCTTATATTTTTAAACCCTATATTAAACATATTTGGTGCTAGCGCAAATACTTTATTTTATGCTAAGGAGTATATAACAGTAATATTAATTGGATCTACTTTTAATATTCTTTCTTTTGCATTAAGTAGTACAGTTAGAGCCGATGGTAATCCCCAAATGGCATCATTCACAATGATCGTTGGATGTATTACTAATGTTATTTTAGACTATGTTTTTGTATTTGTATTTAATATGGGAATCAAGGGGGCTGCCTTAGCTACTGTTATTTCACAAGCACTTACATTCTTCATTATTTTATTCTATTATACAAAAGGTAAATCTAACTTAAAGTTAAAAACACAAAACTTAAAGCTTGAAAAGAGTTTAATAATGATGACTTTTGCTATAGGAATTGCTCCTTTTGCTACTCAAATAGCAAATAGCTTAGTACAAGTTGTAGCAAATAATGCTTTAAAAACTTATGGAAATGACTTAGCTATTGGTGCGATGACAATTATCAGCTCATTAAATATGGTATTTATGATGCCTATATTTGGTATAAACCAAGGTTGCCAGCCAATAATAGGTTTTAATTACGGTGCTAGAAAATTTGAAAGAGCCAAAAAGACATTTATATATGCCACTATAGCAGCCACAGTAATATGCACTATTGGTGGAATATTAATTCAATTATTCCCTCAAGTTGCAATAAGCATATTTAATAACGAGGCTGAACTTACTGAACTAGCTGTTAAAGGCTTAAGAATTTATTTACTTATGATGCCTATAGTAGGAATTAACATAGTAGCAACAAGTTACTATCAATCAGTTGGAAAAGCTAAAATGTCTATGTTCGTAAGTTTATTAAGACAAGTTATTCTTCTAATTCCATTCACATTAATATTGCCTACATTTATGGGCTTAGATGGAGTATGGGCTGCTGGTGCTTGCGCCGACTTACTATCTGTAGTTATTACAATAATATTAATTGCTAAGGAATTTAAATCATTAAATAAACTTGCTATTAAAGAGAATATGGAAGCTCCTTTAGATGTGGTTACTAACTAAATAAATTGTTCGCTAGACTCACAAAGAGAAATGTATGTCTACGACATAGATAAATATTAGCTTACGCCAGGATAAAAAAATACCTACGGCATGAATAATCATCTGCCGTAGGCATTTTTCTCTTCAGCTAAGGTTAATATTTCTCTGTCAGAATGACATATTTCTCTATACTGAAAGTGTATATTTCTCTGACGAAATCACATTTTTCTTAGCGTTAGCTAACATTTCTCTTGTGAGCTCCGCGAACAATATATTTCAAGTTTTAATTAATTTTCTTTTTTAGAAATAAAATAGATAATAGTAAATCCAAGTATTAGTGCTAATATTGAATATATAATATTAGTATTAACTACTTCACTAGGATATATAGCTATTATTGATCCCATAACAAAACCTAATATCATCATATAAGTTTTTCCTGGATACTTCTTTATTAACTTTTCAATAATCTTTGTAGTTAATACAACTCCTATTAATACCCCTATTCCAACAGGAATTAGAAATTTAATATTGAATGTATTAATTGCATCTAAGGTTACATCATACAATCCTAAAATTAATAATATAAAAGAACCACTTATCCCTGGTAATATAAGTGCTACTGCAATTATTATACCAGCTAAAACTAATAACCCTATATTAAATATTCCTGTGCCTTCTATAGCTATGCTAGCTACCTCATTACCACCTGATAAAAATAATGCTAAAATAAAGCCAATAATTAAAAATATGTAATTAAAATTACTTTTCCCTATAGATATTGCTTTTCTATATAAAGTTGGTATTCCTCCAAGGATTACTCCAATAAAGAAAAATGCCATTAGAGTTGGAAACCTATCTAAAGCTTTATCAATTATCCTACTAAAAGCTAGTACTCCTACAATTCCACCTAAAGCTAGTTCAAATATTAACTTACTATGTTTTCTCCAGTCCTCAAAAAATGAACCTACTGCATGAATTAAATCATCATATACATTTAATATTATAGCCATGGTTCCCCCACTTACCCCTGGTACCATAGTTGCAACGCTTATCGCTATACCTTTTAGAAAATTAACAAACAATCTCATATCTTTACACCTACTTAACACTATTTACTTCAAATTCTTGAAATCTATACTTTTGTCCAGTTGGATTAACTTTCCCCTCTGGAACTTCTTCTATAAACATATCATAAGGTCTTACAAACAAACCACATTCTCCATATAATGCTCTATATAAGACCATAGTTTCTTGTGTTTCTGAATGCTTTACAAAGTCTTCAACTAAATACAAATCACCTTTAAAATGTCTAAATATCTTCCCTCTAGAATTAGTTATATCCCTCATCACTTTCTCCTTTATATGTACTAAATCTTATTTGAATATATTTTATCTTAATCCATAAATATATTCAAATAAGATTTTATAACAAATTATAATTTTATATTCAACCCTGTATTAGTAAATAGGAAATGACAAGCTTAAATCAACATTATCGTTAACTTAATACTTGTCACTTATCCTTATTAATAAACATTAATATTTACTTAAATTTTAATTCGTAACTGTTTCTTTTATTCTTATTTCTGGTATTATTTCATTTTCTTCATACTTAAAGTACTTTTCATGAACATCCATAAAGTAATTCCCACAAAGATATAAAGGATATAATACCCATAACATTGTTATATTAACATCAAAGCTAAATTTAGACCATATAGTAAGAACTGCTATAAATGTACATAATACACTTACACTTACTATATAAATCAATTCTTTTATATCTTTTACTTTATTAACCTTTAAGTTAATAACAAATAATATTACTGTTAAAATCGAATATAACCCACTCATCATCATATTTTCTATGTTATAAATATCTATGCCATACTTCTTCATATAAAGCACATATTGTAACTTATCTACATTTTCTTTCCACATCTTACTCCAAAAATCAAAATCTGACCACTTATTCGGAATCATATCTAGTGGAATAGAAAAATTTAATTTTGTAATCTTAAATAATATTGCTACAGTAATTATTGCCATGGAAATATATATTATTTTTAATACTGGTCTTCGTTTTGCTTTAAAGAAATAAGTTATAACTTTAATTAATATTAACACTAAAGCTATTATAGGCAATACCATTGAAAATACTTTAGCAAAACTATGATATATTCCTCCACTAACTGCCATTTCTTGAATTCCAAACGTTGTTTTAAATTCTTCTATTTTATTTAGTGTCATATCTGTTCCATCAATAGTTAAGCCATCTAAAACCTCATTATCATCCTCTAATAATTGAACAATAATATTAGATTTTGTACCATCATGAATTCCCCTTACTATTAATTTTCTTTCCCCATAAGTTATCTCTTTACCAATAGAATGTGTACTTCCAAACAATTTATATGATGTTTCTGTGTCTATAAGACAACCGTCTTTATCATCTTGAAATAATAATGCTCCATCAAATAATAAAGATGAATTTCCCCTTATAGCTAATACCTTAAGATCATTTGCATTTCTATTTAAATCAACATTTATAGCTGATTGTAATGATTTTTCCGTCCAACCAACTACTGATATATCACTTTTATTTTCTTCAATATTCTTAATTGTATCTGCTCTAATATTACCATTCTCAAAATAGAAATTTATAGTATTATTCTCTTTTTCTATATTATTTGTATAGCCTAAGGTAATTCCCCAGCACATAACTAAAGCAAAAATAAGGATTACCTTAATTATATGCTTTACTTGCCTTATCATTCAGTCTCCAAGCGAACTCTATCGCCATCTTCAACTGTTTTATTACTACTTATTATAACTTGTTCACTTCTTGAGAATGAACCTTCTTTTAAAGCCGCAAATTCATTATCTTTCTTTTCTATTTGAACTTCATATTTTCTTGCTACTTTTTCTGATCCTAACACTGTTTCTTTTTCACCAACAGCTAAAACATAGTAACTATTATTCTCGCCTTGCCTTAACGCTGCTAAAGGAACACAAGTAGAATACTTCTTAGCCTGACTTGAAATAATAATTTCTCCTGTATCATCAATTTCACCTGTACCTGCAGGTAAAACTACTGTTACATTTAAGAAATCTGCACTTTCTTCGCTTTTTGAAATGGCTTCTATAGTTAAATTCTCTACATATCCACCACTACTTAACTTTAACGCTACAGTTTGTCCTTGTTTTACCGTAGTTCTCTTACTAGATTCAATTTGTCCAACAAACTTATATCCACTTTCTTTGTCTGCTATTGAAACTACAGCGTCAGATGTAACTCCTCCATTTTCAGCAAATACACTTGTAACAATTCCTTCTTTAGGTGATGTTACCTTACCATTTGCATCTAGTAGAGGTTGTAATTTCCCTAACTCTTCGTAATACTCATCTAGCTTTAATGAATCTTTAACATCTTGTAGAGTACGATCTAAATCTACTGTGTCATTAGCCTCTGCTACAGCTGATGCATGCATTGATTTTTTACTTTCATAATCGCCTTTTAAACTTTCTTCCATAGCTTTATCTTTTTCTTCTTCTGGTAAAGCTTGATAATCTTCTAAAGCTTTCTTAGCTTTATTCATTTCTTCTAATGCATTTGATACATTACTATTTTTAGAAGCTATAGCCCTATTGTAATCTTCTTTAGCTCTAGCTAAAGTCTTTTCCTCACTTGAAATATTCTCATTTATTTCATCTATCTTTTTTTGTAAAGCTTCGGTATTTAGTTCTACTAATACATCTCCTGTTTTTATTAGTGTCCCAATACTTACATTTACGTATTCGATTTTCAGACCTTCTATTATAGAAATCTTTTCTTCTCTATTTTTAACTACTCTTCCTGATGCTTTAACTTCATCAACCATAGTTTTTACTTTTGGTTTTTCTGTTTTAATAACAGGAATCGTTAAAGAATCTGCAAATCTCGATAACATAGTGCATCCTATCATAATCAATAAGAATGCACCTAAATATTTAACTGCTTTCTTCTGCAGCGTATCTTTTCCTTTTTTAACATACTCGAAGTTAATAATTTTCTTTACTTTTTGTTTCATACTCATAACTCATCATTCCTTTACTGCTGATGCTGCAATACCTTGCTCTAAATAACTTTGGCCTGCAAAGAATACTATTATTGCTGCTATTAATGTAACAGCTGATGCCGTAAATGCTATATCTGCATTTTCTAAGGTTATATTAGGTAGATAAATTGATAACGGCCATAAACTCTTATCTTTTAAGAAAGTTAATGGTTGCTCTATTAGATTCCAAAGCTCTAAGAACTGTAAAATCACCGCAGACATTATACCTGGCATACCTAATGGAATACCTATTTTAAAAAATATCTTTAATTCACTTGCCCCATCTATTCTTGCCGATTCTATAATAGCTTCTGGTATATTGCAGAAAAACCTATACATTATAAAAATCGAGAATGTTGAAAAGATAGCTGGCAATATGATACTCCAATGAGTATCTAACATTTTAAAAGAATCTAATACTAAATAGCTCGATAGCATAGTTACTTGGAAAGGCATTAGCATTACCACTATGTATAAGGTAAATAATATTTTCTTAAATCTAAAGTTATATCTTGCAAACCCCCAAGCTGCCGCTATTCCCACTACAAGTTGTCCAGCAATTGATAAGAATACTATCTTAACTGAATTCCAGAACATCACAAAAAACTGTGGTGTATCTAATAATAGCTCAACGTAAGATCTTATAGTTGGATATTTAGGTAGTAGCCCCCAACTAACAAAATCCTTTCCTTTTCCTAATACTGGTGCAAGGTGTCCTGTTAGCTCGGCCTTTCCCATAAAAGATCCTGCTATTAAAAAGATAACTGGAAAGCACATAAATAAAGATAGTATAACTAATATAAGAAATATAATCTTTTTCTTCATTTTAGTAATCTCCTCTCTAATCTTGATTTTCCCATGCCCTCTGTAGAAGCATAATTAATCCAAATATTATTACTGCCATTACTACAGACGCAGCAGCCATCTTTCCAAATGACATCTCTCTAAACCAGTTATTAAATAAATGTTGTAATAAATACATACTCTTATCCGGATAATCTCCAGCTACTAAGTAAGCTTCTCTAAATACCTTAAAAGAATTAAGTAAAGATAAAACAGCTACTGTATATAATGTAGGTTTTAAGCAAGGTAATGTTATCTTAGTAAAACATTTTAAATCCCCCGCTCCATCAACCTTTGCTGATTCGTAAATTTCCTTTGATATTGCATTTAGTCCTGCTAACCATAATATTATTGTATATCCAAGATTCTTCCATATATAACTGAATACTAATACCCAAAAAGCATATCCTGTGCTCATCCAATCTTGACCTGCCATATTAAAATTATTTAATACTCCGCTCAATACCCCTTGTTCATGAAATACTATATTCCATATAAGTACCACTGAAGCTATTGGAACAGCCATAGGTATTAAAAAAGCAGTTCTTAAAATTTGAGATGCCTGTACAAATTTATTTAAGAATACTGCTATAGCAAGTGATATTGCTAGTAATAAAGGTATACATACTAACACAAACTTTATTGTATTTTGTGACGCTAACTTAAAAGCAGCATTTGAAAATATATCATAATAATTTTCAAGTCCAGAAAACTCTCTTGAAATTGCACTTTGAAAAGATCTAATAAATACATCTAAGAAGGGAAGCAGCGTAAACACTGCTACCCCTATTAGACTTGGTAAAATAAAATATAATGGTGCTTTATTTATCTTCTTCTTTCTTTTTACCTTTTCCATATTACTCCGCCAAATATAAATCTAAATTATCTACTATTGTATTAATAGCATCATCTAAACTACTATTTCCTAAAGCATATGCTTCAAACTGTTTAGCTACTTCAGTTAGTAATACTCTATTAACTGTTCCAGCTACAGTTAAACTTTCTATTTCACCTATTAATCTATTAACATCTTCTTCATTTGGCAGGTATTGTTTAACTTCATGCATAGTTCCATCTTCGTCTTGCCATCCCATTGTTCCACCAAAGTAATGTTGTGTTTGTTCATCAAATTCTGGTTGCCACTCTTTGTCTATTTCAAATTGCTTTTTGAAACTTTCCTTATTGACAGTTATTCCTTGTCCATAATATCTTTGTTGAGATTTTTCAGTAAATAATTCCTTTATAAACGCTTTTGCCTCTTCCTTATTCTTACCTTTAGCATTCACCCCTAGAGCATCTATAGGCATAAATACTTTTTCATCTCCTCTTGTTAGCATCTTGTAATCTAAATCTTTATTATTTAATAATGCAGTAACTAATGACTGATATCCCCATGATGAATCTAATCCACCATACATTAATGAACTTGCATCATCTCCATCCATTAACAATGAATCTGCATAAATAGAAGGCATTAAGTAATTATTTATTTCATAAACACTCCACATTCCTTCATTTTGATCTTCAAATTCTTCACCATCTGGATTTTCTTCGAACTCATCATTAGGCTCAACAACTTCTGTTTCTGTGCTCACACCACCTTGGAATTTATCATTCCATACCGCTTCCATCTTTTTATTATATCTTTGCATATTTTCATCTATAGCTGTATATAACTCTTTAGTCTTTTCAAAGAAATTATTTAATGCGTCAACATTTATAGTTTTATCACTATTTAACCAATCATTTCCGTATAGGTAATATAATGAATAAACTAAAGTTTTTGGTGAATAATAATCATTAAATATTCTCTTATCCGGATTTTCTTTTCCCATTTTCTTTGCTAATTCTACAAATGAATCAAAATCTGATACTGAATCTAATACATCTTTGTTTCCAAGTAACATTGGGAATTTAACCTTAGTAGGGAATTGATATATCTTTCCATCAACAGTATACGCATCCGCTATATTCTTAAATATTAAATCTTGACTTGTATATTCTGATATAACATCACTTATATCTTCTAAAAGTCCTTTTTCTATATAAGACTCTACTGGTAGACCATCTAGTAAAATAACATCTGGACCATTTCCTGCAGCTATCTCAGTATTTAATGTTTTAAGTGCATCTGCCTCAGTAACGCCTTCTTCTCCCCAGCTCATACCAATTTCATATTTGACATAAGTATCTGGATTTGCTTTTGCATAAGAAGAAACTGCTTGTCTAACTTGATCATTTTCTAATAATGAATATATTCTTAATTGTTTATCTGGTACTGAAGGAACATTAGCATCATAACTATAATTAATAATAGCCATTTCGTTATTGTTCCAATCATTAAATATTGCTAAAAACTCATTGTTTTCCTTTTCAACAAATCCCATTATATTCATTTCTGAATCACCAAAAGAACTTAGTGCTCCATCAATAAGTTGTTTAGTAGCTTGTGATTCCATATCATATTCGTATAATCCTAAAGTAGTATAGTAATATAACTTGCTATCGCTACCTGAGTTAAGGAAGTTAGGATAATATTGCACGTTATTACCTAATATTTCTTTTTCTAACTTTTCTAAATTACCTTTTTCTTCACCAGTATTAATATCAAACTCAGTTATTGTTTCAAATCCATATACAATAAGTGATTCTCCTACTAATGAAAAACTATTAAAATAATCATCTATACTATACTCATTCTTTACCTCGAATGTTTGTCCATCTAATTGAACTATAGCATTTCCTTCCCAAGTTGAATAGAATATATCTCCATTATTAGCCAATACAAATTGAGAATAACCTGGATTCATTCCTTCTTCAGATGAAGTAGTTGTAAATTCAATATCTTCAACAGTTCCATCTTGGTTTACAACTGCATACTTATATTCTATGTTTTCAAACATATCCTCTTTATTCGATGTATCTTCTTCACCTTCAGCTGGTGGTGTCCAAGGTTCCATAAAATAATAATTAATAAGTATTCTACCATCCTTCAACATATTGGATGAATTAGTTACTGTTTCCTTACCATCTTGTTTAGGTAATTCTATTTTTGTCTCACTCCAAGTTTGTCCACCATCTTCAGATATAAGAGACGTTAAACCACCTTCGTAGTTCTGAGCTACCATTCCAATTTTATTTTCTTCTAGCTTAATTACATTTTGAATGTAGACCTCTTTAGGCCCTTCATATCTCTCTTCAATATACCTTCCCATAGTAGACTTCTTAGTACCTCCACCAGAACAACCGACAGCAGATACCATCAAAGCAAGAGACATTGCTATTGAAAAGATTCTTTTTAGCTTCTTACTCATAAATTCCTCCATACTTATTATATTTAATATTATATTTTTACTTTTTATCTTATAATACCATTTTTTGTTATTGTATACTACTTATATTACCTTAAAATTTCATTACAATTTAGTTACAATTTGTTTTCATTTAATTTTATATGCAATATTTTTCCTATCGTCGAATTTATAAGGCCATAGTCATAAATTTCAATTTAAAGCTTTACTTATTAGACTATTTTACTTAATAAAATGTTCACAGAAATATTAATTTTTGAAATTTTATTAAGTAACTATTTTGGTACAAAAAAAAAAGCCAGCTTTCGCTGACCTTTTAAACTATCCACTTCTTATTTCCAGTAAATGAAATATTTAACCATTTATTATATTTAATATGCTTCATAGCATCATTTATTTCTTCTCTTACACTATCCATTTGGTCTAAAGTCTTTAGTTTACTGTTTTGATTATAGACAAAATCTATTTCAATCCTAAGTTCTCTACCTATCTTAGAAACTCTAGCTATTGAATCTTCAAATCTATACTCTTCTTCAATCTCTTTTACTAATACATATATATCTTCATTTATTTCATCATCGGCTTTAACAGCAATAATCTCTTTGAAACTTTCCATAAATGTCTTTATAGGTAATCTTAAAAATACTATTGATACTATTAAAGTCATCGCTGGATCTATATATGGATTTAAGAATTTAAATTTACTTGCAGATAAAACTATCGCAATTAAAAATCCTACTAATACAGCTGCACTTAATATTGTATCCATTAACCATTGGTTAAATTCCGCCTTAAGCAATTCTGAAGACAAACTTTTGGCTTTACTTTTAATATAAAAAGAAATAATTCCACACCCTAAAACAGATATAACTGAATATATTATAGCTAGTCCAAATTCTACAGAATTCCCTCCACTTATTATAGTCTTTACTGCTCCAACTAATGTAAATAAACACATTATTAGTATTACTAGAGATTTAATTGATATAACTAAAGGCTCTAAAATATGTTTTCCAAAAGGAAACTTTTCTACGTCCTTTTGAGACATAAAATTACTTATAAATAAGGATAACATTGATAATAATAAACTGATAAATGAATATAATCCATCGAAAATAATCATCTCAGAATCTATCGCTCATCCCCATGCAATACCAAATAGTGCAAAGAATAATGCACCTAAAACTGATAATTTTAATACTTTGTTTTCTACTTTCATTATCTTCACCACTCCTTTAAATATTTTTGCTTAATACCATAATACTAAATTAAATTCTACTTGGTAATGATTAAGATGCTCAAAAAATACTACTAATATATTTAATTTTAAATTATTAAAAATTTACTTATAGCATAAATGTACCTTGAAAAATATTGTTATTTTTTTAACAACAAACTGAATATTCAGAATATTTTCCATATTAGAAATATATTTATAATTTAATTACCTATTGAAACGTTCCGCATTTGATGGTAAAATCATTAATGAATTTACTATTAATTAAGAATTATTATTGATATCGTTTTAACAAACTAAATTAATATATTAGAAAATCGGAGGTATAAGCAATGAGACAAGAATGGACAGGCTTTAATAAAGGCCAATGGCAAAAGAGTGTTGATGTAAGAAACTTTATCCAAACTAATTACACTGCTTACGAAGGAGATGACAGTTTCTTAGCTGGTGCTACTGAAGCAACTAAAAAGCTTTGGGATGAAGTTAGTGAACTTTTCAAAAAAGAAAGAGAAAATGGCGGAATATTAGACTTAGATACTGAAACAGTATCAGGAATAAACGAATATAAAGCTGGTTACATAGATCAAGCTTTTGAAAAAATAGTTGGTGTTCAAACTGACGCTCCATTAAAAAGAGCTGTTATGCCTTATGGTGGAATAAGAATGGCAGAAGGTGCTGCTCACTCATACGGATATGAAGTAAGCCCAAAAATCTCTGAAATATTCAGCAAATATAGAAAAACTCATAACCAAGGTGTTTTCGATGCTTATACTACTGAAATGAGATTAGCTAGAAAATCAGGTGTTATTACAGGTCTTCCAGATGCTTACGGTAGAGGAAGAATCATAGGTGACTATAGAAGAGTTGCTCTATACGGGGTGGACAGATTAATCCAAGATAAAGAACAACAAAAATTAAGCTTAGAAGTTAAGACTATAGATGAAGATGTAATAAGATTAAGAGAAGAATTATCTGACCAAATAGTTGCTTTAAAAGAATTAAAAGGATTAGCTGCAACTTACGGATTTGATATATCAGGACCAGCTACTAACGCTAGAGAAGCTATCCAATGGTTATACTTTGGATTCTTAGGTGCTATAAAAGACCAAAACGGTGCTGCTATGTCACTTGGTAGAACTTCTACATTCTTAGATATATATATAGAAAGAGATTTAAGAAACGGTGTTATCACTGAAGAAGAAGCTCAAGAATTAATGGACCACTTCGTAATGAAGTTAAGATTAGTTAAGTTCTTAAGAACTCCAGAATATAATGATTTATTCTCAGGAGATCCAACATGGGTTACTGAATCAATCGGTGGTATGGGATTAGACGGAAGAACTTTAGTTACTAAGAACTCATTCAGAGTACTTAACACACTTTACACTTTAGGGCCATCACCAGAACCAAACTTAACAGTTTTATGGTCAACTAGATTACCTCAAGGATTTAAAAACTTCTGTTCTAAGGTTTCTATTGATACATCATCAGTTCAATACGAAAATGATGATTTAATGGCTCCATACTGGGGAGATGACTATGCTATCGCTTGTTGTGTATCTGCAATGAGAGTTGGTAAGCAAATGCAATTCTTCGGTGCTAGAGTTAACTTAGCTAAGACTTTACTTTACGCTATAAACGGTGGTAAGGATGAAAAATCTGGGGTTCAAGTTGGACCAAAGACTATTCCACTAGACAGCGAATACTTAGATTACAATGAAGTAATGGATAGATTTGAAACAATGACAGACTGGTTAGCTAACCTTTATGTTAATACTTTAAATGTTATTCACTACATGCATGATAAATATTCATACGAAAAATTACAAATGGCTTTACATGATAGAGATGTATTCAGAACAATGGCTTGTGGTATAGCTGGACTTTCAGTTTGCGCTGACTCACTATCTGCTATTAAATACGCTAAAGTTAAGCCTATAAGAAACGAAGCTGGAATAGCTGTAGACTTCGAAGTTGAAGGTGACTTCCCTAAATACGGAAATGATGATGATAGAGTTGACGAAATTGCTGCATGGTTAGTTGAATCTATGATGAACAAGATTAGACAAAACAAAACTTACAGAAATGCTACTCATACTCAATCAGTATTAACTATTACATCAAACGTTGTTTACGGTAAGAAGACTGGTACAACTCCATGTGGAAGAAAAGCTGGAGAACCATTTGCACCAGGAGCTAACCCAATGCACGGAAGAGATAACAGTGGATCACTTGCATCATTAAACTCTGTTGCTAAGATTCCATATGAACATTCTCAAGATGGTGTTTCTAATACATTCTCAATCATTCCTGATGCTTTAGGAAAGACTGCTGAAGGTAGAATTACTAACTTAGGTGCTATGATGGATGGATACTTCTCTCAAGGAGCTCAACACTTAAACGTAAATGTATTTGATAGAGAAACTCTATTAGATGCTATGGAGCACCCAGAAGAATACCCACAATTAACAATCAGAGTATCTGGATATGCTGTTAACTTCATCAAATTAACTAGAGAACAACAATTAGATGTTATAAACAGAACATTCCATAAATCAATGTAATATAAAAAGCCTACTCAAATTTGGGTAGGCTTTCTTTTTATTTTAGAAGCTTTACCATTGTTCGTAAAAATCAAATTTTTTATTAAAGAAAATAACACCTACTCCACCTATTCCTAAATGTGCTCCTAAAACGCACCCTATTTTAGTAATGACACACTTAGCATCTTCTCCAAATCTTTCTTTTATAGCTTTAACAACCTCTTTAGCTATATCTTCATCATCAGCATGACCAATTCCTATTATTTGATCTGTAAAACCATTCATTCTTTCTTCAACTAAATCTAAGAGCATATTTATGGATTTCTTTTTACCTCTAACCTTCTTTATAACCTCTAAATAACCATTGTTAACTTGTAGCATAGGTTTTAAATCTAGCATAGTTCCTAAGGTAGCTTGAACTTTATTTATTCTTCCACCTTTCATAAGCCAATTTAAATCTTCTAATATAAAAAGATGTTCTATACTTCCTACCATTTCATAAGTGTCTTCAATAATTTTTTCAAAACCTACTCCACTTTCTATAAGTTTTAATACCTGCATAGCTATAACACCTATCCCTATAGCCCCTGCTTTAGTATCAACAACCTCTATATTTCTTTCCGGATATTTTTCTTTAAATTCTTCTGCTATTTTTTTAGCTAAATTACAAGTACCTGATAATACTGATGAAAAGGCTAAATATATAAAATCATTACCCTCTTCGCAATTTTTATCAAATATTTCATATATATTCCCTGGTGAAACTTGAGATGTTCTAGGCAATACTCCTTTTCTCATTTCAGCATAAACTTCATCAATTGTTATATTCTCTCTATCTAAATATTCCTTATCATTAATTAATACCCTAAGTGGTAATACTTCAACATCATACTTTTCAAAGATTTCTTCCGGCAAGTCACAAATACTATCAACTATTAACTTAATCATCTTTTCTCCTTAAATTAACTATCTAATTATGATTTTTTCCAACATAATAAGTAATATACATCCATTTCTCCTTAAGTTAAATAAGTATTTCACAAATTAACACAATGTTTAAAATTTGTCCAAAAAAAGTTTACTCAAATAAAAAGAAACTGCCCTAAAGCAGTTTCCTCATTAACCCTTAACCCTTAACTCTTAATTTTAAACTCTTAACTCTCTAAAAGCTTCTACCTCCACCACCATGAGAATTTCCACTACTTGATGTATGCGTAGTACTAGCTCCTCCTGATGAATTATTATTATTTTTAGGAATTTTTCTACTAGTCGTATGTGAAGTTATAAATCTATCACTTCTTTTTGTAAACTTTATAGAACTTCTATCTATATAACTTTCTTCTGCTACTGCCATAGGTTTTCTATAATTAAATATAACAATACCACAAACTACAGAACTAACTACTAATGCAATTAAAATAGACATACCTATTCTTCCAGCAATATCTTCACTTTCTTCTACTCTATTTCCATTTTCATCTACTGTGTATTGATTTGAAGGTACTCCACTTTCTAAAAACCTTTTCGTACTACTTAAAAATACTTCTGAACTTTTAAAGTAATCTCCATCACTTAAATGAGAATACACATCATCTAAAATGCTTTCTATTCTATTATCATTAAAATAATTTATTCCCTTTCCAGATGTAGAAAGATATACTTCTCTATCTTCCATGTTTATAAGCATTAAAATTCCACTATTATCATTCCCTAAACCATAGCCTTCATAATCAAAAAAATCATCTGCATAATCTCTAGAGCTCTTGCCTTCTACATCATCAGTTGTTACTATAACTATATCCATTTCATATTCATTAGATATCTCACTAATACTATTCTCTAAAGAGATAATTTCCTCACTTGAAAATAGTGCTGCTTTATCTACAACCCGCTTTAATTCAGCATTAACCTTTCCAGTTAACGGTATACAAATTATCATTATCATCAACACCATTGATATTCTGCTGACTATCTTTTTCATATTAATGCACCTCCAATAAAAGCTACAATTAGCGTTATAAGAAATACACTAATAAATAACATGGCAACTCTCCCCTTTGATACAGGTAAAGCTCCATACACCTCTCCAGTTTGTCCATTTATAGCAAAAATGTAATTCTTATTATTAAATTGGTATGTTAACATCCATACTGGTAATAATGCATATTTAAAACTTGAATCTTCATACTCATTATTAAAGCTTCTTTCACTTACTATGCTATATCCATTAATTGAATTTCTTAAAACACTATTAACAGATCCATTAACAGTTTTCTTAAGCTCCGGTAAGACATCTTCCTTATTCTTATCATATTTATCAGCTAAAAATCCTGGTAAATATGCCATAGAGAAATCTTTAATTTCATTATAATTAAATGGTTCTATAGCTCTCATAGCATTATCATCAGCTTTTGTTGAGGCATTTTGAGGTACATTATTAAACTTTAATTTTGCTTCTCTATAAACTTCATAAATGTCTGTCTTAGTATATTCATAATCCCCTTGTCTCCAAGTTCTTATCTTTTTCGCTGTGGCATACATACTTCCGTTTACATCACAATCAAAAAGCCAATATGGTATATATATTCCTGTTATTTTTTCTAATTGCTTTGCAGAAGTAAACTCCTTTGGTATAAACCATTTCTTTTTTGACCAACTTAGTAATATTTCTTCTGCTTTTCTTCTATCTATCTTAAATGGAATAACCTTTGATGGTTTAAAATCTCCTGATAATTTATCTGTTAATATTACAGGGCCATGACAATAACAACAAAATGTTGCTGAAGTAGATTTATCAGCTATAACCTGAGCCCCACATCTAGGACATGAATACACCTTTGTGTTTTTATTTATTTCATCCCTTAAGTCATCAGATATACGTTCTTCTTTATATTCATCTCTATTATTGCTTTCTTTTTTTAAGTAATTCTCTAACTCTTCTATAGAAAAAGTACTAAGACAATAATCACACTTTCCCATTTGTGAAGCAGCATCAAAAGTTACATGCGCACCACAGTTAGGACATTTATAAACAGCAGCTCCCATTTATTCACCTCACTAATTAATTATAAATAAATAATAACATCATTTACAGTTTAAGTAAATCAATCTTAATCTTATTAACCCCTATACTTATCTATTATCATTATGAAAAATAAATATGATTTATAATAAAAATCCTAAGAAAATAACATATTATTTTCTTAGGATATCTGCAACTACTATATTCGGTCTATTAAAAAGTCTTAATGGAAATCCACTGTTCCCTAGCCCTCTACTAACAACTAACTTATTTTCTTTTCCATACACCCCTGAATAGTACTTGGGAAATATTCCCTGTCCCGGAGCAAATAATCCACCTATACAAGGTAATATAAATTGCCCTCCATGTGCATGCCCTGAAAACATAATATCAAACTTATATTTACTATAAGAAATATCCTCATTAGCTTCATAATTTTCAGGATAGTGCGAAAGTAAAAGCTTAACTCCGTTCATCTTTTCTAGTCTATTTAATAAATAAATTGATTTATCACTTTCATATTTACTCTTAACCTTTTCATAAAATAACTCTCCATCATCTACTCTTTTTTCTACTAATCCTAGAATATTCACAATGGTAGATTTTATTTTTATTGTCTTTATCTCATTATCTAAAACTGAAATATTATTAACTTTTAATTTATGTATTATTTCATTAAGCTTCTTACATCTCATCTCATTATTTCCTGGAATATAAAATACAGGAATACTACTATTTACTGTTGCTAAGAAATAAACTATATTATCAATTCTCTTCATATTAGAATCTATTAAATCTCCTGTGGCAACAACAATATCAGGTTTTTCATTTAATATTACCTCTAATAATTTACTATTATATTTCCCAAACTCCTTACTATGTAAATCAGAAAGCTGTAAAACTCTAATATTATCATTAGTTTCTAACCCTAAATTAAACCTCGTTATTTGTAATTTGTTATTTTGATAATAACAAAAGCTATATGCAGATAAAGCCATAATTCCAAATGTCAAAAAACTCATAAAATCTTCTCCAATTAATAATTTTAAATATAATTATATCACTTTCTATAATTATATTTTATTAAATATTAATGAAACTTTCTTAATAAACTATGTAAAACAATAAATAATTTGTTCTCTACGCTCACAAGGAGAAATGTATGACCAGGTCATAGATAAATATTCAGCAAGCTGAAGATAAATATGTGGCTAAAGCCACAGAAAGGCATATGCCTACGGTGTCAATCTTATATCTGCCTCAGGCATATTTCTCTTCACCAAAAGTGAATATTGCTCTATCAGAATGACATATTTCTCTTAGAGTTAGCTAACATTTCCCTTGCAGGCTTTAGCGAACAATATTTTTCTATGGTCTTAACCCACTTCCTCCTTGAAGTGTTATTGTTTCTCCAGTCATATACTTCGCATCATCTGATGCTAGGAATACACAAACGCGTCCAATATCTGTTTCTGGATCTGCAAAACGCCCCATTGGTATTCCTTGTATAGTTTTTTCATAAAGATCAGGATAATTCTCCTTCCAAGCTTTTAACCCTTCAGTCATAGCTAATGGGCATACCACATTAACATTTACCCCATATGGCCCCCACTCTGCTGCTGCAACTCTAGACATACCTCTTATACCCTCTTTAGCTGCTGCATAAGAAGATTGACCTAACTTACCAAATAACCCTGCTCCTGACGCAAAGTTAATTACTGAACCTTTAGTTTTTTGTAAGTGTGGAAAAGCTTCCCTCATATAAAAGAAAGTTGCATATAAACCAGACATAATTGCTAAATCAAAATCTTCTTTACTATGATCTGCAAGCATTACACCTGATTTTGAAACTTGAGCATTATTAATAACTGTATCTATTTTCCCAAAGTTCTCTATGGTTTTATCTATAACATTTTTTACTGCATTTTCATCTCCACCATCTGCTACAACAGGTACCACTTTCACCTTATATTCATCTTCCAACTTCTTTTTCGCATTTATAAGCTTAGATTCTGTTCTTCCTGTTAAAACCAAATTAGCTCCCTCTTTAGCAAATGCTACCGCTATCCCAAATCCTATTCCTTGCCCTCCCCCTGTAATAATAACTACTTTACCATCTAACCTCTTCATATTTTCTCCTCCTTATAATTTTCTTCAAAATATCATTACTACTGATTTACTTACCATAAAAAATATTATTTCCTAATACTATTCTTATTACTTGCTAAAAGAAAATATTATTATTTTCTTTTGGTATACAAAATACTTGACAGTATTTTATTTTTAAATTAGAATTATATTAATTTGATAATCAAAGTAACTTGGAGGTTTTTATGAACTTTAATATAATTACAGACTCTACGTCTGATATAACACAAGTAGATGCAAGAGAAAAAAATATACAAGTAGTTCCACTTCGTATACTTTTTGAAGATGGAGAATATCACGATGGAGTTAATATAACTGCAGAAGAATTCTATACTAAATTAGAAACTGCTAAGGTTTTGCCACAAACAAGTCAACCTTCTCCTGAAGATTTTGTTAAGATATTTGAAAGTGCTAAGAGTAAAGACGAGCCTGTTCTTGTAATAACATTATCAAGCTCATTAAGTGGTACTTATCAAAGTGCAACTATAGCTAAAGATATTTGTGAATATGAAAAAGTTTATTTAGTAGATAGCCAAACTGTAACTTTAGGATTAAAAGTTTTAGTTGATTATGCTGTTTCTCTTAGAAATAGTGGTAAATCAATAGAAGAAGTTTTTGAAATCCTTGAAAAAGAAAAACATAACATTCGTATTTTTGCTGCAGTAGATACCTTAGAATACTTAAAGAAAGGCGGAAGACTTTCAAGTACAGCAGCTCTAGCTGGTACATTATTAAATCTTAAACCTATTGTAAAAGTAGAGGGTGGTTCTGTATCTATGGCTGCTAAAGCTAGAGGGACAAACAACTCTTATTCTAAAATAAAAGCATTAGTAGAAGAAGCTGGTGGAATTGATGAATCTAAGCCATATACACTTGGATATACTGGTGCAAAAACTGCTTTAAATCAGTTTATAGGTTTTATAGAAAAGACCTATAAACTTAAAGATTGTCCAATAAGTGCTATAGGCAGTACTGTTGGTGTTCATGCCGGTCCTGGAGCTTGCGGACTAGCATTCTTTATAAAAACAAAAAATTAGTTTTACATCCTCATGTAAATATTAAAAGATGATAGTTGTATTATATTAACTATCATCTTTTTTATAAAATTTACTTTTACTGATTAGAACTCGATTTTTATGTCAAAGATTATAAATGACCATAAACCACTCTAATGTAATATAAATTGCATTACTCAATTGTGTGCCTCATAGGAAATCTTATAGAGATTCCTAGACTAGAAATAAAGAAGATGGATATTTATTATTTAATATCCATCTTCTTTATTTTATATTTTTATGCTGTTCTTCAACATATCCTCTATTAGTTTATCTATATTCTTATTATATACGAAGCCAATCATTCCAGTTTTATTTGCAGCTATAATATTTGCTGGTGAATCATCTATAAAATAACACTCTTCAGGTTTCAATTTAAAATGATGGTAGAATGTTAAAAATATTTCTTTTTCTGGCTTTAATAATTTCCAATCTGCAGAAATAAATTCACCGTCAAAATATCTTAATGCAGGTATGTTAACTTTAAATTGATGATACTTAACACTAGTATTGGATAATAGGTATACCTTATATCCTGCTTTCTTTACCCTCTTAACTAATTCTTCAACTTCTGGATATGGCGGAATATCCTTATGCCAGTTATTAATGAGTTTTTCTACGTCTTCATGAATTCTTTTGGGAATCCTATTACATATAGATTTAATTGCCTCTTCACTTGTCATAACCCCTCTATCCATACTTAGCCATTCTTTTGATCCAAATACCTCTTTAAGTAGTAGATCTCCATCGCCCTTATCCTCTACATATAAGTCAATATATTTCCTGGTATCATAACAAATAAGAACATTTCCCATATCAAATACAATATTTTTTATCACTTAAAATATCCCCCTTGCTAAGTCTATACTACAGACACTTTTCCTTTACTAATCTTTAAGAAAATTAATAGTGAAATTATCGTACTAAATGTTAATATAGATGCTAGTGCTGCTGCAGTACCGTAACTATTTCTAACAACTTCAGTATAAATAGCTACTGAAATAGTGCTTGTCTTTCCTCCATAAAGCATTACGCTTGAAGATAATTCATTTATACATGTAATCCAACTTAAAATTGCACCTGACAATACCCCTGGTGCCATTAACCTAGCAGTTACTGTAAAGAATGTCTTCATAGGCGATACCCCTAGGTTAATTGATGCTTCCTCAACACTCTCATCCATCTGATGCAAAAATGCACTTCCCGAACGGACAGTATATGGTAATTTACGTACAACAAAAGCAATAATCATAATAGCTGCCGTTCCAGTTAATATCAGTGGTTCTTTATTGAAAGCTACAATTAAACTTATACCTAAAACAGCTCCCGGAATTACATATGGGAACATAATTAATAAATCCATCAAATTTGATGTAACACCTTTTTTACGTACAATAATATATGATATAAGCATTCCTATTAAAATAATTATTACTATAGCTATGCTTGAAAAGACAAATGTATTTCTAATATTAGTTCCTAATCTATTAAGTATAGTGATATAACTATTCAAACTAAATCCACCTATAAATCCAGTAAAATCAGTCTTTATAAAACTGCTTATTACCACTACAATTTGAGGTAATATCCCTATAAATGTAACAACAATTACAGGTAGCGTTATCCAAAATCTTTTCCATCCATGTACTTTTATTTCTTCTGGTGGTCTCATCGATGTCATTACATAATTTTTTCTAGAGACATAATATTTTTGTACAAGTAAGACTGCAGTAGAGCATAATACAACTATTACAGATAAAGCACTTGCTAGATATGCATTCCCCCCCATCTCACTCATATACTCGTTATAAACTAATACCGGTAATACGGTATATCCTTCTCCTATTAACATTGGAGTACCAAAGTCAGCAAGACTAGTCATAAATACCATGATAGCTCCAGCTGCTATAGATGGCATAATTACAGGTAGTGTGATCTTCATTAGTCTTTGAAGTTTACTACTTCCAAGATTCTCTGCTGCTTCTTCAAGGCTTGAATCTATACTTCCCATAGCCCCAGAAGTATAAAGATATATATATGGCATAAGCTTAAAGGTAAATACAGTTATAATTCCAATTTTTCCATATATACTTGGTAAAGTTATTCCAAACCAATCGCTAAATAAACTAGTAATTACCCCAGCTCGTCCAAACAAAACTATCCAACTATAGGCTCCAATGAAAGGTGGACTCATTAAACTCATTATAATTAATATGTGTATATACTTCTTCCCCCAAACATTATACCTAGACATTAAATAAGCAATAGGTACTCCAAGTAATAATGTTGTTATTGTTGTAGTTATTGAAATAAATAAACTACGCCCTAAAGTTGAATAATAATATTTCTTAGTAAAAAACTTAACATAGTTTGCTAATGTAAATCCTGGTTCTTTAGCCGAAAAAAAGCTTCTTGATAGAAGGGTAAAAAATGGATATATAAGAAAAGCTGCCATAAAAAGTATTACTATCACTTTTATCCAAAACCAGAAATCTAATTTCACTTTCTTTTTTAACTTTAACATGAAATCAACTCCCCAGCTTCATCAGTATATATACTAATTGCATCTTTATTAAAATTAATCAATACCTTTTCTCCATCTTGATGTACATAATTAGTATCCTTTGTATATTCATTCAATTGAATCGTTTGCCCGTTATCAAGTTCTATTTCATATTCTATAAAATCACCTAAAAAAGTAGAAATAATTATTTTACCTGATATTCCTTCACTATCTGAAAAACTTAACTGTTCTGGTCTAGCTGATAATAAAGCTTTTCCTGAATATGATTTTCTTAATTTTAGTTTTATTGTAAACTCCTTGTTTATTTCTGCTTTTGCCTGTTGCGGGTCATCTCCACTTATATTACATTTTATAAAATTTGATATTCCTATAAATCCTGCAACAAATGTGTTCTCAGGACTTTTATATATTTGCTCTGGTGTTCCTACCTGCATTATATCTCCAGCTTTCATTACTGCAATTCTATCTGAAATAGCTAATGCCTCTTCTTGATCATGAGTTACATAAATAGTTGTTATCCCAAGTCTTCTTTGTAACTTCTTAATTACTGTTCTCATTTGAACCCTTAACTTAGCATCAAGATTTGATAATGGTTCATCCATTAACAATACTCCTGGCTCTATTACAAATGCTCTTGCTAATGCCACCCTTTGTTGTTGCCCTCCTGAAAGTTCATTAGGACGTCTATCTTTTAACTGCCTTATCTGCACTAATTCTAAAGCTTCCTCTACCCTCTTCTTTATTTCACCTTTTGGAACTTTTTTAGCCTTTAATCCATAAGCTACATTTTCTGCTACAGTTAAGTGAGGAAATATTGCGTAGTTTTGAAATACCATCCCAATATCTCTCTTATGAGCTTCCATATTATTAATTACCTTATCATCAAATAATATTTCCCCTCCATTAACAGAGTTAAAACCTGCAATCATACGTAAAAGTGTAGTTTTTCCACATCCAGATGGTCCTAATAGTGTATAAAATTCTCCTGCCTTTATCTCAAGGTTAACACCTTTTAATGCTGTAAAATCCCCATATCTCTTAACAGCATCTTTTATAATTACTCCATGGCTCATTCTCTTTGCCTCCCCTTATAAAAATAGGGTCATTTCAAAGAAATGACCCACATAAGCTACCTTAATACTTATATCTAATCAACCATAATATCATTAAACTTTTCAATTATAGTCTCCTTCTCCTTAGCAGCCCAGTCAAAGTCATAATCAACTAATTTTAATTCACTAAGTTTAGCCATTCCTTCTCCAACCTCAACATCACTACGAACAGGTCTACGTCCCCAATTTTTACTTTGTTCTTCTTGACATTCTTTAGATGTTACGAAATCTATAAATAACTTAGCATTATCTTCATTTGGACAATTTTTAACTAAAGCTACTCCATCTGGAACTGCTGAAGTACCATCACTTGGATATACAAAACCAACACTATCATTATCAGCGTATTTAACAGCTGATTTTTCTATTGTAAGTCCTATATAAAACTCTCCATCAGCAACCATCTTATGACATTTACCAGAAGAGTCAACTATTCTTCCATCTAAATTATCGTATAAATCTTCTACAAAAGCCCATCCCTCTTCTTTTCCACCTTCAGCAAGTAACATAGTACAAAGTTGCGTATATGCTGAACCTGATTTTGATGGTAAACAATAAGCTATTTTACCTTTCCACTCCGGTTTAGTTAAATCAGCCCATGAAGTAGGTGGTTCTAATCCATCTTTAGCTAATAAATCTTTATTATAAAATATAACCATAGGAAGTGGACTTTCTCCTATCCAATATCCATCTGGATCTTTATATGCATCATCTATATATTTATCATTTGCACATACATAAGGTTCAAAGTAATCTTTAAATGCTGCTAAAGAGTCAGCCCCTCCACCCCAAAGTACATCTGCTATTGGATTAGCAGATTCAGCTGCAATACGGTTACAAAGTTCTCCTGTACCGGCTGCAACAACTTCAACTTGCACATTTGGATACTTCTCCATAAATAGATTTACCCCAGCATTAAGCGGTTCAGCATCATGAGGTGAATAAACAACTACAGTTCCTGAAGGTCCCTCTGCTGTTTCTTCTTTATTTTCTATTACAGGTTCTTCAACTTTACTTTCTGTCTTATCATTACCTTTATCATCTTTAGCTGTATCTGAGCTTCCACAGGAAACCAGGCCAAATACCATAGCCGAAGCTAGAAGAATAGACAGTATTTTTTTCATATTTCTTTACCCCTTTAATATAATTTCTCTATGTAACAATTAAATTGCTATATATTATAAATATATTGTTTTATTATCATCTATATTACAGCTATAAACTTTTATTTAATAAATACTTTTGAATAAATTAAAGAAGCTGAGTTTTTATTCTCAGCTTCTTTAATCTATCTCACTACTTTATAACTACTCTGCTATTCTAAGTCTTTCTACTATACTTTCCTTACTTATGAACTTATATCCTATTAATGGAACTATTAACATTAATATAGATATTAAACTAATAGCTATTATTAACGATAGTAGATATATCCCTAAATTAAACCCTCCATATATCGGCATAACCATAGGCGCTGTAAAGCTAGCTATAAAACCTAGAGGAATTATTATTAAACTTGTTAAAAGTATATAATACCCCCCTTCAAACAACAGCATTTTTCTTATCTGATTCATTGTCATACCAATAGATTCAAGCATTGCAAATTCTACCCTTCTTGAAAGTAATGAACTAAGCATTGTATTTGTAACATTTATAATTCCTATTAAGCCTAATATTAAGGCTACTACTCCTCCTACAATTAATAATATAGTTTTCATTTCTTTCATACCATCTATATAATAATTTTTAGAAGTTAACATTAACATAATGTTGCCTGATTCATTTATAATTTTACTTATTTCATTATCAGCCACCACTAAATCAACATTATCTTTTAAGTCAATATCAACACTTTTTATATAATTTTCATATTGAGGGAATAACTCTTTAAATGCGTTCTCTTCTATATTAAATGTATCCATATTGCTAGCAGACCATCCCCCTTGCCTATCTGCTACTACTGCCATAACCTTAAACTCTTTTTTTACTTCCTTAAGATTTCCATTTTCATCTGGAATCATCATTGTAAATGGAAGTATATCTCCAGCCTTTATTACATATGGTTCTCCTACAAAAACATTATAAATCAAATATTCCCCTGACTTAAACTTTTCAGTATCAATCTCACCATCAATCACTTCAAATTTTTCAAGCTCTTTATCTAATCTATCACTTTTTAGAGCTGTTACATTAGCTCTAATTTTATTATCGGCAGGTGCAAACATACTATATCTTATGTTTTGCTTTCCTGATTTTTCTCCTACATCAAATTCTTCTTTGATCTTACCTTCTAAATTCATCTCAATTCCAAAATCAAACATCTCTCCCATAGTACCTGGAGCTATTGCGCTATAATTTCTTCTTACTTCTTTAACAAAATCTAAAGCTTCAATTTTAGATATTAAATCTTCTGTTATTGGATCATATTCTACCTCTCCCCAGAAATGTCCTATTACATTTCCAACAGTAATATCAGCAACCATTTGATTTTCAGCATGCTTCTCAGGATTAATACCCATAGTTGCACTTATTGTAAATATGACCATAATTGCACTTAATGATATTGAAAAAATAGATAATATTACCCTCTTTTTGCTCTTTACTATATTGCTCCAAGCCATCTTATTAAGCTTAGCTCCATTAGTACCTTTTTTATCCTTCTTCTTTGATTTTTCTACATCTGATGATACAAATCTAACTGCTTCAATAGGTGAAACCTTTCCTGCTATTTTCCCTGGTTTATTACAACTTATTAAAACTGTTATAAGCGAAAATAATATTGATAATATAAATATTGCTGGGTTTTTGGATACTACAACTATATTCCCAAAAATAGTGAATGATAATGCTATAGGTAATATTAATACTGCAACACCATATCCTAAAATTAATCCAATTGGTATTCCTATAATTGATAACTTTAAAGCTTGTTTTATTATTATTTTCTTAAGTTGCTTTGAAGTGGTTCCAATTGTCTTTAATAATCCATAAAACTTTATATCCTTTGTAACTGATATATAAAAGATATTATATATAATTAAATATCCTGTAGCTATTACTAAAACTATCGCTAACAATATAGCCATTGTTTGTTGTATAACTGAACTATTCATAGATACCTTTTCACCAGTATCATACTTTGGATGTGATTTAGCTTTGCTTGCTCCAACTCTATCAGCTATTTTTTGTAGTTCTCCTTGAACTGCATCATAGCTTGATGTTGATTTTATATTTTTTAAGTTAACATATGCTGTCTTTGTTCCATCTATCTTAGTTATTTCCTTATTATACTTATCTACAAATTTATTAGATACTAAGGCTCTAGTTCTTCCCATTCCTCTTGTAACTAGTGATTCATAATATCCACAAAGATTAAAATCAATACTTTTAACCTCTTTATTTATTACTATATCTAAAGTAACCTTTTCTCCAACCTTTTTATCTATTTCTAATAAATCTAATACCCATGTTGGCAGTAATATATCTTCAGCTTCCTTTGGAAAAGTTCCCTCTATAGGCACTATTGCCATCATCTCATATGTAGCTTTATCATCAGTTGCTTCTAATACTACTTGTTCTTTTGCTAAAATATTATTTTTTATAACATCTTCACTAGCTAATTGAACAACTCCCATTTTCTTAATATTCTCTATGCTTTTTAATTTAATTTCATCATTTATATTAATATATCCATCAGCATCTACTCCATAGGTACTTACATTCATATAAGCTTTATTAGTATTATAAAATGTAATTCCACCTGCTATAGTTGTAGTTATAAGTAATGTAGTTAATGCTATAGCTAAAATAGCAAATATATTTCTTAATTTATTTACTTTTAAGCTTCTATTACTTATCATCTTTATTATTTCTGCATTATTATTTTGAAGCATTAACTCCTACCCCCTTTTAGCTACTATCTTTCCATCTTCAATTCTTATTATTCTATCAGCCATCTGAGCTATTTGCTCATTATGAGTTATCATAACTATGGTTTGGTTAAATTTCTTACTAGTTACTTTTAATAAACCTAAAACTTCTTGTTCCGTTTTAGAATCAAGATTTCCTGTAGGCTCATCAGCTAATATTATTGAAGGTTTAGTAGCTAAGGACCTAGCTATTGCAACTCTTTGCTGTTGCCCCCCTGATAGCTTATTAGGTAATCTATTTATCTTATCAGTTAAGCCTAATGTTTCTATAATATTGTCTACATATTTTGTATCAACTTTATTTCCATCAAGCTCTATTGGTAAAACTATATTTTCATAAACATTTAATATAGGTACTAAATTATAGCTTTGAAAAACAAAACCTATATTTCTACGTCTGAAAATTGTGAGTTTGTCATTATCCATTGAAAATATATCTTTATTATCTACGATTACCTTTCCTTGTGATGGTCTATCTAACCCACCAAGCATATGAAGTAATGTACTTTTGCCTGATCCTGAAGTTCCTACTATTGCAACAAACTCACCTTTATTTATTTCAAGATTAACATTATCTAATGCTTTTACTAAATTTTCATCTTTCCCATAATACTTTTTTAAACCTTCTGTAATTAATATACTCATTTTTTTAACCTCTCTTCATTAAGTCATTATATATTTCAAAGATTCTTTTAAATATTTACTTTATCTTTCTTACAATATAATGATATCATGAGCACTTCTAACAAAACCTCACAGCTTTGAGATATTCTTATTATTAAATATAACAATTCTGTTATATTCGTATGAAGACAAAATGTTATATTAAATTAAAATATCAATATATATAACATAACAAAGGTAAATAAAAAAATACGTAAGAATAAATCCTACGTATTTTCTATTTCTGTTTAACTATTTATTTTATATTAAACACACTTCTTATCTATTACTTATTATCTATTACCTAATTACTTACTAACTGAGCTTGGCTTTCTACTTCTATTTCCACTATTAGCTTTAGTATTACCAGCTTTAGCAGTGCTTGGTTTTCCATTATTCCCTTTTCCACTATTGCTTTTACCGTTGTTAGGCTTACCACTTCTATTACTATTTCCTTGAGATTTACCTCTTACATTTCCGTTTTTATTTCCATACTGTCTTCTTTTTGAGTTCTTCTTATCATCACCAGTTAACTTTTCAATTTGATTTAATGTTTTTTGTGATATAACAGGTTCTATTATTTCAAACTTTTCTTCTGCAAGTACTGGTATTGATTTTCCTATAACTTTTTCAATCCTTCTAAACATTTCCAGTTCTTCTGAATCGCATAAAGTAATTGCAACTCCTTCTCTTCCGGCTCTTCCTGTACGCCCTATTCTATGTACATAAGTTTCTGGTACATCTGGCAAATCGTAATTTATAACATGTGATAATTCATCTACATCTATACCTCTAGCTGCTATATCTGTAGCAACTAAAACTCTTAAACTACCTTCTTTAAAATTATTTAAAGCTAATTGTCTTTGATTTTGAGATTTATTACCATGAATAGCTGCAGCTTCAATACCTACGTTATTAAGGTCTTTTGCTATTTTATTTGCTCCATGTTTAGTTCTTGAAAATACTATAACTGATTTTATAGATTCATCCTTTAGTAAATGTACTAATAATGATTTTTTATTTTTCTTTGCGACCATGTAAGCCCCTTGAGAAATAATATCTACTGTTGATGAAACTGGTTGAACTTCTACCTTAACTGGATTTTTTAATATAGAATTTACAAGCTTCATAACTTCTTTAGGCATCGTAGCTGAGAATAATAGATTTTGTCTTTCCTTAGGTAATTTTGATATTATTCTCTTTACATCATGAATCATCCCCATATCTAACATACGGTCTGCTTCATCAAGTACAAAATACTTAACATTTTTTAAATCAACATGTCTTTGATTTGATAAATCTATAAGTCTTCCTGGTGTTGCTATTAAAACATCTACTCCAGATTTTATTTTTCTAACTTGTGAGCTTTGATTTACCCCACCAAATATAACTGTACTTTTAATATCTAAATACTTTGAATATGTAGTAACATTTTCACCTATTTGTATAGCCAGTTCTCTTGTTGGCGCTACTATTAAAGCCTTTAATTTTCTCTCATTATCAACTTTTTTCTCTGCAATTATTCTTTGTAATATTGGTATAGCAAATGCTGCTGTTTTACCTGTTCCTGTTTGTGCACAACCTAATATATCTCTTCCATCTAATATAGATGGTATTGACTTTTCTTGTATTGCTGTTGGTTTTTCATAGCCAGATTCTTCTATTGAATTTAATATTGGCTTAATTATATTTAAATCTTTAAATAACATTCTTTCTCCTCTTTAATAAAAATTATTTTCCACATAAAAATAAACGCTATATAAATGCAATTCACTAACATAAGCATTTATATAGCGTTCATTACTATTCATTATATCTCATTTTTATAATAATTTCATTACTTATTTATTGGAATATTAAAAACTACATTAATATTAGTTGTAATAATAAAGTGTGCTAACCGATATTTACTATAATTAAATAAATAGATTATATGTTATAATCTATAGGAACATAAGATGACTTTAGAGGTGACAATATGAACGATATCGAAAAAATTGTTAAAGACGTTACTTTAACATATGAACAAAAAGTATTATCTTTAGCTAGATATGCTGAAAATAGTGTAAAAGTATTAAATATTTCTGATGAAACTCAAAAACTAAGAGATGCAGGTATAATCTGTGATTTATTCGAAGGTAATGTGCCTTATAGACCTAGATATATACTTCCTGATTATGAAAAGTTCATAAAAGAAGGATGTAAATTTTTAGAATTAGCTTCTCCAACAAATATATGGGAAGCTACTACAAATTTATTAATAATGTATAAACATGTTCCTTCAATCACTTCAATGCCAGTTTACATTGGTAATATAGACTACCTATTAGAGCCATTTATAGTAGATGAAGCTGAAGCTAAGCTTGCAATTAGATTATTCTTAACTCAATTAGATAGAACTATAACAGACTCTTTCTGCCATGGTAACTTAGGTCCAAAACCAACTAGGGCGGCTAAAATAATATTAGAAGTTGAAAGAGAGTTAGAAAATGCTATTCCTAACTTAACTTTAAAATATAGTGAAGAAACTCCAACCGATTTAGCTATTGAAGCTATTAAAACAGCATTAGTTACAGCTAAACCAAGCTTTGCAAATCATAAAATGTTTACCGAAGATTTAGGTAACTACGGAATTGCTAGCTGCTACAATGGTCTACATGTTGGCGGTGGAGCTCATACCTTAGTTAGAATGAGATTATCTACTTTAGCTTCTACTGCTACTGATATTGATGATTTCTTCAATGATAAATTACCTAATGCTATGCAATGTATGGCTGAATATATAAATGAAAGAATTAGATACATAGTTGAAGAAAGTACTTTCTTTGAAACTAACTTCTTAGTAAAAGAAGGATTTATAAGCAAAGATAGATTTACTTCTATGTTTGGTCTTGTAGGACTTGCTGAAGCTGTTAATATCCTACTTAAAGCTGAAAATTTAGAAGACAAATTTGGTCACTGCAAAAAAGCTGATGATCTTGGCGTTAGAATAATGGACTTTATGGAAAACTTCATAAATAACTTTGAAAGTAAACACTGTAAAGTTACTAACAAAAGACTTTTACTTCATGCTCAAGTAGGTATTGGTGATGATATAAATATAAGCCCAGGTTCAAGAATTCCAATAGGCGAAGAACCTGAATTATGGAAGCACTTAAAACAAACTGCTAGATTTCATAAATACTTCCCATCAGGTGTTGGTGATATATTCCCATTTGAAATGAATGCAATGAACAACCCTGAATTTATATTAAATATAATTCAAGGTGCATTTAGAGAAGGTATGAGATATTTCTCACTTTACTCTTCAGATGCTGATGTAATAAGAATAACTGGATACTTAGTTAAGAAAAGTGAAATTGAAAAGCTAAATAGAGGTGAAGCTACACTTCAAGATACAGTTGTTTTAGGACAAGGACAAGTTCAAAACGGTAAAGTACTTGAGAGAATGATACGATAATGACTGGATTCGTTAATAATATAATTCCTTTTAGCTCTGTTGATGGGCCAGGAAATAGAACTGCTATTTTTCTACAGGGCTGTAATTTCAACTGTATCTACTGTCATAATCCTGAAACAATAAATATATGTGGTAACTGTGGTACATGTATCACAGCTTGCCCTAATGGAGCTATTGCTCAAAATAACAGTAAAGTTTTTTGGGATAAAACAAAATGCTGTAATTGTGATGCTTGTATAAAAGCATGTAATAATAACAGTAGTCCTAAAGTTTCTAAAATGTCTACTGATGATATAATTAATGAAGTAACTAACTATAAACCTTTTATCCAAGGAATAACTGTATCAGGTGGAGAATGTACTCTTCAAGAAGACTTTTTGATAAGTTTATTTACTAAAGCTAAATCATTAGGATTAACTTGTTTTGTTGATAGTAATGGTTCTAAGGACTTTAAAGAAATGGCTAATCTTTTAGAACTTTGTGATGGTGTTATGCTTGATGTTAAATCATTCGATAATAGTATACATAACAAATATATAGATTTTGATAATAAACATGTATTATCAAATTTGGACTACTTAGCTTCTATAGGTAAACTTTATGAGGTAAGAACTGTCATCGTTCCTGAAATATTTAATAATGAAGAAACAGTAAAAAGAGTTTCTGAAATTATAAACAAATATGATCCAAATATAAGATATAAACTTATAAAGTTCAGAAATCTTGGAGTAAGGCACTCTTTAAAGTCTCACCCAAGTCCTTCTGATAAATATATGGATGAACTTAAAAATATTTCAGAAAAAAATGGTTGTAAAAATATTATTATAGTCTAGGAAAATACAAAGTATATATTATTTATTACTCCATAACCTATTTAAGAATTACTTTTTAAAGGAGACTTATTTTATGGAAAATCGTTTATTTAAATTAAGCCAAGTTGCTCAAGGTGATGATAAAGAAGCTAAGAAAACAGTAGTTTATACTTCCGATTCTACTACCGCTGCTGTTTGGGTTGTAAAGCCTAATCAATTTATCCCTACACATAAGCATACTACATCAGACGACTTATGGATTTGTATTCAAGGAACTGGAGTAGTTTACCCTGAAAAAGATAAAGAGGTTCCTTTCACTAAAGGAGATATGCTTTTATCTACTAAAGATGCACAACATGGTCTAAAAA
This sequence comes from Clostridium hominis, assembly GCF_014287825.1. Classification (NCBI taxonomy): domain Bacteria; kingdom Bacillati; phylum Bacillota; class Clostridia; order Eubacteriales; family Clostridiaceae; genus Clostridium; species Clostridium hominis. The sequence continues at coordinate 346,499 of NZ_JACOOO010000016.1, forward strand.
ATACAGGTAATGAAGATATTATACTAGTTAGTGTAATTGCTCCATTCCCATCTGACTTTGTAGGCTTAGAATAAAATTAAAATAAAACAACGCTTAATTTTACTTAAGCGTTGTTTTTTTACTTTATCTTTGTAAAAATACTGAAAAAGTTGTTCCTTTTCCTTTTTTAGATTTTACTTTAATATATCCCCCTTGTTTTATTATGATCTCATTAGTTAAATATAATCCTATTCCTATCCCCTCAACTTCTGATACCTCTCTACTCCTATAAAACCTTTTAAATATATTATTTATATCTTCTTCAGAAATTCCTATACCTGTATCCATAATATCTATCTTAGTAAATAACTCCCATTCCTCAACAGAAATACTAATTCTACCGCCATTATCAGTATATTTTACTGCATTTTCAATAATATTAAGCAAAGCTTCACTAGTCCACTTTTTATCATGATTTGCCTTTATAAATGTTGGACATTCTATTTCTAAGTCAATCTCTTTCTCTTCAGCCTTTAAGTACACTCCACTTAAAGCATTAGCTATAGTATCACTTAAAGTGCTATTAACTTTATTTAGCGATATTATATTACTTTCTAACCTCGACATTTTAATCAAAGCTTGCACCAGCCACTCTAGCTTAGATACTTGAAACTTCATATTATTTAAAAACATACTTTGCTGATTTCTATTTAGGTCTCTTTGAATTAATGTATCATTATACATAGTAATGTTAGCTATTGGCGTCTTAATTTGATGTGAAATATCTCCTATAAGAGATTTTATATTCTCTTTTTCTATTAAAGCCTCTTCTCTATTATTATCTAATATTTCAACGAGCTTTTTTAACTTATGTTGTAACTTTGAAAATATAGTTTCCTCATCTTCCACAAACTCTATATTTTCCTCTTTATAAATAACTTTATCTATAATATCACACATATTGTTGGAAAAACTTAAAATATTTTTTCTAACAACATATATGAACCCTAGAATAATTAAAGCTATTATTAAAATAAATATTCCAATTATAAAGAATAAACTATTTGCTTCATTGTAAATACTCGGATTAGTAGTAATGATATAATTTATATTCAACTTAATAATTATTAAAAATATAATACTTATTATTGAAACTAAAATAGTAAAAATACTATATATATTATTTAAAAACATCCTCTTTAATCTTATCAATACTTCTCACCTGTCCAAGCATATCCAATTCCATACACAGTTTTAATATATCTAGGCTTTGATGGATTATCTTCAATTTTATTTCTAAGTCTATTAATATTTACTGTTAGAGCATGCTCTTCAACATATTCTTCATTTTCCCATAACTCTTCTAGTAAAACTTGTCTCGTTAAAATTTCACCCTTAGATAAAATTAGTTTTTTTAACAATTTATATTCTGTAGGAGCCAAAACTATACTTTCTCCATTTTTCTGTACTGTGATTTTGTCTAAATCTATTTTAAACTCCCCCTCTTTAATAATATTTGAAGATATGCTATTTTTACCACACCTTCTAAGTACTGTTAGAACTCTTTCTCTTAAAACATTAATACTAAACGGCTTAGTAATATAGTCATCTGCCCCTATCCTTAACCCTGTTATTATGTCAAGTTCTGTATCACATGCAGTTAAAAATACAATTGGAGTTGTATACTTTTGTCTTATATTCTTACAAAAATCAAATCCACTACCATCTGGTAAATTACAATCTAATATTATAATATCTATGTTTTCTTTATCTAATTTTTCTCTAGCTTCCTCTAAAGTAAAAGCTGAAGTAATGTTAAACCCATCCATCTGAAAATTAAATGCTATTCCTTGATTCAACATAACATCATCTTCTATTATTAATAAATTGCTCATAAAATAATACCTTTCTAATACATAAACTAATCAACCTAATTATACCATCTTAAAATTACTTAATATAATTATTTATAATAAAAATAACTTCATAAAATTAAAGGAATATTTAGTTAAACTAAATACTCCTTTATTATATTACTATTTAATATTGTATATTAAATCCTTCAACTCAGTAATTTCCTTTGCTAAAAAAGTAGCTTCCTTTAATTCTTCATAACTACCAAATCCATATAAACAACCTATAGATTGTAAATTATGTACTTTGGCAATTTCAATATCTACAAATCTATCTCCAATAACTATAAAATCACCATGGTACTTCTCTTTTATAAAATTAAATATTTCATATTTAGGCTTAAATTCAAATTGTTCTGTACAATAAAAATCATTAAAATATTTATCTAATTTAAACAATTTATTATGCTCATTCATATATTTAATTTTACAATTACTTAAGAAAATCAAATTGTATCCTCTTTCTTGTAACTCTTTAAGTAATTCTATAGTACCATCATATAATTCTGCATTACCTTGGCTTAAATATTCAATCATTGAATTTCCTATAATAGAACTACATTTTTTCTTTACTTCTTCTTGTAAATTAGGCATAAAGTTATTCCACATATCTTTTGCACTATATCCTAACCATTTACTTATTTCTTTATCCTCCCAAACCTTCTCTTCTGCATACCCTTCTTTAATTAAATATTCATATGCTTTTCTAAAAGCTGGTCCATAAATTTTTATACTATTATGCAGTGTTCCATCATAATCAAATATAATATTAATTTTCTTATTCATAGTCTTAGAAATTCTTTAAAAGATTTGCCATTTCAATTGCTGTTACTGCTGCATCATACCCTTTGTTACCAGCTTTAGTTCCAGCTCTTTCAATAGCTTGTTCAATAGAATCTGTTGTTAATACTCCAAATATTACTGGCTTTTCAGTTTGTAATGAAACTGAAGCTATTCCCTTTGATGCTTCAGAACACACATAGTCAAAGTGAGGTGTAGATCCCTTAATTACTGCTCCTAAACATATTACTGCATCATACTTTTCATTTTGAGCCATCTTTTTAGCTACTAGTGGAATTTCAAATGCTCCTGGTACCCAAGCTACTTCAATATCATTTTCTTCAACTCCATGTCTCTTTAATCCATCTAAAGCTCCACCTAATAATTTTGAAACTATAAATTCATTAAATCTTCCTACTACTATTCCTACCTTAAGCCCTTTTGATACTAAATTCCCTTCTATTGTTCTCATTTTTATTTCCTCCTAATATTTCATATCTTTTATTTATTTAAATTTTAATAATTTAACATGTGATTTAATTTTTCTTTTTTAGTTTTTAAGTAAAATTCATTTTTCTCATTATGATTCATTTGTATAGGTACTCTATCTACTATCTCAATTCCAAACTCACCTAAACCATCTATTTTTCTTGGATTATTAGTCATAAGTCTTAATTTTTTTACTCCTAAATCTTTTAAAATAGCAGCTGCAACATCATAACTTCTCATATCTGCTGGAAATCCTAACATCACATTAGCTTGTACAGTATCATATCCTTCATCTTGAAGTGCATATGCTTTCATCTTATTTATAAGTCCAATCCCTCTTCCTTCTTGTCTCATATATAACAGTATTCCAGAACCTTCTTCTGCAATTCTCTTCATAGCTGCATCATATTGTTCACCACAATCACATCTTTTAGAACCTAGTGCATCACCAGTTAAGCACTCTGAATGTACCCTAGCTAAAATTGGAGATTCTTCATTTATATCACCTTTAACTAAAGCAACATGATGTTCCCCATTTAACTTATTTATAAACCCAAACATCTTAAAATCACCATATCTTGTAGGCATTTTTATCTCCACTACTCTTTCAACTAAAACTTCCTTCTTTTCTTTATTTTTTCTGTATTTAACTAAATCAGCTATAGTTACAATTTTTAAGTTGTGTTCTTTAGCAAAGTTCATTAGTTCTGGAGTTCTTGCCATAGTTCCATCTTCATTCATAATTTCACATATAACTCCTGCTGACTTTAAACCAGCAAGCTTAGGTAAATCTATAGCAGCTTCAGTATGTCCTATTCTCTCTAGTACTCCCCCCTCTTTAGCTATTAGAGGAAATACATGCCCAGGTCTTCTAAAATTCTCTGGTTTATCATCTTCTAAAACCTTTTGTATTGTTAATGCTCTTTCAAAAGCAGAAATTCCTGTAGTTGTATCAATATGGTCAATAGAAACTGTAAATGCTGTTTCATGATTATCCGTATTATTTGATACCATTGGTCCAATATTTAACTCTTTAGCTCTCTTCTCTTCAATTGGCATACATATAAGACCTCTACCATACTTAGCCATAAAGTTTATAGCTTCCCCTGTAACCTTTTCTGCCGCCATTAAAAGATCTCCCTCATTTTCTCTATCAGGATCATCAATTACTACTACAATCTTTCCTTCTCTTATATCTTCTATAGCCTCTTCAATACTATTAAATTTAAACATACTCTTTCTCCTCCACTATAAAAATCCATTTTCTCTTAAAAAACTTTCACTTATAGATGTTTTTTTACTTTCTTCTTTTTTAGGTAATCTCAATAATTTTTCAACATATTTTCCTATTACATCACACTCAAGATTTACAGTATCCCCACACTTCTTCTTTAAAAGTATTGTTTCTTCTCCAGTATGAGGAATTATTGAAACCTTAAATATTTCGTTATCCACATATGCAACAGTCAAACTTATTCCATCTATTGCTATAGAGCCTTTATAAACTATATACCTTAAAAGTTCAGGTTCAGCTTTTACACTTACCCAAGTAGCATTATCCTCTTTAACTAAAGAAATAACCTCACCAACTCCATCTATATGTCCACTTACTATATGTCCTCCAAGTCTAGTTGCTAAACTTAAAGCCCTTTCTAAATTAACTTTACTTCCAATCGAAAGGTTACCTAAAGTACTCTTACGTAATGTCTCAGCCATAACGTCTGCTTCAAATGTATCTCTATTTATATTGATAACTGTAAGACACACTCCGTTTGTACATATACTGTCACCTACTCTAGTTTCTTCTAATACCTTATTAGCTTTAACTACAAGTACTGAGGATTTTTCTCCTCTTTTTATCCCTTTAATTTCTCCTATTTCCTCTACTATACCTGTAAACATCTAGTTTTCACCTCTTTTAATATACCCTTGTATTAATATATCCTCTCCAACATTTTCTGTAGTCATATTTTCTAATAATATCGCTTTATTTAACTCTTCTACTCCATTACCTTCTACTGGAGTTTTGGACATTTCACCTCCAATAATTTTAGGTGAAATGTAAGCTTGTACCTTATCTATAATTCCTTCTTCTAAAGCTGAAAAGCTTAAAGTCCCTCCACCTTCTAAAAGAACACTATCTATATTTAATTCTCCTAATTTAATCATCAATTCATTCAAATCTACTCTGTCATACTTCGCTTTAACTTTTACTACTTCTATTCCCTTTTCTTCTAACTCCTTAGCTTTATTATTATCGCGCTTGTCAGTTGTAGCTATAATTGTTCTTGCTAAATTATCATTAACTACTCTTGAAGTCATAGGTATTCTTAGCTTACTATCTACTATTACTCTTATTGGATTTCTTCCATAGTTCAACCTACAAGTAAGCTCTGGGTTATCTTTTATAACAGTATTAACTCCAATCATAATTGCTGATAGTTCATTTCTTAACTTATGAACATTTTTTCTTGATTCATCACAAGTAATCCATTTAGATTCTCCAGTCTTTGTAGCAATCTTTCCATCTAATGTCATAGCAGTTTTCAACACTACAAAAGGCCTTTTAGTAACTATATATTTCATAAAAACTTCTGCAAGATTTTTACACTCTTCTTCAAGTATCCCAACTACAACATCTATACCTGAATCTCTTAGCTTTCTTACCCCTCTTCCTGCTACTAATGGATTTGGGTCTAAAGTTCCTATTACAACCTTAGAAATTTTACTTTCAATTATTTTATCTACACAGGGTGGTGTCTTTCCATAATGAGAACAAGGTTCTAATGTCACATATATAGTTGCACCTTCTGCACTTTCTCTTAAACTATTAAAAGCATTAACTTCTGCATGAGCTTTTCCATACTCTTCATGATATCCTTGTCCAATTACTCTTCCCTCTTTAACAATAACTGCCCCAACTAGTGGATTTGGATTAACTTTACCTTTGCCATTCTTTGCTAAGTCTATAGCTAACCGCATAAATTCTTTATCCATCTTGATCATCTCTCAATCATAAAAACTTAAACTTAATAAATCTTATAATTAAAAATTAAAAGCCCTGAGATTAAATCTCAGGGCCATATAATGGAAGTATCTATAAAAATTAATATCTTAACTTTAATAAAAGTCAATATATTAATTAATATACCTAATAAAAATCTTAACTACATATGTAAAATACATATTTATTTATGAATTAACTTTAAATAGTTAATCCAATCATTTATATAAGTGTAAACAAAAAGCTCTGAAATATATAATATTTCAGAGCAAAATAAATCACTTACTAAATATAGTTAAGATTATACTATACTTTTCGCTTATCTTCTTTCATCCAGACTGTACTGTCGGCTTCGGAATCTCACCGAATCATGCCATAAGGCTCGCGGGCTTTACCGCCGGTAGGGAATCTCACCCTGCCCTGAAGATTTATTAAATTTTATATTTGTATTTTATTACCTTAAATTATTTTTGTCAACTTATTTTTACATAATAAATTTATTTTAATTTTTATTTAATAAATATACTTTATTTAATTTTGTTTTTACATTTTATTCTTCATATTTTAACATATTCCCTATTAAATTTGAGAAAATCCTATTAGCTACTTTTTCCTCAGAAACTATCTATCTCTTTCAATTATTTTTTTCATTGTTTCTTTATTCATTGCACCTGGAACGTACGTTGTGATATACCCCTCTTTATCTATTATAAGTGTAGATGGTAAAGAATTCATACCATACCCATACATAAGTGATCCTTTTTCATCAAATACAACAGGGAAATTATAACCATTATCATCTAAAAATTTAGTTATATCTTCCTTAGAACCTTCTCTTCCTAAGTTTGGTGATGCTATTCCTAAAATTACAACATCATCTTGATTCTTATTGTATTCCTCATATAACTCATCTATATAAGGCATTTCTTCTCTACAAGGAGGACACCACGTTGCCCAGAAGTTCAAGAATATAGTTTTACCTTTATAATCACTTAAGGTATGTTCATTACCGTAATTGTCATATAAAGTAAAATCAATAGGCTCTATTTTTTCCTCCTCCTGCTCCTCTTGCTGTTGATTTGCTTCTACATTAGAACTATTATTATTTTCTTCAACTGTATTTTCATTTTTAACATTTATCTGCTTATTAACATTTACCACACCTGTTATTAACATAATTAATCCTGCTAATATAATAAATGCTCCACTTATTTTCTTAATTACATTCATATATTTTTTGATATTATTTAGATGTTTACCTAATTTACTATAAAATATAGCTACTATAAGGAATGGAACTACAAATCCTAACGTATATACAGCTATTAATAAATTAGATACTAAAATACTATCTGATGTTGAAGCCATTACAAGTACTGATGCAAGTATAGGTCCTATACATGGAGTCCATCCAAAACTAAATGCAAGTCCTAAAATAAATGCAGAAAAAGGAGACATGGTCTTATACTTAACATTTAATCTCTTTTCTCTACTTAGTAATTCAGACTTAATAATTCCTAAGTAAAATAGGCCCATTATTAAAATAATAATTCCACCTATTATCATAATTATATTTTTATTAGTCGCTATAAATGAACTTAAAGCGCTTATTGATGATCCTAATATAAAGAATGTAGTTGATATTCCTAATACAAAAAATATTGTATTTCTTATTAAAATACTACTCTTAAAGTTATCCTTATTCATATCATTAATAGTACTGTTTGCTAACATACTTAAATATACAGGTAATATTGGCAATATACATGGTGAGAATATAGATAATATTCCCTCTATAAAGACTATGAATATATTTATATTTCCCACTAATTCTTTCCTCCTTCTTTTTCACAAGAAAGATTCATATCGCTCCAATTGATCATATTTTTAATTAAAGGTAATAATAATAATCCTGATTCGCTTAAATAATAAGTTGACTCAACAATATTATTTACTGTTCTTTTATCATTTTCCATTATATTATTATTAATCAACATCTCTAACTGATCATTTAATACTTTTTTACTACAGCCTTTAACTAATCTCTGTAGTTCACCGAATCTAAATTTTTTATCTTGCATAGCCCATATCATATGAGCAACCCATTTCTTCCCTAATATAGTTGCTAATGCTTCAACGGGACAATCATATACAACATCATCTACATTATAATGCATAAATTCGCCTCCTAACTTGCTCTATTTCTATTTTAAATTATTCTCTAATAAATTCCTTTATTATAATATTATCTATTATTTTCAATAATGTTAATTAACTGAGCTTTAGGTAAAAATCCTACTTTTGTAATAACCTCTTGTCCATCCTTAAATACCTTTATAGTTGGTATATTAGTTACTCTATACTCTGTTGAAATATTAGGATTTTGATCAACATCAATCTTTACTATTTTTACATTTTCTACTTCACTTTGAACTTCCTCTAAAACAGGTGCTAACATTTTACAAGGCCCACACCATGTTGCAAAGAAATCTACAACTACTACGCCTTCTTCTTTAAGAACTTCCTTTTCAAACTCTCTTTCATTTATATGCTTTACCATTTTTTCTACCTCCAAAATACTTATTTAATTTAACCTCATTATATCAACGAAATTTTCTCAAAACAATTAGGCACTTTTTTGTAACTATATTATTATAAAACAGAATGGAATCTTGAAACTTTCAAGATTCCTTATGTTTTTTTGAATTAGGTGGTTTCTTTAGTGGGGATTAATATCTTGATAGTAATCTTAATTAATATATCAAAATACATATTAATTAATTTATTAACTATAATAATATCCTATATCCTTATTTAACTTTTTTCTGTGATATGATTACATAAAAATATTATCTTTTATAAATTTAATCTTATCAAATTCTACATAAAAGCTTCCGTCACCAATTCCTATATCATTATTTTTTCTATATTCCCCATGGTAATCTGTGCCACCACTTGATAGTAAATTATACTTTGAAGTTATATAATCTAAAAACTCTTCATCCTCTTCTGTAAATGTAGGATAATATCTTTCAACTCCGCTTAATCCTAATGATTTTAAGTATTCTATATGATTTTCTATTTCATTTTTATTGTATTTTCCTAAACCTGTAGTTTTATTATTATAGTGTGCTAAAAAAGCTAGTCCCCCCGAATTAACTATAGTAGAAATAGCTTCATCTATAGGTATTAACTCATTCTTTTCGTATGGAATTGGATCTAAGTATGTGTTCCATATATATTTGCTATTATTAGAAATATTGTTATCAATAATATACTTATGAATATCATGTCTAGATATAAAACTATCTAATTTTTTCTCCCTTAAGACATCTATGTCTATGTCTAAATTATATTTTTCTTTTAAAATATTAAGTACATTTTCCATAGTAGCCTCTCTTGCTTTTCTCATTTTTTCATAGGCTTTTAAAAATACTTTATCATAAATATTCATCCCGTATCCTAAAATATGAATCATATTTCCATCTTTATATAACGCACTAATTTCAATTCCATTAATTATTTTAATACCAAACTTATTAGCTTCTTCTATAGCCTCACTTATTCCTCCTATACTATCATGATCTGTTAAAGCTAATACCTTAACATTATTATTATATGCATTCTTCACTACGTCTCTTGGGCTATACGAACCATCTGTAATAAGTGAGTGTGTATGTAAATCAATAATATCTCTCATTATTTTCTCTCCCTTATAATTAATTGCCTATTGTAAAATAATCTATATACCTATATTTTATACCAAACACAAAGTATATAAAATTTTTTCTTTACAATAACAAATATTTGTAACACCTTTATATATAGTTCATATAATATATTATGACAAATCGATAATTGTTATATCAGCAATTTACAACAGCATTACTATATTTTATAATTTAGCTAACGTAAGAGTTTCTCATTTCCCTATCATAATGTAAGTAACTTTATTATAGCTAAAATTAAAAATTATTATCCTTATTTTAGTCACTAACAAAATAACTAACCTAAAATTTTAGGGTTTGTGCATAATACACAAACCCTTTTCTAATTAAATCTATTTTTATTATATTATTAGAAATCTTTTTATAATTCACTTCATCACTTTATACAATAACGCATTTTATTAACGAAAAAGTACTTTATTTAATATTTTAATATTTTTTTTATACTTTTTTTAAAAATATTAAAGGATTTTAAGCATAAACATATAATATATATAAATAAGAATTTTTATTTCATATTTTGAATCTTATTAAATATAATATGGAATATTTTCTTATACCACATAATATCTATTAGACAAGGATTAATAGATTTATTTACTTATAATTATTAATTTAATAGATAAGGTGGTTGGGGGCTATTAAAGTTTATTAAAAATAAAAATTGGGGAGGATGATTAATATGAAAAAAATATTAGTTGGTATGTTAATTTTAACAATGGCAGGTTTAATGGGATGTAAAAAAATGAGCGTTGATGAAATTAACGAAAAGCTTTCAGACGGTAAAGAAACTACTACTGAGGATGTAAAAGAGGTAGAAGAGCCTTATACTGTAAAAATAACTAACGGAGAGTATACAAGTGAAAAAGCATATAAACTTGATGGAACTGTTACAGCAAATACTAAAAATAGTGGTTTCACAAGTATAGAGGTTGAGTTGTTAAATGATGCTAATGAGGTTGTAGATGTTGCTAGAATAAATGTTGGAGCTCTTACTATTGGTGAAACAAAAGAATTCTCTGGTTCTGGAGCAGGTGAAGGGATAACTTCATACGGCGAAATAAAAGTTACAGGATATTAAAATTAAAATAGGTAGTATAAGCTTTAACTTAATACTACCTATTTTTTCTTTTAAATTTTAATAACTTTTTAATATGTTTCCATACCTTTCAATTGATTTTGCTATACCACTTTTGAATATATATTAAATATACTCTGATATAGAATTAATATCTTTATAGCTAAAATAGATAATCTGCAATAATCTTTATAAAATCGTTTTTCTTTAAATATATAGTATCGTTAACTAAAAATGGATCATCTGTAATTATACTATCTACATTTAAATCAATCATCTTACTCATAGTATCTTGATCATTTACAGTCCACACAAATATTTGTTTTCCTTTATTATGAATATCATTTATTAAACTTTTAGTAACAAAGGTTGATTCTATACCATAAATATCAACATAATCCCACGTATAAAAATCTCCATACGCTAGAGCTGTTAGGTAGCAAGTTAAAAAACTTGAGTCTAGCTCCTTTACTTTCTTTAATACATCTTTATTCATCGATGCTATTACGCATTGATTTTCAACTCTATTTTCTTTTATAACCTTTATAACCTTTTCTATTATATCCGGGCTTTCATTTCCATTAAGCTTTATTTCTATTAATAGCTTACATCTACCTCGTACATATTTTATAGCTTCATCAAGAGTTGGTATCTTTTCTCCATAATAATCTAAGTTTAAATAATTACCCGCATCATATTTTTTCACTTCATCATAATCAACTTCCCAAACATTTTTATCTACACCGGTAGTCCTTTTAAAATTTGAATCATGAATGAGTATTAATTCTCCATCTTTTGTTTCTTGAACATCTGTCTCTATATATTCAGCTTGAGCAAGTATAGCTTCTTTAAATGAGGATAATGTATTTTCAGGTGCTGCTATACTTCCTCCCCTATGCGCAGTTGCCGTTGTATTATAAAAGAACTCTATATTAAACAAAGTATTGCTATGTATTGAAAAGGCCATAGCTTCAATAGGTACAAGTATTAAAATCACTATAATAGTTGTAACTTTTTTTATAATTGATAGCTTAACCCTTTTCTGCCTATTTTTATAAAAGGTAATATCCTTATAGTTATAATAAATAGCAGATATAAATCCTAAATTAAGTATAAAACTAGAAACTGATGCAATAAAAATTGAAAAGTCCTTAAATAGTATCGCTCTGCTAATAAATATTTCGCTTAAATCATTTCCTACTCTATAATACTTCGTCCATAAAGCCGTTAAAATTATTATTAAATAATATATTCCATAACCTATAATACTAAATACTATAAATGTTCCTATTGAATATAAAAATATCTTAATAGCCTTTCCTTTTGTAATCCTATTACTCTCATTTTTTGCTTCTTTAAAGCTACTTCTATTTAAGGCTATTTCATGTATACTAAAAATCCATCTAATAACTAGCATATATAAAATAATCATCAATGCCATATATAATAAATTTAATATATTATTAGATTGTATATAATCTAATATATAATCCGGTAGCTTTAACTCTCCTATAAACCCAGAGGTTAATGTTAAGTTTGTTAGTGGAATTATCAATAGTATAAATATCATTAATAAGTAATTTTTAATATTTAATATTTTAAGTGATTTCTGTAATCCTAATCTAATAAGCTTAAATATTCCTATTTTTTCATATCTTATAGATTTATCAAAACAAATAATAGTAGCTGTAAATTCAAAAAATACATAAAACCCCAAGGTAAGTAATAACATAATTAATAAAACTATAGATATAGGATTAGATAATATTTTAAATATATTATCTGTACTCAAATAAATTATTCCTGAATTGTGCATTGCACTTTCTAGTATGTACTTTATAATTGGAACTACTAAAATTAATGCAATTCCTTTATGAAATAATTCAAATAATATTAATGTTCCTAAGTTATATCTAAGTAATAATATAAAATTTCCTAATATTCCTTTTTTCATAGCTATCCTCTCAAATATTCTTAAAATTATTATGTTAAATCTTAAAAATATACTTTTATCTTTATTTTTATACTTCCCATTTTATTATTGTGTATATATTCTAACTAAAATTTAAAAAATTTAAAATCATAAATATTTAAATAACTTCTTACAATATTATTACATTTCTTAATATTTGTTAACACCTCTGTATTAATTATCCATAAGTATTTATAATATATTTATAAATAAAATATTTAAGAGGTACTTGTATGATAGAAATAAAACCTTTAGACGATGTTATGAATCATTTTTCGTGGATATTTTTTGCATATATTTCATTATTCTCAGTTGTATGTATCAATTTTTTCAAAGCACTTTATATTAATAAGAAAGTAAAAGATGTAACTAATAATATAAGAAAAGCTCAAGTATTTGATTTAGTAGTAGATATAATTTGTGGTATAGCCATGGCTGCAAGCTTAATGTTCTTTGGTGTGTTAGCTGATAATGATGCATTAAATTATAACATTTGGCTTAACAGAATTTTAATTATCTCTTTTGCTAGCCTCATAATATTTATATTAAATATTATTGTAGTCTTAAAAAATAAAAAAGTCTAAATAACAATGGCAAATTTGAATTATGAACTATCATAACAAATTTGCCATTTATTTTTATTAAGTATGAGATAATACTGGGAACATCATATTATAAAGTTCTAAAGGATTCTCTTTACCTTTCATTATAAATAATGTTGTATCATCTTCCTTTAACATTTTCTCATCATATAAAATTGTATTTAATGGTGTAAATCCTAATACTACTTTCTTTGTACTTTTAGTTACAATTTTATTAACAATACTTTCTAAGTCAATCTCTTTAGTTCCAAAAACCTCTAGTATATATATTATTTCTTTACTCATCTCTGCAATTACTATAGCATCATAATCTTTTATATAATAAATATTATCTTTCATAAAAGAGTTGCAATAAAACATAATTAAATTTTTATTATTTAAAACTGCAAACTTTGAAAATATTTTTGTATTTTCAATTATTCTATTAAATAATTCTTTATCACTTTTACACTTCATATCTATTGTTCTAACATCACTTTTATTAGATATATTTAAACAACTTCTTGAGTGCTCATATTCATATGTTTTTACAAAATTAAATTTAGGGTAAAATTTAATAGCACTATCATTAGCAAAAAGATATATTAAATCACATCTATCTTTCCACTCATCAATTACTCGTCCCATTAAATATCTACCTAATCCATTATTTCTATATCTACTATCAGTCATAACAGTGCCAATCTGTATATATAATTTCTTTTCACCTTTAAAATTAAACTCCATAATACTTACTGATACATTAGCTACAACTTCATTATCATAAATTAATGAGTACGGTATATATCCATCTCCCCAATAGCCTTTTTGATACCATATTTCAAAATCAATATCAAAAATATTATTTGCTAATCTATTAAAGCTTTTTCTTAAATTATCATCATCTCTATATTTGCTTTTATACAAATATTTTTTACCCTCTATTTGTACATACTCACTCATATACCCACCCTTTTATACTTGTAATTATCACCTTTTTATATTGTATGATATAACAACCTTAATCATAATAAAAATCAGCAAAATATTATTAAATTACTGACTTCTATTACATGGCTAATTGCTACTTACCAACAAATAAATCATAATTTATTGTAATATTATCGCCTGTCTTCATATTCTTTATCCTAATTTCATTATTTTCAACCTCTTCTTCTCCAATTAAAATTACATTTTCAACACCAATTTTATTAGCATAATTCATCTTTTTCTTTAAAGCATCATCTTCAAAATAAATACTTGCTCTATAGCCTTTTGATTGCAGGTATTGTAATACTGCTCCACAATATTGAAAAGTATCTCCTATTGGTATTATTAAATAATCTTGATTATCTTCCATATTATATTTATCTACAAAGCCAATTTCCCTTAATACAAAAAATAGTCTAGTTAATCCTATAGATATACCTACCCCAGGCAAAATGTTTTCTGTGTAATTCTCTGCAAGATTATCATACCTTCCCCCTGAACAAATAGATCCATAGCCTTCATTTCCTACTAATATAGTTTCAAATACAGTTCCTGTATAATAATCTAGTCCTCTAATTATTTTTAGATTTATTTCAAAGCTTTTCTTATCTACACCTAATACTTCTAGCATTGATTTAACAGTTTTAAGCTCTTTAATTCCTGCATTGTAATATTCATCCTCTATATTAATCTCTAAAAGTTTTTCTAGCTTCTCTTCATTTGATCCATTAAACATTAATATTTGATTTAAATATTCACTTTTTTCATTTCCTATTAGATTATTGAGCTCACTAATAAATTCTTCTTTCCCTATCTTATCTACCTTATCTATTAATATCATTACATCTACTTGATTTTCTATTTTTAGTTCATTTAATATTCCCTTTAATATTTTTCTGTTACTTATTTGAAATTTGTAATTAGTCAATCCTATTTCTCTAAATGCCTTATCTGCTAAACTTATAACCCAAGCATCATTATTAATACTTAATTTTCCTTTTCCTATTACATCAACATCACATTGATAAAACTCTCTATATCTTCCCTTCTGATTTCTTTCTCCTCTATATACCTTACCTATTTGATATCTCTTAAACGGAAAATTTAAATCATTGTAATATTGAGCTACATATCTAGCAAAAGGAACAGTCAAATCAAATCTTAAAGCCAAATTATTTTTCCCCTTTTGGAAACTATAAACTTGTTTTTCTGTTTCCCCACCAGATTTAGCAAGAAGTACATCTGCTTTTTCAATTATTGGTGTATCTATAGCTAGACATCCATTCATTTCATAAGTCTTTGATATTTTGCTTACTATATCATTAAATATCTCTTGCTCCTTCGGTAATAGCTCCATAAATCCTGGCAATATGCTTGGTTTAATTATATTCTTTTTCATAATATTCACTCCTAAAATAATTTATTTTTATATAACAAAAAGCCATGTAGGCATATATCCTACATGGCTTACACTAAATTATGTTCACACTTAATTTATCATCGCCAGAGATACAAGCCCAACAGCAATAGACTTGTATCCGTTTCTTAAACAGATCAAGTCTCTAGCAATGATGATGTATTAAATTTGTCTTATTAATACTAAATGTGTTCATAATCTTCCTCCAAAATTTTCTTTTTTATATTATATATTATACTTTCATATAATTCAACAAAATTGCATAATTTATTTTCTTAAAATCTTATTTCTATTTTTAGCCCAGAGCCTAATTTTCCTGTAGCTACAATTTCAGCCCCATGAGACTTAATTATATCATGAGCTATAGCCATCCCTAAACCTGAACCTTCTATCTTCTTGCTTGTATTTGTCCCTCTGTAGTATCTCTTAAAAATATTATTTAGTTCATCTTCAGATACACCTTTGCCATTATCCTCGATAGATATATTAACACCACCAGTATCTAGCTTCTGAATATTTATACTTACCTTCACGTCTTTGCTATTATGAACAAATGCATTAATTATAAGGTTTATAAATACTCTTTTTATTAGTCCTTCATCTAGCTCTAATAATATCTCTTCATTAGAATAATTAAATGTTATATTGCTATCACTATATTTTTCATCATTTATAATATCGATTATTACATGTCTTACTAGAGAAACTATATTTGTTTTTTTCTTATTTAATACTAATGTATTATTTTTTAACCTAGTTGATAAATTTAAATCCTCAACTAAAGTTTTTATATATTCGCTTTTTCTTATTATAGTTGTGCAGCATTTATCTCTTATTTTATCATCTATTTCATATTCAGTATCTGCCATTATTTCAGCATTTCCTATTATTGATGTAAGAGGAGTTTTTATATCATGAGAAATATTAGAAATCCATTCTTCTCTCATTTCCTCAAGCTTTTCTCTTTCTCTTTCATTTATCTCTAATCTACCTGCTAGATTATTTAAACTTTTTTCAACTTTAAAATAAATTCCTTGTTTTGTTTTACCTATATTATAATTACCATTAGATAAATTTAATATCTTATTAATAATTCTATTTATAGGTCTGGTTAATCTTACAGTAGATAAAAAACTTATTATTATAATTAACGCTAAATTTATAATAATCAATAAAGGAAACTTATGAGCTTCTTCAATTAATTTAACATCATAGGAGTAAGTTATTCTCTTCACTTTATTTGGATCTAAAAATAATAGATAAGTATATGTCTTATTATTTATAGTTTTTTCACTTAAAAATAAGGTCTCCTCTTTATGGCTATACATATCTATTAATGATACATTTGAGTAATAACTTGGTGCAGTTGCTGGTTTTTTATACTGAAATACCTCTTTATTATCCTCATCTAGTATTTGTAATCCTATATTATCTGAATTTAAAAGATCCATTCCTTCTTTATTAACTTCCACTTTATTATCTTCAGTCAAATATATATAATTTCTAAAGGTAGTTACTAGTTGTTCTGGCTCGTAATTATATAATGCTCCTACTCCATATATATTTTCTCTCATAAATACAATATTTATGGCAAATATAATTAAACATGCTAATATAAAGGTTACAAAGTAATGAATCATAAGTTTTCCTCTCATACATTACTCTCCCTTCATTACAAATTTATATCCTAGGCCAATTACTGTAGTTATATATTTAGGTTTAGAAGGATTATCTTCTATCTTTTTTCTAAGTCTTCTTATATGTACTGTAATTGTATTGTCATATCCAAAGAAATCTTCACCCCATACTTCATTACAAATCATCTCTTTACTTATAATTCTATTGGGATTGTTTATTAAGTACATTAGTAACTTTAACTCTTTAGCTGTAAAGTCTAAAATTTCCCCACCTTTATATACTTCTCCTGTTTCCTCATTTATTTCTACATCCCCAAATTTTATTATCTTATTTTCATTAATACTTTTATTAGTAACTATATTATCAAAAGTTTTTAATCTAGCTTTTAATCTAAAAGCTACTTCTTTTGCACTAAAAGGCTTAGTTATATAATCATCTGCACCTATAGCAAAACCTAATAATCTATCTACTTCTTCTGTTTTGGCTGATATAAATAGAATTGGTAATTTACTATATTTTCTTAACTCATTAAAAACATCATATCCACTTATATCAGGCAGCATAATATCTAGTAATACTATATCTGGATTTACCTTTTTAAATAAATCTATTCCGTCTTTTCCATTGTTAGCTATAAAAATATTACTAAACCCTTCACGTTTTAATACAGTGTCTAAGATATCTGTAATATCCTCTTCATCATCTATTATTAAAACTTTAAATTTATCAAAAATACTATTCATATCTCACACTCCTTTTATTTTCTAGATTATATCATATTAACCTCTAATTTCTCTTATTATTAATTTATTTAAGATGGATTTAAGATAGAGTTTATACTAATTAAATCTGTCTATAATAAACTAATATCAGACACCGGTACAAAAAAATATTAAGGAGAATAAAATTATGCAAGCAATTATGGAACCAATTTTTCATGTGGTTTATTTAACTACTGTTATTTCTTTAGGAATAATAATGATACGAAAATCAAAAGATAATCAATACTTTAAAATGTTTGGCTTTATGTCATTAATCTTAGGATTAGGTGATTCATTCCACCTTATACCTAGAATTTATGCATTACTAACTACAGGCTTAGAAAATAATGCAGCTGCACTAGGCTTTGGTAAATTAGTTACATCAATAACCATGACTATCTTCTATTTAATACTTTATAAGATTTGGAAGATGAGATTTGACATTAAAAACTCAAAATTATTAGATATAACAATGTATTTATTATCAGCTATAAGAATAATACTTTGCTTATTCCCTCAAAACGATTGGTTTGTAAATAATCCACCTTTAAGCTGGGGTATATATAGAAACATTCCTTTTGCAATTATGGGAATTATAATGATTTATCTTTTATATAGCTATGGAGCTAAAAATAATGATAAGGATTATAAAAATCTAGGTATAGCTGTATTTTTATCATTTGCCTTCTACGCACCAGTTGTACTTTGGGCTTCTGAAAACTTCTTTGTAGGAATGCTTATGATACCAAAAACATTAGCATATGTATGGGTTGTTTTAATAGGCTATAAAGAATTTAAAAAAGCTATAAAATAATTATCTTTAAAATAAATTAGCGCTATGAAATATAAAATTTCATAGCGCTAATTTTATTTGATATTTATAATGTTATTCCTTAATAAATTAAATATAAAAAACCTCTACTCCAGCAAAGCTTATATCTCCTATTATAGTTAATGTATTGGTTATTACTACTTCTCTCTTATTCTTCTCTTCAAGAGCTCCAAAAGAAACATCAGTATTATTTATAACCTGCCATCCCCTTGGTACATATATCTGCATCCCTGCAAAAGAAACATCAACTTTAATAATTGCATTATCCTTTGCCATAGTAGCATTATCAAAATATATTTTCATATTTCCAAAAGAACATTCTAAATCAGCATATTCAAATTTATCTGTATTTACATACTTTATGCTACTTCCAAATGACGTTGATAATTTTATATGACCTTCATCTTCTATATTTATGGTCTCTGGTATATCTCCATCCCACTTATAATTCATTTTATACTTCTTAGGTCTTTTACTAAAAATTAATGAAAGCCCTATACTTAAAAGTAAAGCTACAATAAGTACAGTCCATGGAGTAATCGCTGTAATTCCTAGCTTATCATCGTAAATTATTGCAATAAACGCTAATGGAAATAAAATCCCCGGAAAATTAAGTCTAATAAGACTTTTAATTATTATACCTACTAAAAGAAGTGTAAATAACAAGCTAAAAATATTGGTATCTGAAAAATATCCAAGCTTACTTATAAGCAAAACTATAGCACCAATTACAAGAAATAATCCCCAAAAAACTCTTTCTTTTCTCATCCTATCTCCTCTTTTCTGATAACTTTAACTGTAATATTTTATAATAATGTCGTGATACGAATACCTTTTTATGTGTGTGCTGAAATTCAACTATACTTGATGATGTTATATTTCTAGTTATTGAATAAATGTGGTTAGTGTTAAGAATTGTTGATTTAGATATTCTTAAAAAATTCATTGGCAAAATATCCTCTAATTCATAAAGCTTGTATTTAACGCTATATACATCTTTAACTGTATGTGCGCTTATTCCACTTTCCTCTGTCTCAAAAAACAGTATATTTTCTAAAGAAATATAATACTCTGTATTTCCTTTATAAAATATCATTTGCTTATTTTGAGATGCTATCTCTAAAAGTAGCTTTTGAATCTTTTTAATTTCTTCCTCTAATTCATTACATCTAATAATAACTTCATTTTCCTTTATATTTTCATCAACTTCTATCCGTATTTTCATCTTCTCACTCTCCACATTATTAATTATATCCATCTTAAAATTTCCTGTAAACTTGAATAATGTAAGTGGTAATATATTAGAGGTAAGAGGTAATTTCTTTAACGTTAGCAGTATTATAATATAAATTATGCCTTCATTAAACTTTGAATTTCATCACTTATACTTTCTATAATATGTATTACTGGTACTTGAGTAGCTGAATTGTGAAAATATTTATCACGATTATTAGGCACATAATATCCTATACTATAATCGGCTAGTTTAGCAGCTGTAGAAATCTCCTTATTACTAATAACTACAACTTTTAGCCCTCTATTCTTTAAGTTCAATATAACTTTATTAACTTCTTCCGTTTCACCTGATACAGTCAGAATAATTGCCAATGTTTTTGAGTCATAAATATTTTCTACACGCCAGCTCATATCATCAACAAATGCAGTTCTAAACCCTTTACGATTAAATAATAAAGCTGCATATTTTGCTATTGCAGAGGATAAACCTAACCCGAAAAACAATACCTCACTACTGTCTACTATTGCATTTGCAACTGTCTTTATTTGTGCTATAGAACTTTCCGTAGTTGACCTTTGAAAATAGTCTAAAAGATAATTTAACTTTTCACTCTTTACCTTTTGACTATTTTCCTCAGTATATCTTAAATGTAACTTATATTCACTAAAACCATCAAACCCCAATTTTTTACATACCCTAGTAACCATTGATTGAGATACATGTAGTTCATCAGCTACATCTTTAAGCTTTAAATCCTTAACCCTATTCTTATCTTTATTTAAATATACGTAAATAAGATACTCTAACTCATTAAGCGACTTTACTTTTTCTAAAAGATTCATCTTTATTTCCATCCCCTATGTATTTTGTTTATATTTATATAAAACATGTTCATATTTTACATACCTATTTTACCAAATATATCTTAAATACATAATACACTATTTAATTTATAGTATGTTTTCATATAATAAACTTCATAAACTAAATAGCTATATGAAGAATAGTAAATAAACTAAACTTCATATAGCTATCTATGTTATTTATATACTTTTTTATAATTAGCTAATGCTCCGATTAAGTTGGAATCATTAAAGAATTTACAATTTACTATCTGTACTCTTGGAATAGGAATAGGCATTTTTGAGTAAACCTTATCTAATGACTTATTTATATATTCCATAAGGATTGGTTGTCTACTTATACCCCCACCAATAGCAATTTTTTCTGGATCTACAGTAGCTTGTATATTCCATAACCCCATTGCTAATATATCACAATATTCACTTAAAGCTTTTAAAGCAGCCTCATCTCCATTATTACAGAACTCAAAAACCTTAATTCCATCTAGCTCCTTAGCTTCTAAGCCTTTCTCTTTTGCAACCATAGAAATTAAAGTAAAAGAGCTATTTTCAACTGCCCATTTACTATTAAACCCTTCATAATCTCTCCAATTAGTTGAAAAATAGCTAAACTCTCCTGCAAATCCATTACTTCCAGTAAGAACATTATCTCCAATAGTAACTCCGCCACCAATACCAGTACCTATTATACACACTGCACCAACACTAGTCCCTTTTAAACTTCCATAAGTTACTTCACATAAAGCTGCACATTTAGCATCATTTTCTATTGTAAATCTATCCGTAGTTACAGATTTTAATTCACTTAATATGTCTACTCCAAAATTATATTCTAATGCTCCTGGAATTTGCATCTTATTAGTCTTTCTATTTATTAATCCAGGTAAAGACATTGCTATTCCGTCAATATTATCTTTATATTTTTCATATATACTTTTTATGACTTTTTTAAAATTTTCCAATGAATCCTTAGGAGTTTTTTCACTGCCCTTTTCTATCATTTCCAAAGAATCATTCATTAAAGAATATTTTATAGCACTTCCTCCAACATCAAACACTAAATAATTCATAACTTCTCCCTCTCTTATTCACATTTCCATTACTATATTTATGTTTCTTCTTCTTAAGTTAGACAAAATATCCATCTAACTTATCAAAAATTATTTTTTTATTAATCTAAAAATAATATAAATCAGGTGCTTCAATTAACACCTGATTTATATATTATATATTTAAATTTTATACCAAGCTTAATTCAATTGAATTTTCTGCAACAACTCTAGTACTAGTTATAATATCATGCAAAGCTCTTCTTGATTTAAATATTACAACTAAAAGTGCTGATAATGCTGTTATCGCTATACCTATAGTATTATAAATACTTACAATATTTGCTCCTGTAACTTCATTAAGCACTTGATGTAACATATTACTTGAAGTATAAAGACTTCCTTCTAATAAAAGAATAATAACAAATTGTCTAATAAATATTTGTTTTTTCGAAGCTTCACTATAATCATTACTTACTATTCTTAGCTTCATTATTTTCTTTCCTAGTGTTTGTCCATTATTTATAAACATAGGTACATATACATAATAAAGTGCAGCTACCATGAATGACGCAAGTCCAATTATTATATTTAAAGGATATTCAAATATATTTATATTTTGCTCTATGGTCCCTATATTACTACTATTCATAGCCGTATAAGTTAAAATAATTGGCAATGAAGTTAGCATTCCACCAATATACCAATCCATCATATATGATATAAATCTTCTTAGAAATCCTATATTATTTGGCTTATCAAATTTTAATTTTAATATTAATTCTTTCATGGTAACTCCTTTAATAACTCTTCTATATAATTACTATAGCTCTTCACCATTTGAAGCTATAACATTTTTATACCAGTTAAATGATTCTTTTTTTGATCTTTTTAAAGTTCCTTCACCATTATTATTCTTATCTACATGAATGAAACCATAACGTTTTTCCATTTCACCAGTACCATAGGAAACAACATCTATACATCCCCAAACAGTATATCCAATAACTTCAACACCATCTTCATCCACTGCTTTCTTTAATTGCTCAATGTGTTTTCTTAAGTATTCTACACGGTAATCATCATGATATTTACCATCTTCACTTAATTTATCGTAAGCACCAAATCCATTTTCAACTATAAATAGAGGTACTTGATATCTCTCATAAAGAACATTTAAAGAATATCTTAATCCTACTGGATCAATTGGCCATCCCCAATCACTAGATTTGATATATGGGTTTTGTACACAACCTTGAACTCCTGCTCTAATTTCACTTTCACCTGCTTTAGTTACCGATGACATGTAATATGATAATCCGATGTAATCTACACATCCATTTCTTAATATTTCTTCATCATCTGATTCCATAACTATGTTTAAATTATTCTTTTTCCAGAACTTCTTAACATATGATGGATAGTAACCTCTTACCATAACATCTGTAAACATATATCTTTGATGCATTTGCTCTACTGATTGCATCATATCATCTGGATTGCATGAGTAAGGATATACAGGTACACAAGCAAGCATACACCCAATCTTAAAGTTAGGATTTATTTTTTTACCTTCTGCAACTGCTAAAGCACTTGCTATAAACTCATGATGAACAACTTGATACATAAGCTCTTCACGATTATCATCTTCCTTAAATCTAACTCCAGAACAAGTATATATACCAAATTCATTTTCAACTGCAGTTTGATTATTTATTTCATTGAATGTCATCCAATATTCAACTTTATCTTTATATCTCTCAAAGCATACTTTTGCAAATCTAACAAAGAAATCAACACATTTACGATTTCTAAACCCACCATATTGCTTTACAAGATTATATGGCATCTCAA
The DNA here is from genome assembly GCF_014287825.1 of Clostridium hominis. NCBI lineage: Bacteria > Bacillati > Bacillota > Clostridia > Eubacteriales > Clostridiaceae > Clostridium > Clostridium hominis. The sequence continues at coordinate 370,664 of NZ_JACOOO010000016.1, forward strand.
AGTGAGATAATGTAATAACTGGTTTTATTCCATTTTTTAATAATTCATCAAATAAATCATCATAGAATTTTAACCCTTCTTCATTTGGTTCTACTTCATCTCCATTAGGGAATATCCTCGCCCATGAAATTGAAGTTCTAAAACACTTGAATCCCATTTCTGCAAATAGTGCGACGTCCTCTTTATAATGATGATAAAAATCAATTGCTTCATGGTTAGGATATATTTCTCCTTCTACGACTCCATCTGTAATTCTTCTATGAATACCATTGCCACCAACTGTCATTACATCAGCTATTGATAATCCCTTACCTCCAGCCTGGTAACCTCCCTCTAGTTGGTGTGCTGCAACAGCCCCACCCCATAAAAAATTTTTATCCATTAAATAACTTCCTCCATTTCTAAGTTGCCATCTTTTTGTGCAGCTTTTGCACTAACCATAACAAATGGTAAGTAAATTAGTGTACTTACGGCTAAACACAAAATACCTATTACTAATGACATAAAGTTATTAGCTCCTGAACCTAAGAATGGAATCAAGAACCCAGGTGTTGTCCACGCAACGCTATATGCTACCGGTGGTATAATCTCAAATACTACGACACAAAGATATCCAATGATATTACAAACTACCGGTGCTAATATAAATGGAACTACATATATTGGATTCATAACTATCGGTAATCCAAATATAATTGGTTCATTTATATTAAATAACCCTGGCGCTAAAGCCATCTTACTAATTTCATATTCACCTTTATTTTTACGACCAACAAGGAAAATAGCTATAATTAATCCCAATGTTGCCCCTGAACCTCCAATATTACCAAATGCATCATTTATTGATCCCCAGTTTACTGGATAAGGAGCACCCCACGCAGTACCAGCAGTTACTGTATATTCTAAGTTAACAAGACCTTGCTCTGCAAAGATAATTGATCTCAATGCATTTAAAGTGTTTGGTCCATGGATACCTAATACCCATAATAATTGTTGAACTACTGCGAATGTTAAAATTGTTCCCATCGAGCTTCCTAATGAAGATAATGGTGCTTGAATTACATTATAAACAAGTGCTTGTATACCATCTGGTGTGATCTTTAAGAATATAAAGTTACATAAACCAGCTAAACCTAATACGATTATGATTGGTATTAATAAGTTAAATGATTTTGATACAGCTGGTGGTACCATTTCCGGCATTGAAATACGTAACTTTTCATTTTTACTAAATCTAGATATAAGTTCACCAACACCTAAACCTACTAATAAAGCAACGAATAATCCTTGTGCTCCGAAGTAAGTAGTACTTAAGCCTGAACCACCGTTTACAAATTCTTGTGCAGTTGGGTACATTATAAAGTAACATGCTAAAGATGTAATACCTGATAATACTTTGTCTCCACCCATATTTCCAGCTAATTCGTAAGCTGTAAGGAAAGCTATAATAATTGCAAGGATACTATTAGTACCGTTTATAATAGGATTAAATATTGCTTGATAATCTGCTAAGTTAGGAATTAACTTATCTAAGTGAAGTATGCTTGCAACGAATCCATCTGGTGATAATAAAACATAGTTGATTAAAACTACTAATGAACCTGCCATAGTAAGTGGGAATGATAATGTAAATGCATCACGTACAGCAGCAACGTGTCTTTGTCCATTAAGCTTTGTTGCTAATGGAACGAAATATTTTTCCATAAATGCTTGGAATTTTTCCATCATATTTTATTTCAACCCTTTCTTTTATAAAGATTTTAAAATATATTTGGCCAACCAAAATTAATTAGTTATTAATTATAATTTGAATCGATTTCAAAAATAATTATATCAATTGTAAATAAAATGTGAATAACTTTATGAGTTCTATAAAAGGCAATCATTTTATATTTTTTGTTAAATATAAAAAACATAGCGTTTTTTATATAGCTATGTTTTAATTACTTAATATTCTACTTAAATTTTCAATTATTCCTATAGCAGGCATTTGGGTAGTTATATCTATAAGCTCATTATGAACCGACTCAATATAATACGGAATTGTAACATCCGACATTCTAGCAAGAGTACAATTCTCACTTGTAGCTATTACAATAATCTTGCATCCTAGCTTTTTAAACTCATCGACTTCTCTAATAGTTTCTGGTGTTTCTCCTGATACTGATAAAACTATTACAGTAGGCTTTGCACCTAAGTAACCAACTCTTAGATATGGATCATTTATAGCTAATGAAAATTTCCCAATACTTGAAAATAATCTTGCTCCATATTGAGCTATAATACCTGAATTCCCTATTCCTATAAATATAACATTATCACTATTTCTTAAGATATTAATAGCACATTCAAATTTATCTTTATAAAATGTGGAATCAAATTTATCTAAACATTTTATAACTTCTTTAAAATCATACTTATCCCCTTTGATTTTTTCTTTCTTCTCCTTTATCTTATATTCATATTTAAAACTACTATAATTGGGGTATCCCATCTTTTTGATAAAATTTAATATAGTTGTAGTTGATACTGATACTTCATCAGCTACTTCTCTTATAGTCATATAAGGTAATTTATCACTATTTTTATTTATATAATCATATATTCTCATTTCCTTTTCACTAAAATATTTAATTTCCTCAGGCTCCATCATTTTTAACTCCTATCTTCGCACATAATTATATCTTTTCACTCTATACATTATGTATATATTTTACCTAATATTTAAATTATTCTAAATAGAATTTTTACTCAAACTTCACTATCAAAACTTATACTAATTATTAAGCTATATAACCTAATGGAAAATACTAAGAATTTAAGAGAAATCACGAGTATATCAGACTGTTTTAATCAGAATTAATCTTTTTTCATCAATTATCATATTTGATAATTATTATCTAATGATATATATTATCAATTAAATAATACTATAATATTTGAGGTGATAAAAATGAAATTTATGATGGATATAAGAGAAAAAACTTCATTGCTACATAGTGCAGCAGAAAGCACAGGATATATAAAAAAATTAGTTGATGGAACTGCTTCTGTCGAAGGATATGCTGAATATATCTTAAACCTAGAAAGAATGTATAGAGCTATTGAGATGGCTTTAGATAAAAATGAAAATAATGAAATAGTCAAGCCTTTTGTTACTAGGGAATTATATCGTTCTGAACTTATGAGAAAAGACTTAAAATTCCTTTTAGGGGATAAAGTAGATTCAATTAAACTTCTTGCTTCTACCGAAGCTTGTGTAGCTAAAATTGAAGAATTATCAGAAAAAAATCCTGAGCTTGTTGTAGCTTATGCTTATACAAGATTTTTAGCTGACTTATTCGGTGGTAGAACTTTCCTATCTCTATTAAGTACAAGCTATAAGATATCTGGTGAAGGATTAAACTACTATAACTTCCCTGAGATTACTGATTTAAGAGGATATGTTATGAAATATCATAACATGCTAGCTGGTATCAATCTTCCAGAAGAAAAGAAAATTGACTTTATAAACGAAGTTAACAACGCTTATATATATAATCTAGCAATATCAAATGAATTAGAAGCTAAGTTAAAATAACAAAAACAACTCACTATCTATTCTAGTGAGTTGTTTTTCCTTACATTCTCTCTACAAGAACTTGTATCTGACAATTGTATAATTCAGTCTCAAAAATATTATTAAATAATTCAATTTCTATCCATTCTTCAGGCTTCAACTTATTTTCATTAATAAATCCAAGCATTTTCTTCCCACATTCACTAGCATTTTCACTATTATATATTAAAGTTAAATATTTACCTTTTGGCAATATCATTATATTACTGCTGCTAATTAAATTCTCCTCTTCAATAGTATTAAATACATACATAGATTCAAGAGTGCTATCTTTATTTAATCTGTATATTATTCCCCTCTCCATAGTTTGCTTTATATTTTGTTCCTTAATTATTTTATCTAAATTGGAGTAATAAAGTAATTCCTTTAATCCTCCTACTTCTTTGCATGGCACTGTAACTATCTTACGCTCTTCAAAAATCTTAATATTGATTTCATTATTTTGTACTAACCCTCTAGAAACTCTTATTCCTTTTGTTAGTGCATCTATATTGCTTATTATATTTTTCATCTTGTTTATATTTTCTTCTGCCTCATATCTCTTCTCATCAAGAAAATCTAACAATTTATCCATATCACATTCACCAAAAATTTCTTGTAATTCAACTATACTTGTTCCTAACGCCCTAAATCCTTTTATTATATCAATATAAATAAATTGATCTATGGAATAGTATCTATATCCAGTATTTTCATCAATAAATTTGGGTATAAGAATTCCTATCTTATGATAATATCTTAGAGTTTTCACTGTAATCTCTTTAATTTTTGAGACTTCTCCTATAGAATATAATCCCTCTTCCATAAATTCCTCCATTACTTTTAAAATTATTATTGACTCTCCCCTTAATGGATACTTTATTTTCATTATATAGTATTTGGCCAAATTACTATAATTAATTTTTTGTAAAAGGGAGAATTGTTAATATGGATAAAATTATTTATAGAGATTTAATGCAAAAGGATTACGACACTATTAAAAAGCTTATTGCTGAAGCTTTTGGATTTGGTGAATTTATAAAAGATGAAGTATTATTAGATACTGTAACTGGATTTTACTTACAGGAATGTGTAGCTGATAGCTCATTTAGCAAAGTTGCAGAAAAAAATAATAAAGTGATAGGTTTAATTTTAGGTAAAGCTAAAGATGATAAAATATCATTAAAAAATATTCATAATACTACTAAAATTGATGAAACTGAAATCGGAAAAATTCTAGCAGACGAAAAAAATAGAAAGGTAATAAAAGAATTTGCTAAAATTCAAGAAGTATATAAAGAAATTATAAAAGGTAGAGAAGATAACTTTGAAGGTTGTATACAATTATTTATAGTCTCTAAAGAAGCTAGGGGATTTGGTATAGGAAAAACATTATTGAACTATTTATCTGAATATATGAAATCAATGAATGTTAGTTCATTATACCTATATACTGATACAAGATGTAATTATGGATTTTACGATAGTCAAAACTTTAAACGCTTAGCTGAAAAAGAATTAGCCTTTGATTCAATTAATGAATCAATTAATGTATTCTTGTACGGATATAAATTTTAGATAGATATCTGTTAGATATCCTATTGATTTTAAACAAATAATTATCAATAAGGATATCTAACAAAATTTAAATATATTATTTTAAAACTATACTTTATTTAATAATTCCACTACTTATAAGAAAATTTCTTGCTACACTCTCAGGTGATTCTTGCAATTCATCAACTCTATAATTTAGCTCACTCATAACATCATTAGTAAGGATTGACCCTACTTCTTCTAAAACATCTTCTATTTCTGGAAACTTATTTAAAGTATCTGATTTAATAATTGGTGTTGGGTAATATGGAGGGAAAAAATCTTTATCATCTATCAAAGTTTTTAAGTTAAACTTTCTTAATAATCCATCAGTAGCAAACGCATCAATTATATCAACATCACCATTTACTAATGCAGTATACCTAGGCGAACTATCCAAAGTCAAACTCTCACCAACTTTAAAATTATATTCCTTTTGTAATCCTACTAACCCATCTTCTCTATTTGAAAACTCAAATGTAGTTGCTGATTTCATATTATTAGCAACCTTTGCTAAATCACTTATAGTTTCAAGATTATATTTTTTTGATATATCTTCTGAAACAGCTAAAACATAAGTATTGTTAAAGTTCATTTGTTTCAAAACTTCTATATCATACAACTCTTTGAACTCAGATTTTACTGTATTATAAACCTCTTGCATATCACTAATTGGAGGATGTTTCAAGGTATCAGTATACGCTGTTCCAGTATACTCAACATACATATCTATATCTCCTGATTGCAATGCTCCAAAACAAACCTGAGTTCCACCTAAGTCGAATTTTCTATTTACAGTTATATCTGTTCTATCTTCAATTACATCCGCAACCATATTACTTAAAATAGCTTGTTCCGTATAATCTTTAGAACCAACAGTAATTGTACGTTCTCCTACGCCAGCATTACCAACAGAAGTTGTTACAAAAATAATTAATATTAGTACGCTTGTACTAATTAATATTGCCTTTTGTCCCATACGCTTTTTCTTTTTATCATTGATACTTCCTTTTTTCATACTAATAGGCATAACTAAGTTTTCAACTATCCCTATTAAGAAATCAACAAATAACGCTAATAAGCAAGCAGGTATTGCACCAGCTAATATTTGATTATTATTCAAGGTACGAATCCCTGAAAATACAAGATATCCTAACCCACCAGCACCTATAAATGCTGCCATTGTCATAAGTCCAACTGCAGTTACTGATGCAATACGAACTCCTGCCATAATTACTGGTAAGGCTAAAGGAATTTGTACCTTTATCAATACTTGAAATGGTGTTAATCCAATCCCCTTTGCAGCTTCCAGAGTTTCTGGTGTTATATTTTCTATTCCCGTATAAGTATTCTTTATTATAGGAAGAAGTGAATAAAGAACAACTGCAACTATTGCAGGTGCTGTACCTATACCTAAGAAAGGTATCATAAAGCCAAGTAGTGCCATGCTAGGTATAGCTTGAATAACATTAGCTATAGATAATATTGGTTTGCTTACCTTTGATGCATAAGATATAAGTATTCCAAGAGGAACTCCTATTAATATTGCCATTCCAACAGAAATTGACGTCAATCTTATATGCTCTATTAATAATCCTAATATTTGCGATTGGTTTTCTAGTATATATTGAATCAAACTCATATTATATTACCTGCTCCTCTTCAAAATCAAAATATTGCTGACTTAGTGTTGTAACTAAGCTACTTTTTGTGATTAATCCTAATAAACAATTATTATCACCAACAACAGGAACTGTAGATATGTGTTCTTCTGTAACTATTTTCAACGCATCTAAAATACTTTCATTCATCACAAGGGTTGGGAAATCAACATTCATGAGGCTTTCTACAGGTTGTGTCTTATCTTCAACACTTCTTAAACGACTTGCTTTTACAATACCTAATAACTTACGTTCACTAGGATCAATGATTAGAAGACTATCTACCTTTTTCTGACGCATCTTATCAAGACACTTAAAAACAGATAATTCTTTATATGCAGTAACAGGTTTATCTATCATAATATCTGAAATCTTTATATATTCCGGTGATGACCATATCCTATTTTTACCTACAAAGTTAGAAACAAAATCATTAACCGGATTCTTTAGTATATTTTCCGGAGTATCATATTGTAACATTTCTCCATCTTTCATTATGCAAATCATATCTGAAATCTTAATGGCTTCATCCATATCATGTGTAACAAATACAATAGTCTTTTTTAATTTAGACTGTAATTCAACAAGCTCATCCTGCAAATCTGACCTTGTCATAGGATCTAACGCTGAAAATGGCTCGTCCATAAGAATAATATCTGGATCATTAGCAAAAGCTCTTGCAACACCGACCCGTTGCTGTTGTCCTCCACTTAATTCAGTCGGATAACGATCTAAAAATTCTTCACTTTTTAATCCTACCATCTGCATTAACTTTTTAGTGTTCTCAAGAATTTTATCATTATCTATTTTTTGCATCTTAGGAATAAGTTCAATATTCTCCCTTATAGTCATGTGAGGAAATAACCCCGTTTGTTGTATTACATAACCAATATTTCTACGTAGCATAACCTCATCAATTGATTTTATATTCTTTCCATCAATATAAATTGCCCCACTACTAGGTTTAATTAATCTATTAATCATCTTTAATAGGGTAGTCTTTCCGCACCCACTCTCACCAATAATTGTAATTAGCTTTCCTTTTTCAATATTTAGGTTAATACCTTTCAATATCTTTTTGTTCTTATATCCTTTGGAAATATTCTTAAATTCAATCATAAATTCTCCTCCTCTTAACCAAAGTAACAACTTTATTATACACCAAAGTTGTTACTTAGTCAAATATTGGAAAAGGTGCTCAAATTTATTCTTGAGCACCTTCAGTTTATTCCTCAGTTAATGGATATAAAAAATCTTTAACTTGCTTTGAATTATCATCTTGAGATAAAAAATATAAAATATCATTTTCTAATAATATGGCATATGGTCCTGGAGATTTTATCATCATGTCATTTCTTTGTATAGCTAATACAGTTGCTCCAGTATTTTGCCAAAATTGAATTTCAGAAATAGTCTTATTTAAATATATACATTTTGAAGTAATTCTTACTTCAAAAGGCATAAACGGATTCATTGATCTAAAATGCTCTGACGCAATAATCAAATCAGATAAGTGCCTATTTAATGTATCCATTTCCTTCTGTTGTCTATCTATACTATCCAATATATTTTCTTTTATAGTATCAATAGTTTTACGTTTGCTATGCTGCTTAATAAAGTTAACTGCATTTTTATGTGATTTTATGGTTACTCCACTTCCCTTTTCTGATGAAACTATATTTAAATCACACAAAACAGAAATTGCGCGTCTTGCGGTTTCTGGTGAAACTCCATATTGTCCTGCTATATTAGAACGTGCATATATCTTTTCTCCAATTCTATATTCTTCACTAGCAATCCTAGTAGCAATTTCAATTGCAATTTGCTGATATCTTGGGGTAGAAATTTTATTCTTCATTTTCTCTTCCATTCTTATTTTCCCTTTTTTATAATTTTATCTATCTAATAAACTAGTATAAAATATATATTCCTACAAAACAATATATCTTTAACCTTTTATTACCTTATTAAAATAGAATAAATAATTTTTAGATTTATAATTATTTGTTACTATAAGCATTACTCTTTACTTATGAAGTAAGTGAATGCTATATTATCATATTTATACATAATCTCTAGTTAAGTAAAATATATATTAATTATGTATACTTCTATACGACTTGAAAAAAACTAAGGTTGAAATTTAATTATTAAAGGAGTATATATTAATGAAAAAAATTTTAAGAAACATATTCTTTTCACTGTTTTTATTATCCTTAATCTTATCACCAACTAAGGTTCAAGCCTTAGCGGATAGGGAATCCAAAGATATGCCTTATAACAAAGCTACATGTGATTTAAGAATGGCAGAAAGGAGACTTTGGATAGACCATGTTTTATGGACTAGAAGTTTTATTGTAAGCGATCTAGCTTCACTTGAAGATAAAGGTGATGTACTAGAAAGACTTCTTAGAAACCAAGATGATATCGGCAATTCAATTAAACCTTACTACGGCGAAGACGCAGGAAATAAACTTGCCAAACTATTGAGAGAGCATATAGAACTTGCTGGTCAAGTTGTTGATTCTGCTAAGAGCGGAAATAAAGCTGATTTAGAGAAATATAACAAATTATGGTATAATAATGCTGACCAAATAGCTGATTTTTTAAGTTCTGCTAATCCTAACTATTCAAATGAAACTTTAAAAGATATGCTACATAAACATTTAGATTTTGTTACAGCTCAAGCCGTAGCTAGATTAAATAAAGATTGGAAAGCAGATATTAATGCGTTTGATAAAGGTGAAGACCATATGATTATGTTTGCGGATATAATCGTTGATGGCATAATTAAACAATTTCCGCAAAAATTCAAGTAATTAAATATTAAAGCATTTATAATTAACTCTTTAATTCCAATACTTATAAATCAAATAAACTTAAAAGCTATACTTAAATTAATAAGTATAGCTTTTATATTAATTACTTTCTCATAATCTTATTAATTAACTGTTCATTTAAATTCTTAATAACTTCTACAGCTAAAGATACTGCTGCTTCTATATCATCTTTTGCACAGTAATTATAATGACTATGTACATATCTTGATGGAATTCCTAACACTAAACAAGGAACTGCCTTATTTCCTAAGCTTATCTTTGCTGCATCAGTAGAACCTCCACGTCTTACTGCATTTTGATATCTTATAGAATTATTATCAGCAAGTTCTTCTGCAAATCTTATAAATAAAGGATTGCCTATATATCCTTGGTCTAAATTTCTAATTTGAGCACCGTTCTTTAAAGTCCCTTGAGATATATTTTTTGAGTAATATAAATCATCTGCTGGTGAACCTTCAAAAACAATGGCCAAGTCTGGATTAACAACATTAGTTGTTATTTGAGCTCCACGAATTCCAACCTCTTCTTGAGCTGCAAATGCACCAACTACATTCACCTCTAAATCTGTTACTTTTGCTAAAGCTCTTAAAGTTTCAATAATGCAGAAACAGCCTACTCTGTTATCAAAAGCCTTTCCAAAACATATACCTGTTTTCTCATTAAAATCAAACTCTACATTTGGTGCAACTGGGTCTCCAACCTTAATTTTAAATATATCTATAACTTCTTCCCTACTGCTTACTCCGACATCAATAAAAATATCCTCAATCTCAAGAGAACTACTAGCTTTTTCTGCTGCACTCATAAAATGCGAGGGCTTAGATGTTGTAATTCCTCTTATTAATTCACCATCTCTATTTTTTATATAAACAGTATGTGCAGGAATAGTAGTATTATGCCATCCTCCAAGCTTTACTATACTTAATAATCCATTATCATTTATTGCTTGTACCATAAATCCAACTTCATCAGTATGAGCATCTAACATTACTGTTATCTTTTTATTCCCATTACTTTTTAATCTTGCAAAAACATTATTCATAGCATCGTTTTCTACTATCATATCCTTACAATGCTTCTTTATAACTTCTACTACATCATCTTCAAAACCTGATGGTCCAAATGCATCAGATAATTCTTTTAGCACTTCTAAATTAACCATAAAGTATCCTCCCAAACTTAACTTTTTCCCCTTAAGAATTTACTTTTCATCATTTCTTTAATTATATATTGCATATTTACATCAGTCTATAAATTTATTCAACTTAAGCTTCATGTAAAACTAATTTTAAATTTCCTCTATACTACAAACACCTTCTGATTTACCTAGTAATTCTATAATATCTATATACTCAGTTTTTTCAAGCAATTTTAATGTAAATATTCCACCTACTATAGGCTCATTTAACTCATTAGATTTTATTAACTCTAAATCTATTACTTTCATATTATGATATTTTACATACTCTAAAAAAACACTTAAGTTACTTATACTAGCAAATTCTATATATACTATAACTTCCTTTGCCAAAGATGTAATCCTATCATCAACACCATGTAATAATGCCATAGCTACAAAAATCATAATACATCCTATTATTGCTCCTGAATAAAATCCAACACCTATAGTAAGGCCAATACATGCAGATGCCCACAATCCTGCTGCTGTAGTTAGACCTGTGACTCTATTTCTACCAGTAACTATAATTGTGCCTGCACCTAGAAAACCTATTCCACTTATTACTTGCGCTCCCATTCTTGAGGGGTCTCCAGTCGAATACATTTCAGATATATATTGATTAGTAATCATAACCATAGCAGATGCAACACAAACTAGCATATATGTTCTAAAGCCTGCAGGCCTATTTTTTTTACCTCTTTCAACACCTAAAATCCCCCCACAAATTAAGGCCAATAATAGTCTAAAAAATGTAGATATCATATTTAGTTCATATAGCTTTTCCATAATCTTCTCCTCTCATATAAAATAAAAATTCCAAACTGATATAATATCATCAATTTGGAATTTTACCTTAGTATTATTATTTATTAAAATATTTATCTCTATATTCCTTTAAAAGACTAGGCCAATCTGTTTGAATTATATCAATTTTCTTTTCAAATAATTTTCCCCATCCATTTTCAGGTCCTTCGATAACAGAAATATTATCATCTAATTTGCCATATAGTACAATTTCTTTATCTAATGTTATTGCATTAACCCAAAGAAATAACCCTTTACTCTTTAAGCGATCTAGTACATCATCATTAAACAAATCACATTCTGTATCTTTTGCAATAATTTCTAACCCTACAAGATTTATATTCTCGTAGCTTAATACCTCTTCTATTTCTTCTAAAGAGTATACTATCGGCATATACATATATTTTTTTTCGTTCTTTTCTAAGAACTCTAAGATTTCTTTTTTAACAGGTGATTTAAACAATGCTTGCCCAATTGCATAATCATATTTATTTAAAGCCTCAAATACCTCGGGGAATATATCCCATGCTCTATCTATATTGTAAAGTTCACCTTTATTAAACTCTTTAACAACATCTTCAAAACGTTCTACTTTAAATTCACTTGGCGCCCCAATACTATTATAATAAAATAAACTATCTATTTTTTCTGAAGACATAGTTTTTATGTTATCTTCTTCTTTTAGATTTCTACGCTCAGTTCCATCATGGAATGTATATAAAATACCATCAGTAGATTTAATTACATCCATCTCAAACATATCTCCACCAAGTCTTAATGAATTATGATATGCAGGAATTGTATTTTCTATTATATTCCCACCTGGACTTCCTCTATGAACAGCTATTAAAACTTTTTTCTCATTAATTTTTTTATTTAATAAAGAATTTATATCTCTATATTTTTCTTTTCCAACCATAAAACAATTATTATTACAGCTCATCGTCTTCTCCTATAATCCCTTAATTTTGTCATTCTTTCTTCCATATACTAAATACAATATTATTGATGATATTATCATTATTATTACTGAGTAAACAAATGTCATCGTAACATTGTCAGCAACAGTTTGCGCATCAGTTAATCCCTTTATAAATACTCCTAATGGTTGAAATAATGGATGATATAGGAATACTGATAAATCGTAATCATTTAATAATGAATTAAAATTTAAAGCAAATACTGCTAAAACTGATGGAATAATTATTGGTAATATAACCCTAAAGAATGTATACATACTACTTGCTCCTAGATTTTTAGATGCATCTTCTAATGTATCATCTATACTAAAGAAAGCAGCTTTTGTCATTCTTAATGTAAATGGAATTTTAACTATTATATACGCTATTAACATAATTATTAAAGTTCCCGTTAACACCTTATTTCCTATAAACCATCTTGGCCTATCAAAAGTTGTAATAAGGCCTATAGCTATTAATGTACTTGGTAATAACCAAGGAATTAATAATGAATATTCTAATGCTGATGACCACTTATTTTTAACTTTATGAATTATCCTACAAGCAGCGACAGTAATAACTACAACTCCAATAGATGCAATTAATGCGTATACTATACTTACTAAGAAAGGCTTAATTGCACTTGCATTAGTAAATAAACTTTGATAATTCTTTAAAGTAAAACTATCTAACGATATAACTCCTGTTGCTATACTCTTTGCATCTGTAAATGAAAATATTATTATTAAAACTACCGGTACCACGTATATTAAAAACAGAGCATATGCATATATATGAGCTAATATATTAGCAAATTTATTATTAATTTTTTGTCTGACAATAGTTGTCTTAACCTTAGATACAGACATATAGTTTCCTTTTTTCTCAATTCTAGTCATAACTGCAAGTAATATCATCGTAGCTATTCCTAAAAAGATAGATAATAGCGAAGCTAAATCTCTAGAGCCAATACTCTTCGAGAAAGTAAGTATCATCGGTGTAATAGTTTGGAAACTCTCTCCACCTACTATTAACGGAGCAGATGTAGCCCCTAATCCAGTAATAAATATTAATATACTAACTGCAAAAATTGATGGTAATAATACTGGTAAAACAACTTTTCTTAATATTGTAAAAGTTGATGCTCCCATATTTTTAGCTGCTTCAACTGTTTGAAAGTCAACCTTCCTAATTGCATTAGATAAGAATATTAAATGATTAGATGTACAGGCAAATGTCATAACAAATATTACAGCCCAATATCCAACAAACCAATTAGTATTCATATTAGGAAACATTGAAGCTAATATATTAGTTATATATCCATTGCTTCCATATATAAATTTATATCCTGAAACTAATATAACTCCACCATATATTAATGTAGTCATATATCCTAAACGTAATAACTTTGAACCTTTAATATCAAAGTACTCAGTTATTAATACTAATGAGACCCCTACAATATTAACTGTAATTGTCAATGAAATAGCTAAAATAAAACTGTTTTTCAAACTATTCATAGCTCTTTCTGATTTTAATAATTTTTCCACTGCCTCAAAGGAAAAACTTCCATCAGCAAAAAATGTGGTATAGAGTACATTCAGATTTGGTAATATTAAAAATGAAATAATAAACCAAGCAAATGCACCATACATCAAGTATCTTATAAGCTTTTCTGACGTAAGATTCTTTTTAAACTTTTCCATTTTCTTCACCTCAATATTGCATTATGTCTGCTGGGTTTAAACAAACTTTTACAGTATCTCCAACATTATAAGCAGCTTGTCCAAATTCTTTTTCTATACTCTTAATCACACTATTACCTGCTTTTAAGTAATACTTAATGTATAACCCATAATATTCAAAAGACAATACTTCAGCTGAAATAATTGCATATTTATCACTAACCTTATCTTCAACTATATTAACTCTTTCTAGCCTTATGTAACTTTCTTTATCAGGGTCTAAATGTGCTCCTGTTTCTTTTATAACTTCTTTTACAGTTTCCTTATCTAGATGATTTATATCCCCTATGAAATTACATACAAATTCAGTTTTGGATTCATTATATATTTCTCTTGGAGTCCCTACTTGCTCAATAACCCCTTTATTGAATACTGCTATTCTATCTGATAATGTTAATGCCTCTTCTTGATCATGAGTAACATAAATAGTTGTTATTCCAAATTTCTTTTGTAACTCTTTTAGTTCATTTCTAAGCTGAACTCTAAGTTTAGCATCTAAATTTGATAAAGGCTCATCTAAACATAGAATTCCTGGTTGCAATACGAGAGCTCTAGCTATAGCAACTCTTTGTTGTTGTCCACCTGATAATTCTGATACTTTCTTCATTAACTGTTCATCATTTAAATCAACCTTTTTAGCAATACTTCTTACTCTTTCATCTATTTCCTTTTTAGATAACTTCTTAACCTTTAATCCAAAAGCTATGTTTTCATATACATTTAATGTAGGGAATAAAGCATAGCTTTGGAATACTATCCCTATATTTCTTTTTTCAATAGGAGTGTTTGTTATATCTACATCATTTACACTTACAGTCCCATTTGAAGGCTGAATAAATCCAACTATAGTTCTTAATGTTGTAGTTTTTCCACATCCCGATGGTCCTAAAAATGTAAAGAATTCTCCTTCTTTCACTTCTAAATTAATATTTGATAGTGCTTTAAAATCTCCAAATTTAACTTCAATATTTTTTAAGTTTATCACAAGTTTCCCCCCATTTTATAAGGACTAATAAATTTAAATATATCTATTAGTCCTTAATATTATTCTATTTTAAATATTCAAGCTCTATTTTTTCCATCCATTCATCTATGTTTTCAGTAACAAATGTCCAATCTATATCTTGAACTTTGTAGTTTTCACTTAAGAATTTATTAGCATCGCTAGCTTTGTCCATTGCATTTTCATTAGCAGGCATTGTTGAGAACTCTTCAGCCCATTGACCTTGTATATCAGCAGTTCCAAACCAATTTATAAATTCTTTCGCAGTTTCAACTTTCTTACTTCCCTTAACTATTCCAATTTGTTCTACTACGTAAGGTACTCCAACACTTGGGTTAACCATTCCAGCTTTAACACCATATTGCTCTTCTCTTGAAACAATACCGCTTGACCACATTTGTCCCATTGGAGTTTTTCCTGATGCTAAGTTAGCATAGAAGTCTTCACCTTCTACTGCTCTTGAACCATTTGCAAAGTATGCTTTAATTTGATTCCATCCTTCTTCTGAAATTCCCAGTTCACCATTTGGATCTACATAACGAGTTAATATTCCTGAAAGAACTACCCTTGTTGTTCCTGCTGAAAGCTTTGTAGGAACTTCGTATTTACCATAGTATTCTTCCTTAGTCCATAAATCTATCCAATCTTTTGGAGCCGTTTCTTCGTTGTATAAATCTGAGTTATATATTAATAAAATTGCTTGTTTAACAAGTGAGTGATAGTAACCATCTTTGTCATTTAATCCTTCTGTTATTTCTCCAGCCCAAGTTGGTACAAATTGCTCTAATAAATCATGTTGCTTAAATTTTTCAAATGTCATAGTGTTTAAACCAAATACAATATCTGCTATTGGATTATTTTTTTCAGCTATTAAACGATTTTCTAATTCTCCGCCACCTGCATCTACATATTCAATATTGAATCCTGCTTCTGCTGCTTTTTCCTTTAACCATTCTCCTCTTCCATCTGAAACAGAATTAGAATATATTATTAGCTTGTCCGATTTGCTTGAGTTTGTTTCTACATCACCATCTCCTGATTTTCCGCATCCTGTAAATAACATTCCACCTGCAATAGTAGCTGATAATACTACTGCTAGTCTTCTTAAAATAGATTTTTTTCTCATTTTTGGTCCCCTCCATCATTTACTGATTACATAAATATAATAATCAAATACATTCAGTAATCCTCTCTTGTTATTAATTTTTTACCCATTCAAATATAAATAATAAGCCTATAGATAAATTATCTAAGCTTATTGTTTACGTATACATTATAACATTAAATTGGTACGTGTCAAATGCTTTTTTATTAATTTTATACGTTTTTTATATTTTTTGGTAGTATTTAACCTTAATTTAATCTATTCTTAACCTTAATTTACACTTTTATCCTATTGGTACGTTTCATTTTTAAACTCTATTTTTATGTTTATTGATATTTTTATAGTCTTTTAAGCTAAAATACTATAAAATTAATATATTGATTGTAGGATTTATAATATAATTTGGAGGTACAAATAGTGGTAACAATAAAGGACATAGCGATAGAAGCTGGTGTATCCCATGGGACAGTTTCTAACGTTCTAAACAAAACAGGTAAAGTCAGTTTAGATAAGATTAAATTAGTTGAAGAGGCCGCTAAGAAGCTTGGTTATGTAAGAAATACTCAAGCTCAACAATTGCGACAAGGCTTTAAAAAACTAATAGCAGTCATCATTCCATCTTTAGAATCATCACATTATTCAGAATTTTTCTCTACTCTTAGAAATATTCTTATTGCATATGACTACGAAGTAGATTTATATACAACAAATGATACTCCAGTATTAGAGAAAAATATTTTAGATAAGATTAACTTTTCAAGACTTGATGCTATAGTAACCGTTTCAAGTTTAGGTGATGAAATATCTATTTATAAGCATAATTGTCCAGTAATTTTTATAGATAGAGAACCTTCTAATAAAATAAAAAATTCTTCTTATATATCATTCGACTTTAAATTAGCTGGAAAAGATATCGGTAAATATATAAAAATAAAGAACTTTAAATCTATAGCTTATTTTTCAGGAACAAAAAAATATACTCCTGAAAGATATATATATGATGGCTTAGTCCAATCATTAAAATGTAATGAAAACTATATTCAACACTTTACTTCAGATGATAGATTATCTAAGACTAAAGCCTTTGATATAGTTAGCGGAGATAATAATTTTGATGTAATAATAACATCTAATTTAGATAGAGCTGAATCAGTATTATCAGCATGTAGATTTAGTGAAACTGATAAAACTCCTCACATTATAACCATAGATAATACAAAGATCTTTCCAAATAATCATTTTACGTCTTATGAACTAGATTATAAATCTATGGGGAAAATAGTTGCAGATAATTTAATCGAATATCTTATAAATAAAAAACCTCTACCCAAAAATAAAACTTTAAATAATGATGGTTTCAGATTTAACTTTCCATATTTAAAAGAAAGTAAGTCTAGTAAGAAGTTAAACATGTTAACTGTATTCTCTCCATCATCTGAAGCTTTACAAAAATTGCTTCCAAATTTTAAGAAGGCTACTGGTATTGAAGTTAAACTTAACGTATTATCATTTGGAGATTTATATGATCATATCACGATGGTTGGAGATAATAATTTTTATGATTTGATAAGAATGGATGTTGCATGGATGTCTAAATTAGCATCTTCAATTTATATTCCATTTAAAGATACCGGAAAAGATTTTTCTTCTATCTTTTCAAATATTGTTGATGATACTAAAGCAGATTACTCATACGTGGGAGATACTCAATATGCATTACCTTTTGACCCTAGTACATTAATATTCTTATATAGAAAAGACTTATTTGAAGATGCAATAATAAAAAGAAGTTATTATGAAATGTTCCATGAAAACTTAACTATACCTACAGATTTTGGACAATATAATAAAATCGCTTCTTTCTTTACGAAGTCATTAAATAATGAATCTCCAACTCAATATGGTTCAACATTAACCTTCGGATCATCAGCAGTTGCAGCATGTGACTTTTTACCTAGATTATTAAATAAAACTAATACCCTTTTCGATAAAAATGGACGAATAGTTATAAATACTAAAGAAATTTTAGATGCCTTAAAAAACTATATTGAAACATACAGATACAGCAACAAGCAAGGTAACAATTGGTGGGGAGATTCTATTAAAGAATTTTCAAACGGCTCAACTGCCATGGCTATATCATTTAGCAACCACGCATCTGATGTAATTAATAATAAACATTCAAATATAGTAGGAAACGTAGGTTGTGCATCAATTCCAGGAAATAACCCAATATTAGGTGGTGGTGTTATTGGAATAGCTAAAAATAGCAGTAAAATAGATGAATGTTATGAATTCTTTAGGTGGTTCTATAGCGATGAAATTTCTAATGCTTTTACTTTGCTAGGCGGTCTATCACCTAATAAATCTATATATAATAATTACGATTTATTAGATATTTTTCCTTGGTTATCACAGTCAAAGTCTAACTTCCACTACGGAACTAGAAATATTATTAATGTATATCACCCCAAATTTGATCAAAAGAAATTTGAAAATATACTTGGTAATGCTGTAAGAAGTGCTGTTATCGGTACACATACACCTGAAGAAGCTTTAGAATACGCTCAAAAGCTTTATGATATTGAGTTTATTCCAATTAATATATAATAAAGCAGAGTATCCTTTGTGATACTCTGCTTTATTATATCAGCCTCTTAATAAAATTTACTTCAAAGAAACTAATTCTAAATTGAATCCAACTTAAGTAATACCATAATTTTACAGGATAACTATATTCCAAAGATAGGTTGCTGAAGATCTCTATTATAAATTTCAATAGCTGCTATTAATCCATAAAAACTTCCTATAGTTTTGAATATATTAGCAAGATTTATATCTACATTAGGTTTAAGGGAATGTTCATACCCCCCCCTCATTTTCCGCTCATATAAATGATCATATCTGATAAATCCTATTTGATTATAAATTAATCTAGCAATTAATAAAAGTAATGCGGCTTTTATTGCTGGTATATCTGGGTTAGCTATCTGATCAGCTGTATTATCATACCTACTGTATACTAATTCAATACTTTCTAAAGTGGCTCTATAAGAAAAAATGTCACTTATGATGCATATTACATCAGCACGATGCTGTATATTTAACAAACGTAACTCTTCTTTATCATTTTCATTCATCCTAATATATATATCTTCATAATTACTATTTTTCATTAATTATCCCCTTTGTAATATGCTATTTACTTTATAGTATATTTACAAATAATAAATAGTGAATATTTCACGTTATCATTCTATTATTTTTAGAAAACTTCAGTACCAAATTTACCATTTCTAAAATCTTCATATGCTTCATATATCTCTTCTACTGTATTCATTACAAATGGCCCATGTGATACAACTGGTTCATTTATTGGTTCTCCACTTAAAACAATAAATAACGTATCTTCACTAACTGATTCAACTAAAATCTCTCCGTCCACATTATTAAATAAGATAAAATCCTTTTCTTCACATAATTCATTTTCATTTATTTTAATTTTTCCTTTTAAAACAAGTATCCCTGTATTAAAGTTACTTGGTTCAGTTATAGTAATTGTTGCATTAGCCTTCAAGTTTACATTATAAATATTCATTTTAGTAAAGGTACTAGCCGGTCCTTTTATTCCTTTAAAGTCACCAGCAATAATGCTAACCTCACCTTTACCATCATCAAGCTTTAACATTCCCATATTCTCTCTTAATAAAGCTTGATACTTAGGCTCTGTCATCTTCTTATCTTTAGGAAGGTTAACCCAAAGTTGAATCATATGCAAAGTACCACCATTTTTGCTGAATTCAGTTTCATGATATTCTTTATGCAGTATACCTGATGCAGCAGTCATCCATTGAACATCTCCAGGACCTATAATTCCGTGATTTCCGTTATTATCATGATGCTCAACTTTCCCTTCATAAGCAATTGTTACTGTTTCAAATCCACGATGCGGATGAGCTCCAACGCCTAATCTAGTCGATGATGGATTATAGTAGTGAGGTGCATGATAATCTAATAGTAAAAATGGCGATAAACGCTCCATATCGTTTATTGCTGCTGGTAAGTATTGTGATACCTTAAATCCATCCCCAACCATATGAGATTCTGGTCCCTTAAATATACGTTCTATACTTCTAAAATTTTTCATTAATATTCTTCCCTTCTTCTATACTTATAAATTTTCTTATTAATATTATTTCAATCATTGTTAATTTCATATTATACTTTATTTAATTAATTTTATCACTAATTAGTGATATATATCTAAAAAAATTTATTTTTCTTTATTTTTGAATTTTTTTAATATATTTTTTAAAGTAATCTTTTCTTCATCAGTTAGAACTTCAAAAATACTCTTAATATTGTTGATATGATTAGGTAATATACTTTCTATAATATCTTTTCCTTTTTCAGTTAAGGATATTATACATGATCTCTTATCCTCAGGATCTGGATTCTTTTTTATTAAACCTTCCTTCTCTAAATTTTTTATCACTACTGTTATATTGCCTGATGTAGTTAATATTTTTTCAATTAATTCACAAATTCGCAAGTCTCCCTTATTATATAAAGCTTCTAAAACTCCAAATTGAGCTGGTGTTAATCCAGACTCTTTAACAGTCTCAAGCTCCTTCTTATGAATTGCATGTTCTGCTCTTGTAAAAACAACTAGAGTTGATAAAGTTAATTGATTTTCTTTGATTAATTCCTTTATATCTTCCATGCCTTTAATATATCACTAACTAGTGATAATATCAAATTAATTCCCTTTACTTTTTTATTTTTTACAAGATAAAAGAGCAAGAACTCAATATATTCAATTTATTTAAATATATCCTATCATTGCTCTTCTTTTCTCACTAATCTACTAGGTCTTTAGTAGCAGGCCCTCCTATTAATCGTCCTTCATAATCAAATCTTGATCCATGACATGGACAATCCCATGTTAATTCATCTGCATTCCAATGAAGCTGACATCCTAAATGAGAACATTTTGTTGATACAATAAATTCTTTTCCCTCATTATTTTTGTAAACTCCAACCTTTTCTCCATTATATTCAACAATTCCACCATGCCCATTTTTAATATGTTCTATAGTACTGCTTGGAATAGATATTTTTTGTGCAATAAAGTTCTTAGCTGTTTCACTTATATCTTTGGCAACATTGTTTATTGATGCTGATAAATCAAATCTTCTTGGAGAAAATATTTCTGAAAAATCATTTTCTTTTCCTAAAATCATATCTGATATTATCATTGCTGACACCATAGAACTAGTCATTCCCCATTTATTAAATCCTGTTGTAACATATATATTAGGGGTTTCGTCAGAATATTTGCCTATATAAGGTATTCCATCTATAGTCATACAGTCTTGAGCTGACCAAATATATCTTTCCTTTGAGTTTGGATATAAGTCTTTTGCAACTCTTCTTAATGCATCATAGCTTCCTCCAATCTCATTTTCTCCTGTTCTTTGCTTTATAGCACCTAATAATAGTAAATCCTTATACATCCTAAATGAATATCCATCTTTATCAACATCTATATACATACCATCAATATCATCTACATTTTCTAAAGCAATGACATAAGATCTTTCCTGATGCATCTTTAAAAAATAATATCCCGGTGTATTCATTATTGGATAATGTGTCGCTACAACTATATTATTAGCTGTGATCTCACCTCTATTTGTAATTACTAAATTCTCTTTAATTTCTAATGCTCTAGTATTCTCATAGATAATTAAATCCTTTGAAATATCTTTTAAAAACTTAAGCGGATTAAATTGTGCCTGATTATTAAATTTAATAGCTCCCTTAATCTCAAAAGGAAGATTAGCTTTCTCTACAAACTCTGCATTGATACCAACTTTCCTTGCAGCTTCTATCTCTTTCTTAATACTTTCTATTTCATTTAGGGAGTAGACATATGATGGCTTCTCCTCAAACTCACACTCTATTTTTCTTTCTTTAATAATTTCCTTATATTTTTTTATAGCAAGTTCATTTGCCTTTGCATATTGTTTAGCTTTTTCTTCGCCAAATTCTGATATTAATTTATCGTAAATTAAGTCATGTTGAGATGTTATCTTTGCAGTAGTGTTTTTAGTATTTCCCCCTGCTACTTCAGCTGCATCAATTAAAACTACATCTCTACCATTTTGCTTTAACATATATGCTGTTAATATTCCTGCTATTCCCGCACCAATAATTAAAACATCAGTTTTTATATCTTTTTTTAAAACTTCTCGTCTTCCAAATTCACAGCTTTTAGCCCATACTGATTCCATAAAATCACCTCATTTTAATATTCTATTTCCAAAAGTATCTACACAAACTATGTTCCTCATATTTTCACAAATTTATGCAATCTTTAATAAAATCCTCGAATACATAAACTTATATCTAAATCAGTTTCTATAAATACAAACAAAAAAATAAAGTAGAATCTCTACCTTATTTTTATATTAATAATTTATCTATTAGTTTTTAGAATTTCTATGGCTCTTTTTGCCCATAACGAATCTTTAAATATAGCTCTTCCTACCCCTATAAGGTCAGCTTTACCTGAAGCTAGTAAATTTTCTGCAGCATTAATATCAGTTACTCCACCAGTTAATATTACTGGTATTGATACAACCTTCTTTAGTTCTTCTGTAACCTCATAGAAATATCCTTGTTCATTAAGGCCAGGAATAATATAGCCAAGCATTCCACCTGAAATATCTAATATATCTATTCCTGCCTTTTCGAATTCTGAAGCTGCTATTTTACAATCTTCTATTGAATTCCCACCTTCAGAATAATCACAAGCTCCAAGTCTAAGTAGAACTGGGAAGTCTTCACCTACTGCTTCCTTTACAGCTTTTATAACTTCTAAATGAATTTTAATTCTACCTAATATATTTCCACCATATTCATCATTTCTCTTATTGGTAAGAGGAGAATAAAATTGGTTTAAAAGATATCCATGAGCTGAATGTATCTCTACTCCATCAAATCCCGCTTCCTTTACACGTTTTGCTGCTAATTTAAAACTTTTAATTATTTCTTTAATTTCTTCTTTACTAAGCTCCCTTGGAATTTCTTTTCCTCGTGGATTTATTATAGATGAAGGTCCAACAATATCAAATCCAGTCTTTTCTTTAGTAGTTAAACTACCTGCATGATTTATCTGCATAACAGCCTTTGATCCATTATTGTGAATAGTGTCCGCTAACTTTCTTAACCCTTCTATATTATTCTCATCTGCTATAGATAATTGTCCTTTGTTTGCTCTACCTTCTGATGTAATAAAGCTATGCTCTATAATAATTAATGATATATATCCTCCTTTAGATTTTTCATCGTAATACTCTAATATACCTTCATTAACCTTTCCATCAACATCTGATTTAGCAGTAGCCATAGGTGGAAAAACCAACCTATTACTTAACTTCAACTTACAATCATTTAATTCCTTAAGCAAATATGTCATACTTACTCCCCCTCTTATTAATAATACTTTGAATTTATCAAATGAATATTATTCTTGACTTATATCTAAATAGTAATCTATTCCCAATTACCATATGTTTATTTTATAAATAAATATCCTAAAAATAAAGTATGCACTTTAAAGTAAGATACTTTCTAAAAGGAAAGTATCCTAACTAAGTATAAATATGTACTTTAATGTATAAACTACCTCTATGTGAAATTTTTATTATTAAAATGAAAGGTAGGTAATTTAAATGACTGATTTTAAAACTAGCAGAACAAAAGAAAATTTAATGAGAGCATTTGCTGGAGAAAGCCAAGCAAGAAATAGGTATACTTTTGCTGCTGATGTTGCAAAAAAAGAAGGATACCCAATTTTACATGATTTATTTATATATACAGCTAATCAAGAAAAAGCTCATGCTTGGGAATTTATGAAAAAGCTTAAAGAGTTTTCTGGAGAAGAAATCGAAATAACAGCTACATATCCAGCTGAAGTTGAAACTAGTACTTTAACATTATTGAGAGCTGCTGAAAAACATGAAGCTGCTGAACATGATGAAATCTATAAATCCTTTGCTGAAATAGCTAAAGAAGAAGGTTTCATGGATATCTATACTTTATTTAATAACATTGCTTCAATTGAAAAAACACATTCAGAAAGATTTACTAGGTATGCTGAAAAACTAGCAAATGGTTCATTATTTAAGGATACAAAGAAAGATCAATGGATGTGTACAAATTGCGGATTTATTTATGAAGGTGAAAGCGCTCCTGCTCAATGTCCAGTTTGCTCACATCCACAAGGATATTTTATTAAATTTGACGAAAGCCCATTTGAAGGTAAGTAAAAAAAAGCTCCAAGAAGTCATCAATTTCTTCTTGGAGCTTTTTATTATAAAATTAATTTTTAAGCTGTCTATTTAAGAGAAATATATTCTCTATTTCTTTTCCATTATCATCGTAATATTTCACTTCAACACCTGTTATATAGCCTATTGTATCTCTATCAAGTACGCTTCCTTGTACCTTTAATAATTCTCTTTCATCCATTGGCAAATCTACAACCTTTGTTTCATTATCCCTATTCCATACTATATGTACTTTCATGGTTATCAATCTCCTTAAATCCAAACAAAAATATTATCATCATTTTTCAATACAATATTAGTATGCTTAAATAAGTTTATATATAAAACTATTACTATTAATATTTTATCTAACTGGTGTATTTCTAGAAGTTATGCTAATTCCCTAACATTCCATTTAATAAAGAATATAAGCATAACATTAACTATAGCTGTAATTGCTAATATTAACCCTATTGGTATGCCCATATCTATTACTTGTCCAAATAGTAATTGTCCAGGTGCAACACTTACTGTTGCTACCGCTGTTGAAAATGCTGATACACGCCCAAGCATATCTGCCGGTACTTCTTTTTGTATGAATGTTAATGTAAGAACATTTGATAATGATAAAGATAACATAATAGCCATACCACTAATCGCAAATAGTCCTGCTAAAGCATAATTATTTATTTTAATAAATCCTAATATTGCCATCAATGTAACACCAGCTATCATTGGGAAATATGTATAATGAGCTTTTTTCATAGAGAACATCTTTGGTTTTACACTTATCCAAAGTCCTCCTAATATCATACCTAATACACATATACCTTCTACTATTCCATAAACCTGCGATGGAAGTCCTAACATAATATTTATAAAATACGGTGCAACTATCGATAAAATTGGTACTAAGAATATATTACAAAGCGCATAAGAAGCTATAATTCCTAATACTATTTTCTTTTCTGTCTTTAAATAAATAAAACTGTTTTTCATATCAACAAAAGACTGTCTAATAAAACTAATAGATAATACTTTATCTTCTTTTGTACATGCTATTTCTTTGTTATATACTTTTTTATTATCAATATTAACCTCGTGTTCATCAGCTACTTTCACTACATCAGGAATATCTAAGAACATCTCCATTATTGCTGATAATAAGAAACTTACTGCATTTATTATTACAATTAGCTTTATGCCAACTAATCCATAAAGTATTCCTGCAAGTATAGGCCCTACAAAGTTTACAACTGATCCTACTTGATTTATTATTCCATTTGCTGAAGTTAATTTTTCTTCTTCAACAATTTGTGGAATTGAAGACGTTACTGCTGGTCCATATAGTGTATAGCATATTGATAATAAGAACATAACAGCTCCTACTATAAGCTCACTATCCCTTCCTCTAAGCAGTATAAAAGCATAGCCTCCAATAAGTGCTGAGCAGAATAAATCTAAATAGACCATTATCTTCTTTCTATTCACATTATCTGAAAGCCTTCCTGCTATAGGTGCAAATAATATATACGGTATAGTTGATATCGCTAATATATTTGCAAAGGCAGCTGTACTACCTGTAAATTCTAATAAATATAAGGACATACTAAATCTTTGAATCGCATTCCCAAAAAGAGAAATAATCTGCCCTATTACTATTATTATAAAGTTTTTATTTTTCATTAGTCCCCCTGAAAAGTTCGTATTCAATACATACTGGATATTCACCATTTTCACTTACTTCAAGAGTAGCATCTATCCCATATATTTCTTTTAAATTTTCTTTTGTAATAACCTCTATAGGCTTCCCTTCACAGATAACCTTTCCCTTTTTAAGGCCAATAATATTATCTGCAAACCTACAAGCATTGTTAAGTTCATGAAGAACTATAACTACTGTAATATTTTTTTCTTTATTAAGTTTTTGAAGCACTTCTAATACTTCTAACTGATAAGACATATCTAAATAAGTTGTAGGTTCGTCAAGCATTATAATTTCTGTCTCTTGAGCAAGAGTCATAGCAATCCAAGCCCTTTGTCTTTGCCCACCTGATAAATTTTCAACTTCTCTATCAGCAAATTCACTAAGACCAGTTTCTTTTATTGCCCAGTCAATAATCTCCTTATCATGACTATTAAGTCCACCTATCATTTTTTGATGAGGAAATCTACCAAAAGCAACAAGCTCTCTTACTGTAAGTCCATTTGGACAAACTGGTCCTTGTGGTAGGAATGCAACTTCTTTTGCTATATCCTTTTCCTTTACTTTTTTTATATTCTTATCATTTATGAAGATATCACCGGTCTTAGGCTTATTAATTCTAGCTATAGTTTTAAGTAGCGTAGACTTTCCACAACCATTTGCTCCAATTATTATGCTTATCTTACCCTTAGGTATACTTAAACTCATATTTTCGATTATAGTATTATTTTCATATGATACTGATAAGTTTTTTACACTAATAGCTTCCATAATTATTTCTCCTTCATCATTAAATAAATAAAATATGGTACTCCAAATATAGATACTGTTATTCCAACAGGAATCTCAATTGGAGAGAATAAATTTCTTGAAACTGCATCTGCAAGGAGAATTATTATAACGCTGATTATAGCTGATATTGAAATAAAGTTTTTATGGTAAGGTCCAACTAATTTTTTGGCTATATGAGGCGATATAAGTCCTAAGAACCCAATATTCCCTGCAAAAGCCGTTGCTGTTCCTGCTAAAATAACTGCATAGCTTAAAAACTTCTTTCTTTCCTTCTCTAAATTTAACCCTAAAGATAATGCAACTTCATCTGAAAGATTTAAGACATCTAATTTTTTATAATTTAGTAAAACTAATATAAACATAAATAACACAATAGGAATTATTACTTTTGCATAGCTCCATCCTGAACCCCAAAGGCTTCCTGACGTCCAAACTAATATTTTATTATAATCTCCAACTCCACCTCTAAAAGTAAAGAAGGTTATAAATGCATTAAGTCCTGCATTTAATCCAATTCCTATTAATAAAAGTCTCTTAGGTTTTATCCCATTTCTACTAGATAACATATATATTATAAATGCAGAAACTGCTGCTCCTATTATAGCCATAACTGGTAGTACAAATATTGAAAACTGCCCAAGTTCGCTATAATAATTAGCAGTTTGGAATGTAACAAATAATACTGCAGCCACTGCTGCTCCAGCATTTATACCTATTATTCCTGTATCTGCTAAGTCATTCTTAGTTATAGTCTGAAGAATTGCTCCTGCTGTTGATAACGCAATTGCTACAAAGATCCCAACTAACATTCTAGGTAACCTAATACTTAATACAGCTGTATTTTGAAGCTTAGTTCCATTACCTAAAAGAGTGTTTATAACTTCTATAGGAGATATTTTATATGTACCCCAACATAAAGTAACGCCAAAGGAGATAACTAATAAAGCTATCAATATTATTAAAACTATTTTTAACTTATTCTTTTTCATTATCCCCTCTCCTTTCTAGCTATTGCTATAAAGAATGGTATTCCTATTAATGCTGTGAATACTCCAATAGGAGTTTCATAAGGATTAAATAACATTCTAGCAGCAATATCTGCATAAGTTAAAAGTACTGCACCAAGTAAAAATGAACATGGTATATTTCTTCTATAATCTTCACCTAATATTTTTCTAACTATTTGTGGAACTATAAGTCCAACAAAAGCTATATTTTTACCAACTGCTACTGCTGCCGCACACATTGGTATAATAACCATAAGTGTAGTAAATCTAATCTTTTCTGGACTTTGTCCAAGGCCAATAGCGACATCATCTCCAAGGTTTAATATATTTATCTTTTGAGATAACATCATTGCAATAATAAGTCCAATACTTCCTACAAAAAATACAAGTTTAAAGTCCGCCCAACTTGCATTTCTAAAACCTCCAGATACCCAGAATCCTATCATTTGAGATTGGTTTGATAAAAGTCCAATTACTGTAGTTAAAGAAATAAAAAATGTACTCATGGCCGTACCTGCTAAAAGTATCTTAGCAATTGAATTATTATTTGCCTTTTTTGATATAAATCCTAAAACTATAATTCCTGTTATAAATGCTCCTATAAAAGAAGCTATCATTACATTTGTGGTTGTTATTGCAATTCCTGTTGCATAAAAAATAGCTATTACTAAAGTTGCTCCTTGACTGACACCTAAAATTGATGGTTCAGCTATTGGGTTTCTTGTAACTCCTTGAATCATTGCACCTGTTACCCCTAAAATCCCTCCTGTAAATAATACAGCAAGAGCTCTTGGAATACGTACATCTCTAACAAGCATTTTTTCTAAAGTTTCACTATAATTAAAAATACTGTCAAAAATATCTCTAAAAGTAATATGGACGGATCCTAGCCTTACAGCTAGAACCAGTCCACCTACTAAAAGTAACAAACTGCAAATCACAAAGATTATTGTGCGCTTCTTACTTTGTTCCATTTAACATTTCACCTATTTCATCTACTAATAATTGTCTTCCGATTGAGCTATATCCTTGGTTAAAGTATGGAGATGAGTCTAAAACTACAACATTCCCTTCTTTAACTGCAGGTAAGCTATTCCATATACTATTCGCTTCAAGTTGTGCTAAATCTTCAGGAGTTGCTATTAAGAATATATAATCTGATTTAATAGCTGCTAATCCTTCATAAGTTACAACTGGTAAACTAATATCTGTTTGTTCAGGCATTCCTTCTGGCTTTGCAAGTCCCATATCATTGTATAAAACATCACCAAATCCTGCACCATCAAATATAAAGAATTGACCACCACTTGCTAAGAATGAAAGATAAGTAGTATCATTACCATATTCAGCCTTTATCTTATCACCAGCTTCTTTAGCTTTTGCTTCATAATTTGCTATCCATTCGTTTGCAACATCTTCTTTATTAAATACCTTTGCAAAAGCCCTAACGTCATCTTTCCAATTTAATGCTTCTAATTGAATCATAACTGTTGGCGCAATTTCACTTAGTTGATCATACATTTTTTCTTGAACTGTTGATATAACTATTAAGTCTGGATTTAAGTTCATAACTGCTTCTACATCCATAGTGTCTTGCATGCTGTAACCTAAAATTTCTGCTCCCTTTAATGTCTCTTCTAAGTATGCTGGGAACTTAGTATAATCATAAGCATCACTATTTGCAGTTCCTATAACCTTATATCCTAAAAGTGATAAAATATCACTGTTACCACTTAAATCTACTATTCTTTGAGGATCTGCTGGTATTTCTACTTCTCCTCTTACATCTGTAATCTTTACCGTATTTTCTGATACATTATTAGCTCCATCCTCAGTCTTAGCTCCACATCCTATAAACATTAAAGCTGTAACACAAGAAACTACTAATGTCTTTAATAAGTTCTTTTTCATATTTATACCTCCATGTATACTCTATATCTAACTTTTATATTTCTCTTTCATCTGTTATGATTGTATATGAGACTCATTCTCAATTCAATATATGCACCCAATTTAATAATTTTATCATCTATAATGATAATTATTGGACATAATAAATAAAGCTCTTAAAAATATTATATCCAAATGTAAATAAATAATTTATTATGATATTTATAATAAAAGATATTATAATCACTATTTTTCCACTTATAATATTTAATAATATAAAATTTATAAAATGAGGTATACTCAATGATTTCTAAAACACCTAAAGAATTTCAAAATGCAGTTTTAACTAAAATGACCTTTTCACCTTATCATAATGAAAATTGTACTATATATAAGAATGAAAACAATCCGGAGCTTGGATACTTTATTAAATATAGTAGAGATGGCTATTATGATTTTGGAATTGGTGATTATACAATTCCTTCTGACTTTTCATTATCCTTTAATCATAAAGAAGAATTAATACGCTTTGGAACTGTATATTTGGGAAAAACAGAATTTGAAATTGATGATAGTCCTATTTCTTCCTTTGGCCCTTCCTCATTTTTTGTAGTTGAAAAAGGAATTAAAGGTAAACAATCTTGGAAGAAAGGCCAACATTTCCACGGAGCTGAAATAACAATTTATAAAAAATACTTTGATGAAATAATAAAACCTAACTTTCCAAATACTATAGGTTTTAATGAATTTATTACTAATTATACTTATCACTATCTACCATTAGAAATAGCTTCTATTATTCAAAACTTAAGAAGCTTAGGAGACGTTCAACGTTTAACTCCATTATACTTGGAAAGCAAGATTTTAGAATCTATATCATTAATTAATGATGAAATCAACTCATCACCTGAAAATGCTTTTACTAATCAATTAAATTATGGCGAAATTAAGATAGGAAAAGATAGATATATTACATTAACAGCATCAGATGCTAATGCTATACAAAAGGCACATTATATTTTGACAAAAGAGGCATGTAATCCTCCTACAATCAAAAGCTTAAGTAAGATGGTATTTTTAAATGAACAGAAATTAAAGGCTGGCTTTTCAGCTAAATATCATATGTCTATAAGCCAATATACTAATTCAATACGAATGACAATGGCTGAAAATTTACTTTCTACAACAGAGTTAACCGTTGATGAAATAGCTAAAACACTTGGCTATAATTATAGTGGAAATTTTGTAAAGATGTTTAAAAAAGTTCACGGAAAAACTCCATTAGCTTTTAGAAAAATGAAATTTTAAAATGCAAAAAAGGTTGTAGTAAAAACTACAACCTTTCAAAACAGAAACTATCTTCTGTTGTTTTGTTCTTTCTTTGCTCTTCTGCATGGTAAACATCTTGTTGGTTCGTTAGTGAATCCTTTTTCTTTGTAGAATTCTTGCTCTCCAACTGTGAATACGAATTCAGCTCCGCAATCTCTGCATGTTAATGTCTTATCTGTCATAATTGTTCCTCCTAAATTTAAAGATTCTAAATCGATATAATAATCTCTAATCTATGAGAAACTATCAATCCAAATGAAACTTCTTTAATTAGCATTACTGCTATTTATCTATAATAACACATATTTGTTTTTATTGCAATACTTTTTTGATTTTAATTTCAAGATAATTATACATCAGTTTTGTTATAATATTTTTATTAAGAATTTTTTGGAGGTTACTATGAAATTTTATGAAAAAACAATTAATGAAAAACATATATACACCGGAAACTATCTGGAAATATTAAATGTTTATGTTGAGTTACCGGATGGTAATAAATCTAATAGGGATATAATTAAACATCCTGGTGCTTGTGCTATAATTCCCTTCTTAGATAATGAAACAGTATTACTTGTAGAGCAATTCAGAAAACCCTTAGAAAAAACTATCTTAGAAATTCCTGCTGGGAAACTAGATAAAGATGAAGAACCATTAAAATGTGCTTATAGAGAATTAGAAGAAGAAACTGGTTATAAAGCTGAATCTATGACTTATCTTGGATCTATAGCTACAGCTCCAGGTTTCTGCGACGAAATTATACATTTATACAAAGCTGAAAATTTATCTTTAGGTGCAAAGTGTTGTGATGAAGATGAATTTACTCAAGTTAGATCTTTTTCTTTAGATGAAGTAAAATCAATGGTAAAATCTGGCGACATAATAGATACCAAAACTATAAGTGTTCTTGCATACTTATAATAAATAAGGTGCTAATAGATATTTTATTATATTTATCTATTAGCACTTCTAATTTATAAATTCTCTTTAATTTTTAATTAGTATAAGTTAAATAATCTTAAGAATTTTTGCCACATATTAAGATTTTCTTCTACTTTACTTTCTACTTCTTTAACATTAGTTTTTTCTACTCCTGTTGTCTTTATTACAAATTGCACTGACTCAACATTGGTATTTTTATCTGATACAAATGATATAACTTCTGAATCTGAACCTGTGAACTTTTCTAGCATAGAATCAATTTGAACATCTACTTCATCTTGTAATCCACTTGTTTCTTTAGAAAATTCTCCTGTTCCTTCTGCCATAGTTTTTGTTCCACCATAAAGTTCTGATGTTCCATTTACTAAATCAAGTGCTCCACTGCATATTTGACTATATCCTATAGTTATACTATTTACAGCATTTGTGTATTCATTAATTCCAGAATCTAATATGCTGTAATTTTCAGTAAGCATATTTATTCCGCTCTTTAAATCATTCATATTTACTAATAGATTTCCTAATGATGATATAAGGTTTTGTATGCTTGCATCAAATACTTCATAGTTTTGTTGTAATGCAGTTGCTCCCGTCATAAGCTCTCCACTTTCACTGTCTAGAGCTGAATCTATCCCAGCTATTAAAGCTTGGCTTCCTTGTATATAAGCAACATCTGCACTTAAAAGTGCTTCAACTGATATAAGCTTTCCTGCCGTTGTAACATAATTAACTACTGCATTAGTATCTCCTGAAGCATATTGATTAAATAGAGCTGTAGCTTCTGCATCACCTGCAGCCACTAACTGACCAATACTAGCTTGTACTCCTTCTATTCCTCCGCCTACATAAGCACTATAAAGAGTTCTTTGTGTATCTGTTATTCCTAAAGCAGCAATAGCATTATTATGGCTGTTTATAAAATCATTTATATCTGTTAATCCATTTTGTGATAATGATCCATAGTATGTGTCTATTGATCTATCTATAGATTGAAGTCCTCCTACAAGCATAGCTATTCCATTTTTTATTTGTAAAGAAGCATCACTTAACTTTGTAATTTCATCAGAAGAAATAGTAACTCCATTTAATGCTGAACCTATAGTTTCTAAGGCAGTTTTTACTTCTGTAGAACCATTTGTTAATGATGATGATTTGCTATTTAAAGTATTTAAAGCTTCATTAATTGTATTTATTCCATCATTTAATTTTCCTGCTCCACTATTAAGGGTTTCTGCTCCGTCGTTTAGGTCCTTAGCGCCACTATCTAATTCGCTTACTGCATCTTGTAATTCTGTTATCTTATCTGAAAGATCACTAGTATCAACACTATCCTTACTAATACCTAGATTCAACTTGATTCCATTTATATCAATACCATCCATTTCAAAATCAGTTACATCTGCTGATATTTTAATATCTTTTTCGTTGCCTGGCATCACTGTGTAAGTAAGCTGTTTTAAATCACCAGCATTAGCTACTGTAGCTCCTTCACTTACAATATTTTTGCATATATTTGTATCTAACTTAACTGTAGATTGTAATGCATAATTTTCAAAAAATCCTTCTTTTGCCTTAGTATTTTCTGTAATATTAATTTCTATCGTAAGCTTTCCACTCATTCCTGCAATTTCTTCTGGGGAATATTCTTTTCCATCCATCTTATAAGTAATATCTATATTCCACGGTATTTCCGCATTTTCCATAACACCTTCATAATATAGCTTATCTTTAGAATTTTTTATTTTTATTACTCCTGAATCATAAGTAATTTCATCATTAGTATTCATATTTCTTACTTCTACATAGTCACCATAATCAGTTATATCACTATCATTAAATATATTAACTACGTAAGTTCCAAGTAAATCGCCATCAGAATTTAAATTTACATATACTACTTCTTCTTTTTCACTAGCTAATGAAGCTGCTTGTACAACAGTTGGTAATATACTTGAAATTACAAATAGAGATGTCATAACACCTGCTGCAGTTCTTTTTACTACTTTATTATTCATTTATATCAACCCTTCCTTTACATCTACTCTTTCTGCTTTTTTAATCTTATTCTTTTTAACAACTAAACTATCAAAAATGTATAACAAACCTGGTATAACAAATATTACAATTACTAATGAGCATATTGTTCCTTTTCCAAGAAGTCTTCCAAGTTGGGCTAATAATTGATGACTTGTCATATATCCAAGTAAAAGTCCTACAGCTGTCAATACTGTACCTGAAGTAAGTATTGAAACCATTGATACTGATACTGTCTTTACTATAGACTCTTTTTTATTAAAATCTTTTCTAAACTCTAGATATCTTTCGGTCATTAAGATTGCATAATCTACTGTAGCTCCCAATTGAACTGAGCTTATAATTAAGTAAGCAATATAAAATAATGGTGTATTCATATAGTAAGGTATTGAAAGGTTAAACCAAATTGCTGTTTCAATAGCTAAAACTAAAATTATTGGAACAGATATAGACTTCATTGTAACTGCTAATACTACAAAAACTGCTCCAATTGCTAGTAAATTAACACTAACCATATCTGCTGTTACTGTATCCATTAAATCATAGGTACTTACAGTACTCCCTGCTAAATAATATTTATCTCCATAATATTCTTTTGCAATACTTCTAATTTCCTCTACTAACTTAAAAGCTTCTTCTCCTTCATAATCACTTTTAACTGTAATGACCATCCTACTATAATTATCACTTATTAATTTAGATAAAGTATCTTCATCTAAATACTCCATAGGAACTTCTGCACCAGCTTTATCTACATAAGATATTATAGAGCTTACCTCTTCAACCTCCTTAAGCCTTTCTGATAATTTTTCCTCTGTATCAAAGTCACCTCTAGGTACCATTAATACAAAATTATTTGACTTGCCAAAAGTATCTTCTATTAATTTTGTATCTCGTCCTAATTTAGTATCTTCTCCAAATATCTTAGAAGCTCCATAATAATAATCGTTATTTATAGATGCTAAATAAGAAGGTATAATTATAACTGCAAATAAAATAGTAAATGGAATCATAATCTTTCTTACCACTTTAGAGAATCCATCGAAACTAGGCATAAAGCTTCTATGCTCACCTTTATCAATTATCTTACTACAATACAAAATTAATCCTGGAGTAAAAATAAACACTGTTATTAAGCTTAAAGCTATTCCCTTAGCTAAAGCAAGCCCAATGTCTGGACCTAATTTAAATTGCATTACTGTAAGAGCTAAAAAGCCAATTACGGTGGTTAATCCACTAGATAAAATCGAACCAGTAGATTTGCACAGTGCTTGTACCATAGCTTCTTTATTATCTACTCCTTCATTTCTTACCTCTTTATATCTGTGTAATAAAAATACAGAATAATCTAGTGATACCGCTAACTGCAATATGTTTCCTGCTGCATTAGTTACAAAAGATATTTCTCCAAAAATCAAGTTTGTACCAGAGTTTATCATAATCGCTACACCTATTGATAATAGTAATATTATAGGTTCAAACCATGATGTTGTAGTAACTAATAGAACTAATAAAGTAAACGGCACTGCTATCATCACTATTCTAGCAATTTCCTTTGTAGTAGATTCTGTTGCAACAACTGTATCTACTACTGTTCCTGAAAATGCATTATCATCACCAATCAAATCTCTTATCTCATTTACAGCTTCTATTCTTTTACTTTCATCTATAGTTACTGTAAATAAGGCATTTCCATCAATATAGTAATCTC
Organism: Clostridium hominis; assembly: GCF_014287825.1. Lineage (NCBI taxonomy): Bacteria > Bacillati > Bacillota > Clostridia > Eubacteriales > Clostridiaceae > Clostridium > Clostridium hominis. The sequence continues at coordinate 406,904 of NZ_JACOOO010000016.1, forward strand.
TAATTATATCGTTATCTATAGTTTCCAATGGCTCTTTTATATTAGCTGCATCATCTAGCCACGTAACTTCATCAACACCGTCAATAGATTCAAGCTTCTCTTTAATATCAATAGCTTCAGGTATAGTAACATTAGATACCATTATCCTTCCATTAGGTATTCCACCTTTAAACTCACTTTCCATTACATTTATAGATACTGTTGATGCCGTGTCATCTGGTAGGTAATCATTAATATCATAATTAACAGAAACAAATTGTTTACATAAGACTGAAAATATTGCTACTATAAAAAATACTATTAGAACTAATCTCTTATGCTTTACAACTCCTCTAAAAAATTTTTCCTTCATTATCTTATTTCATCCCCTTTTAACAACTTTTCATTATTAGACACTGTGTTGATTAATTAATTCATTTAGATTATAATAGACTAAAATTCCCATATCAATAATCAATATTTTTGAAAATGTTAAAAACTAGACTATCTTTCAACCACCAGAATATTACTAGACAACTTTTAAAAATATGTCTAGTTTTAGGTCTGATTATTAATGAAACCTTAGGAGGATACTATGGAACAGAAATCTACTGACAGACGTATTAGAAAAACTAAAACCGCTTTAAAAAATGGTCTTATAGAGCTGATGTTAGAAAAGAACATAAATGATATTTCCGTTAGAGAGCTTACAGAAAAAGTTGATTTAAATAGAGGAACTTTCTACTTACACTATAAAGATATATTTGATCTTTTAGAAAAAATTGAGGAAGAATTATATGAAGAATTTAACAATATTTTTCATTCTCATGATCCAAGTGATTGCGATAATGTTTTATTAGATCTTCTAGAAGATATCCTTGTCTTTTTAAAAAATAATGCTTTAATGTGTACTGTATTATTAAGTCCTAATGGAGATATCGCTTTCGTAAATAAACTAAAAATCATAATTCGCAATAAATGCTTCGATGCTTGGAGTATACTATTTAACGCAAAAAAAGCAGATACATTTGATTATTTCTATAATTTTATACTTTCTGGGTGTCTTGGAATTTTTGAAGCATGGTTAAAGAATGGATTAATTGAATCCCCCCACGAAATGGCTATATTAACTGAATCATTCATACTTCATGGAATTGAAGTTTTAAAATAAATAAAAAAGACTAGCACTTTAGTTGGGGGACTGTGTGCTAGTCTTTTAGCTTTCAAGTAAAATTATTTAGGGGTAAATAATAATGCTTTAACTACTTTATGTCCTTATAATATACCTATTTTGTGACAGTTTGGTGTCAAAGATATTACAATATTATTTCCCTTTTTATAAACTTTAATAAGCTGTGTATCCACCATCACTCATAATAATTGAGCCTGTTATATGTGCTGCTTCTTCACTTGCTACATAAAGTATAGTTGCCGCTTGTTCTTCTGCAGTTGCTGAACGTTTTTGTAGTGTTTCAGTTTTTCCACCTATCATAGTTTCTGATTTTGCTTCTTCTATGGATTTACCTTGTGCCATAGCAGCTCCAATTTTACCCTTTATTTCTTCTGCACTTCTATCATTTAATGGTGTTGCTGTTCCTGCTGGTGAAACTGAATTGCAACGTATATTAAATGCAGCCAAGTCATTAGCTACAGCTTTTGTTAATCCATTAAGAGCGTGCTTAGATGAAACATAAGCACTTGATCTATAGAAACCTGTACTTCCAGCAATAGATGATATATTTACTATAGATCCACCTTGTTTATGTTTTAACATATTTTTAGCTTCCTCTCTACAACAATAAAATGCTGAATTTAAATTTGTATTTATAACTCTTAGCCATTCCTCTGTAGATAATTCATCAATTCTTTCTCCATGTCCTACAATACCTGCATTGTTTATAGCAACATGAATATCTCCAATTTCATTGTTTATTACATTAAATAAATTAATAACTTCATCTTCTCTACTAACATCAACTTTAATAAATCTTGCATTACCCCCATTTTCAACTATCTCATTAACTACTGATTGGCCTCTTTCTTCATTACGTCCTACTACTATTACAAAAGCTCCTTCCTTTGCTGCTCTAATACATACAGACTTACCTATACCAGATGTTCCTCCTGTAACTAACATGTTTTTCCCTTCAAATCTACCTTCAAAATAATCTCTCATTTAAATTCTCTCCCTTCATTATTATTATTTTTATTATAACATATTTTTACAATTACCTCGTTAAATATTTAATAATCTCTTTGTACAATTTAATACTCCCTCGTACAAATTATCATTCATATATAAAGCATATTAAGTTGAATTATTTCTATTTTGTTAACTAATATGAGTAATTATTTAGTATCCCCTTGATTATAGGTTAAAATAATGGTAATTTATGTTATTTTAATAAAATTTATTTACAAACTTTGTCGAATGATGTATATTGTAACCGTAACCACTAAATTCACAAAAAATTCATAAACAATTATATGATATATAGAAAGGATTATTATCATGGCTAACATTGGAATATTTGACGTTTTAGGACCAGTTATGATTGGTCCATCCTCATCACACACAGCTGGTGCAGCGAGACTTGGTAAAATAGCTAGAACTATTGTTAATCAACCTATTAAGGATGTAACATTCTTACTTCATGGTTCTTTTAGAGAAACTTATAAGGGACACGGAACAGACAGGGCCCTTGTAGCTGGAATATTAGGAATGCTTCCAGATGATGTGCGACTTAAAGATTCAATTGCAATAGCTGAATCCGAAGGTATAGCACTTAGATTTCTCCCTGCTGATTTAGGACAAGTTCATCCTAATACAGTAAAATTTCTTATTACAGACTCAAATGATATTCAGTGGGAAATACTAGGTTCTTCTATTGGTGGTGGACTAGTTGAAATTTATGAGATTAACGGAAATAAAGTAAAAATCACAGGTGAATATCCTACAATTATTACTTGTCATGATGATATTCCAGGTACTGTCTCAAAGATTTCTACTCTTTTCTATGAAAATAAAATTAATATAGCTTTCATGACACTTGTAAGAAGTCAAAAAGGAAAAGATGCCACGATGACCTTTGAAATAGATGATAGTATTTCCGAAGAAATCATAGATAGTATAAAAGCAATAGATGGTGTAAACCGAGTTATTTTAATTAATTCTTTAGGAGGATTTTAACTATGAAAATTGCAAGCTCTGGTGAAGAACTTATTAAGATATGTGAGGAAGAGCAAATTTCTCTAAGCGAATACGCTATTCGTAAAGAGATGGAAGCTAAAGAAGTTTCCAGAGAAGATTTATTTGCTCAAATGAAATATACTCTTGATGCAATGAGAGAGGGCGCTACTTTAGGTAGAGAGAAAAAGGTATATTCTCTTAGTGGACTTATTGGTGGAGATGCTTATAGACTACAGCAATATAGTAAATCTGGTAAATCGTTAATGGGTGCTGGTATTGTTACTGCAATGGCAATGGCTATGTCCTCATCAGAAGTAAATGGTTCTATGGGTAAAATAGTAGCATGTCCAACAGCTGGCTCATGTGGTATTCTACCTGCAGTAATCTTAACTACTGGCGAATTATTAAATAAAACTGATGATGAACTTATCACAGGTTTATTTGCAGCTTCAGCTATAGGAATGATAATAGGAATGAATGCAACTTTCTCTGGTGCAGAAGGTGGTTGCCAAGCAGAATGTGGTTCTGCAGCTGCAATGGCAGCTGGCGCAGTAGTTGAACTTATGGGTGGTACTCCAAAAATGAGCTTAGATGCTGCTGCTATTATTTTCAAAAATGTATTAGGTCTTGTATGTGATCCCGTTGCTGGACTTGTTGAAATACCTTGTGCAAAAAGAAATGTATCTGGTGCAATAAATGCTCTTTGTACAGCAGATATGGTAATGGCAGGTGTCGATTCAAAGATTCCTTTTGATGATGCACTTTCAGCAATGTACAAAGTAGGTACAAGCTTACCTGCAGAATTAAGGGAAACAGCTTTAGGTGGCGTTGCTGTTACTGAAACTGGTTTAGCTCTTAAAGAAAAGGTATTTGGCAAAGCTTCTGAATAATAAATATATAATTAACTACTTGATAATAAAATTTTAACTAATTATAAACTTAAAAAATACAAATGATTAATAGGGGATGAAAAAATGGATATCATATTTGGAACTGTTCTTTTACTTGTAGTTCTTGGACTATTTACTTTGTTTAGCTATAAAGCACCAAACGGAATGAAGGCTATGGGAGCACTCGCAAATGCAGCTTGTGCTAGCTTCTTAGTTGAAGCCTTCCACTTCGCATTCTTTGGTGAAGTATTAAAAATTGAATTTTTGCAAGGTGTAGGTAATGCCAACGGTAGTCTTGGTGGTGTTGCGGCAGCAATACTTGTACCATTAGCTCTTGGAGTTTCTCCAGTTTATGCAGTATTAACTGGGCTTGCATGTTCAGGCTTCGGTATTTTACCTGGATTTATAGCTGGATACCTTGTATCTTATATTGTTAAATACTTAGAAAAGAAAATACCTGCTGGTTTAGATCTTATTGCTATCATAATTATTGCAGCTCCACTTTCTCGTTTAATTGCAACTGGTATGAGTCCAATAGTTGACAGTACATTATTAAGAATAGGTGATGTTTTACTTTCATCCGCTAATTCAAGTCCTATAATCATGGGAATTATTCTTGGTGGAATATTAACTGTAGTTGCTACAGCTCCACTTAGCTCAATGGCTCTTACTGCTATGCTAGGATTAACTGGTGTACCAATGGCTATAGGTGCCTTAGCAGTATTTGGATCTTCATTTATGAACTATGTATTCTTTGACAAAATGAAATTTGGTTCTAGAAAAGATACAATTGCTGTTGCTATTGAGCCTCTTACTCAAGCAGATATAATCAGTGCCAATCCTATTCCAGTTTACGTAACAAACTTTATAGGTGGTGCATTAAGTGGAATAATAGTATCTCTTATGGGATTAGTTAATATGACTCCAGGTACAGCTACTCCAATTGCAGGATTTGCAGTTATGTTTGCTTATAACCCAGCTGTAAAAGTTCTAATAGCAGCTGCTGGATGTATAATAGTAAGTGTAATAAGCGGATATCTAGGATACTTAATCTTTAGAAATAAAAAGATCCTTACTGCTGATGAAATCAGAAACCCAAAAGCGGCTTAATATCATTAAATTAATATACATATACTAAAAAACTAGCCTTAGTTACTTTGCTACTTCACTAAGGCTAGTTTTTCTTATATATTAAAAGTCATAGATTTCTCTATGACTTTTAATACTTAGTTCTGAAAATAATTATATAGTTATTCTTTATCTAAAACATATCCATAAGCTCTAACTTTACCTTCCTCTTTTTCAAGATAAACACCTTGAATTTCAGGGGCAAATCCTGGGAAGCTATTAATTCCCTCTTCTAAAATTAAGAAATATCTTTGAGCTACTGTATTCCATCTTTCACCTGGAACTACACAAAATACTCCTGGTGGATATGGAAGAGCTCCTTCCAATGCAATCTCTCCAACTATATCAGTTAATGGTACAAGCTTAGCATTATTTCTCTTAAGCTCAATATTAGCTTCTCTTGGGTCCATCACATACTCTGGAAGTGAATCTCTTCTAAATAATAGCTTTTGATAAGTCTTAGCATCATTCTTTTTATAGAAATCATGCATTTCTTGACATAATCTTCTTATAGTATATCCCTTATAACGCTCTTCATATTTAGCGTAAAGTACAGGTAAAACTTCACTTAATGGAGCATCTTCTTTTATAAATGTTTCAAATCTTACAAGATGATTTACAAGACCTTTCATCTTTGCAGAAGTTTCTGCTGGAGTTAATAAGAAAAGAATTGAGTTTAAATCGCATTTTTCTGGTATAACTCTATTGTCTCTTAAATAATTTGCAAGTATTGTTGCTGGGATTCCAAACTCTTCGTATTCACCAGTTTCTACATTTATTCCTGGTGTTGTAAGCATAAACTTATTAGGATCTACAAAATATTGATTTTCTCCATAGCCTTCAAATGAATGCCACTTTTCTCCTGGATGGAATTTAAAGAATTCGATATTCGTTGATATTTCTTTTGTATCATAATCCTGCCATGGCTTCCCGTTAACTACTGGTGGAATAAATGGCTTTAATAATTCACATCTTTCTAAAACATCTTTTCTAGCATCAACACCAATTTCTATACATTCTGCCCAAAGCTTTCTTCCAGCTTCTCCATCTTGCATTCTAGCATTAACATCTAATGCTGCAAATAATGGATAGAAAGGACTTGTTGAAGCGTATAACATATAAGCATTGTTGAAACGTTTATGATCTATATAACGCTTTTGTCCTCTAAGATGACTATCTTTTTTATGGATTTGTGAAGTCTGAGAAAATCCTGCTTGTTGCTTGTGAATAGATTGTGTAACAAATATACCTGGATCTTCTGGTTTTAAATCTAATAACAATGGTGAACAATCTCTCATCATAGGGATAAACTGTTCATATCCAACCCACGCTGAGTCAAAAAGTATATAATCGCAAAGATGTCCTATTTTATCAACTACTTGTTTAGCGTTATATATAGTACCATCATAAGTTCCAAGCTGAATTACAGCTAGTCTAAATGGTCTCTTACTCTTAGCTTTTTCTGAATCTACTTTAGCTGCTTCATCTCTTAAATATTCCTCATTAAAGCAATGAGCATCTATTCCTCCTATAAATCCAAAAGGATTACGAGAAGTTTCTAGATATACAGGCTTACCTCCCGCAGTTACTAAAGCTGAATTGTATATTGATTTATGGTTATTTCTATCAAATAAAACTAAATCACCAGGGGCAACTGTTGCATTAATAACTACAGCATTTGACGTGCTTGTTCCATTCATTACAAAGTATGTTTTATCTGCATTATATACCTTAGCTGCATAAGTTTGAGCTGACATAGCAGGACCTTCATGAATTAGTAAATCTCCTAAATCAACATCTGCATTACATATATCTGATTTAAATATATTTTCTCCAAAGAATTCATACATAGCTCTTCCTGCTGGGTGTTTTAAGAAGTATTTTCCGCCTTGATGCCCTGGGCAAGCAAAGGCTAAATTTCCTCTTTGAGAATATTTGCTTAAAACATCAAAAAATGGTGGTAGCATTTGTTCTTCATATTTATCGGCAGCTTCATTTATTTCCTTACTGAATTCTTCTGTATTTATTTCGTCAGCTTTTACTATCTTAGAAACCTTATTTATTATAGCTGGATCAATATCATCACTCTCAGCTATTACAAATATATCTATTCCAAATTTCGTATCATATATGCTATTAATAACTTCTATATCACATTCATTAACTACAGCAACTGCTACATCAGTGTAATCAGTATTTTCTGCTAAAATAATCTGTCTGTCTGTATAGAAATAATATTCTGTTTTATTAGTACAAGCAATCTTTAAGGATTTCATGCTTATTCCCCCTTGCTTTTTCATATATAGTTATGATTTGCTTAATTTTAAAATATATTACGTATACTTTAATAATTAACATCATAATTATATAGGCAGTGCATTTGAAAGTAAATGATGTAATATAATAATATTCTTAATATCAAAAAAAGCACCTATTTGGTGCTTAATTCTTAACATAATATATAAATTTATTTTATCCTATTCTTCCATTTTTCATAAATTGAGCAAGTTCCTTTGCATAATAGGTTAATAATATATTTGCTCCTGAACGATATATGCTTGTTGCAGTTTCACATATAATATTCTCTTCATCAACAAATCCCATTTTTGCTGCTGCCTTTATCATAGCATATTCTCCACTAACACTATAAGCTGCTACAGGTACATTAACTTCATTAGCAACATCACGAATTATATCTAAATATGATAATGCAGGCTTAACCATAATAATATCTGCACCTTCATTAATATCTAGAAGAGCTTCCTTCATAGCTTCCTTTCTATTGTGATAATCCATTTGATAAGTTTTCCTATCACCAAAGGATGGTGCTGAACCTGCTGCTTCTCTAAATGGTCCATAAAAGGAAGATGAATACTTAACTGCATAAGACATAATAGGACTATTTTCATAACCATTTTTATCGAATTCTCTTCTTATTGCAGCAATTCTACCATCCATCATATCAGATGGTGCTACCATATCTGCTCCAGCCTGTACATGTGATAATGCTGTTTTAGCTAATAAAGGAAGTGTACTATCATTGTCTACATCATTCCCTTTTAACATACCGCAATGTCCATGCGAAGTATATTCACAAAGACAAACATCAGTTATGTAATAAAGTTCTGGAAATTCTCTCTTTGCAACCTGCAATGCCTTTTGTACAATTCCATCTTCAATCCAAGCTCCACACCCACTTGGATCTTTTTTATCTGGAATCCCAAATAACATAACATTCTGAACTCCACTTTTTGCAATCTCTTCTAGAGCTCTTGGTAACATATCTACACTATATCTAAATTGATTTTCCATTGAGGAAATCTCTTCTTTAATTCCTACTCCCTCTTTTATAAATATAGGATATACTAACGACTTTGCATCCATTCTTGTTTCTCTAACCATAGAGCGTACAAAAGGATTACTTCTTAGTCTTCTAGGTCTATCTATTAAATCCATCAATTAATCCCTCTCTTACTTTCTTCAATGACGCACTCTACTAAGCTTTCAACGGTAGCCTCTTTTGAAATTGATATTTTCATTCCATAATTACTTGCTTCCTTTGCTGTCATATTTCCAATGCAAATTGCATTTACAGAACTATAATCTAAGTATTCCATGGTATTTACAAAGCCTCTTACTGAAGATGCACTTGTAAACACAACATAATCACTATCATTAATATTCAATTCATTATTTTTTTCATATTCAATATCATATAAAGGAACTATATCCATTTGGTTTTTGTATTCTTTTAGATTATTGCATAATTCACTATCTACTTCTCTTGGTACGCAAACCATAATTTTATCATCTATAGAAATATGCTTTGCTAAACCCTTAGCCATACTTTCCCCATAATATTCTTCTGGAATATAATCAGTGAATAATCCTCGTTTTTCTACTGCTTTTTTAGTTGCAGGTCCAACTACTGCAAATTTAATATCTACTAGATTTCTAATATCAACTCTTTTCTTCAATAAGCTATCAAAGAATATTTCCACCGATGCTTCTGAAGTAAATGCAATCCAATTATATTTTTTTATATTATTAATTGCTTCATCTAGAATATCATTGTTATTAATAGCTACAGTTTTAATACTTGGAAGTTCTACTACCTCTGCTCCTAAATCATATAACATTTCCTTTAATTTAGATGATTTACGTCTAGGTCTAGTAATTATTATACGGCTACCTCCTAAAGGTCTCTTCTCAGCCCATGAGAACTGTTCTGATAATGAACACACCTTGCCAACTATAATTATTCCCGGAGTTCCTATATTGTTTTTTCTAGCTTCTTCTGGTAATGTTTCAATAGTTGCAACGACCTTACGCTGATTATATCTAGTTCCTTTTTCTAATATAGCTGCAGGCATATTTTTATCCATTCCCGCTTCTATTAATCCCTTTGAAATTTCAGGCAAAGCACCTACACTCATAAGAAATACTAAGGTCACATCTCCTAATGCTACTAAGCTTTTATAATCAATAGGATCATTACAGCCTTTCTTTTTGTGTCCTGTTATGATGTGTAGAGATGAAGTAAAATCTCTATGGGTAACTGGTATTCCTGCATATGCTGGCACAGAAATAGCTGATGTTATTCCTGGTACAATCTCAAAAGGAATGTTATGTTCACAAAGTAATTCTAATTCTTCACCACCACGTCCAAATAAAAATGGGTCCCCACCCTTTAACCTAACAACTCTCTTACCTTTTAAGGCTTCATCTAATAAAATTTGATTTATTTTCTCTTGTACAACTTTATGATTTCCAGCATGCTTTCCAACATCTATACAAGTAGCATATGATGGAATCATATTCATAATCCCATCACCAACAAGTTGATCATAAACAACAACATCAGCTTTTTCTAATACATATTTTCCTTTTAGAGTAAATAAACCTTCATCAGAAGGACCAGCCCCTACAAGCCATACTTTTCCTTGCTTCATCCTATTACTCCTCTCAACTTATTTGCCAATGTTTCTCCTAAAGCTTCTGCTTTTAATACATCGCCTACTATACTATCAATTATGTGTTCTTTAGTTGATTCATTATAATGAAGCCCAACTAATTTTATTTCATTTCCAGAAACCCTTGCGTGAGCAGCTATTGGAGATGAACATCCACCATTTAATACTCGTACAAAACTACGCTCTGCTGTAGCACAATAAGTTGAAAGTGGATCATTTATAGCTTCTAAAAAGCTAACATCTAAATCCTTTCTAGATTGAACTGATAATATTCCTTGTCCTGCCGCTGGAATCATCTCTTCAACTGAAAAATACTTACTAATCCTATTTTCTAAACCAACTCTATGTAGCCCTGCTGCTGCAAGAATAAGCGCAGAATACTCTCCTCTATCAAGCTTTGCAAGACGAGTTATAATATTTCCTCTAACAGGTGTTGTTTGGACTCCTGTATATAATTTTTCAATTTGCAACTTACGACGATTACTAGATGATCCAATATTAGATAAAAGTATCTCTTTATCAATATTCTCCAAGGTTTTACCTTTTGGCAAAATCAATGCATCTCGCACATCTCCACGCTTTGGAAGTGCAACAATAGGTAAATCATCACTAATATCCATTGGCATATCCTTTAAGCTATGAATTGCAAGATCAATTCTTCCATCTAATAATGCTTGATCTAACTCTTTTACAAATAAACCTTTTCCACCGATTTTATCTAAGGTTTTATCTAAAATTAAATCTCCTGTAGTTTTTAATGTAATTAACTCTAGCTCTAGATCTGGATTACATTTACGAATTTGTTCCATAACTAATTCTGTTTGCATCACAGCTAACTTTGAATCCCTGCTCCCTATGATAATCTTCTTTTTTCTCATAAATCTACTCCTATACCCAATCTACTCTTTTGATTCTTTAACCTATTACCTGCTATTCTTAGCTGTTAACTCTAACGCTTGAAGTAACTGATTATATTGCTCTATTTCCATATTTTCACGTAACCCAAATATAATCTTTGATACAGCCTTTTTTGCAGCAGCTTGTACACTCGATTGCAAAAAACCTTTATCATCTTCAGATATATTTATATTCTTATATACTTTAGTAAGCTTACAATCTGTTAACTCTCCAACTACTTCACTTATTTCATTTACCTTAGGTGCTAAAGTTCTAATATGATACCAATTAATAAAATCTTGTTTATATTCTAATAAAATCTCTCTTGCAGATTCTAAATCTTCATCTGCACACTCTGCTCTTACCCCAAAGTCATCTATATGTAAAAGTGTTACATTATTAAGCTCCTTAATTCTTGGGTCAATATCTCTAGGCAAAGCCATATCTATGAAGTGATAATTTTTATCTCTATTTAGTAAAGTTTTAAGCTCCTCAAATTTCATAGTATAATGAGGGCTTCTTGTAGCACTAAAAATAAATTCCTTTTCTTCTATTCCATTATACCTTTCTTCATATAGTACTACCCCTGAACCATGAGGTATAATAGCTTGTTTCTTTTTATATTGCCTTAAAGTCATTTCAACCTTTGCTCCTGCTTTAACTAAATGACTAGCCATAAGACGTCCCATTTCCCCATTTCCAATTACAAGACATGACTTATCTTTTAATGAACTATATCTTTCTTCTAATTGAGAAATTATCGTCTCCGGTAACGAACGATTTTTATTTGTTAATACAATCTCTGTTTTTACCTTCTTTGCTCCTGTTACTGCAGTTCTAAATAAAGTCTCTAATATGCTATCAACATATCCATTTTCCCTAGCATTATCTGTAGCTACTTTTAATTGAGTTAAAATTTGATCTTCTCCAAAGATTTGAGAATGTATTCCACATGCAAGTTCTAAGAGATAATCTACAGCTTCTTCTCCCTGCCTTAAAACAAAACGTTTCTCTATATCTTTTTTTATAAGAAGGTTAACTTCATATCTCTCTAATACTTCATTTATAAAAAAGTCTATTGCTAATGGAGTATTTCCACTAACCCAAAGCTCTGTACGGTTACAGGTGGATAAAAAAATACACCCTTTAGCCATTCCTGAATTTATTAATTTTTTTGCTATCTTAGATTGATCCTCTAATGTTAATGAAAACATCTCTCTATATTCAAGCTCAGCATTACTATAATTAATTCCTGTCATATAAATATCCATATGCTCATCCTTTATAAATAACAATATAGATTTCCACACACTAAACTGTTATATATTTAACAGCAAATGTTATATATTTAACATATCATAATTACATATTCAATTAAATTAAGTTTTACCTAAGTATATCATCAGAAAAACCTATGCTTAATCCTTTACATAAAAGCTTAATAAATCCATAATTTCTGGATGTTTAAAGCTAGAAGCTACTTGAATAAAGTTTACAATACTATGGGATAAGAACTTATTTTTATGATATACAATAGAAAAGCACCTATTCCATGTACATTCTTCGTTTTCCAATACTACTATACTTCCATTTTTAATTTCTTCTTCTACTAATCTAACTGATAAAACAGCTAAGCAATTTTGATCTATTACAGCATTTATCATAGCTGTAGGACAATTAGCCACTACACTTTCTTTTATTGTAATACCTTGTTTATTTACGTAATTTTCAAACTGTTCTCTTGTTCCACTACCTTTTTCTCTCATAGCAAACCTTTGATTATTTAACTCTGACACTGTAAAATGACGGCTTTCAGCTAATGGATGTTCTTTATTACAGACAAGTACTAAATAGTCATCTACTACTGGAATACTTACTAAATCTGGACTTTTCACAATACCTTCAACTAAGGCTATATCTATATTAGCTTTTAATAATTCCCCTTCTATTGCTTGTGTATTATTAACATAAGAGTATACCTCAACAGTATCATCAATACGTTCAAACTCTTTAATAACATCATTAATTAAGCAACTACCTATTGTAATTGTTGACCCAATTCTGAATGCTTGTACCTTAGAGGATTCCAGCATCTTACTTTCTAATTCATCAAACTGCTTTACAACTTGCTTTGAATAATATAATAGCTTCTTTCCTTCCTCAGTAATAAACAATCTTTTAGATAAACGTTCAAATAATAAAAATCCATAATGCTCCTCTAACTCTTTTATTATCTGGCTTACCGTTGGTTGTGATAAATAAAACTTTGCTGCTGCAATGCTCATTTTCCCACTTTCTGCTACCTCATTAAATACACGTAAATGCTTAATTGTCACGTAATTACACCCCTTTTATTATCTATACCATATCCTTTTTCTCTCTCGACATATATCAACAAAAAGTTCATAGGTAAAGCCTATGACCTTAATAAGATAATATCACTTTCCTAATATTAACACAAATGTTATATTTAGAGTGACAGTATGTTAAATAAATGACAAGGAAGTGATTTGGTGAAAATACTTATTGTTGGCGGTGTAGCTGCTGGTACAAAAGTAGCTGCTAAATTAAAAAGAGAAAATAGAGATTTAGAAATTACCATATTAACAAAGAGCTCTGATATCTCATATGCTGGATGTGGTTTACCTTACTATGTTGGTGACTTAATTCATGAACGTTCAGGTCTTATTGTAAATACACCTGAAAGTTTCTCTGCACTTACTGGTGTTAAGGTATTAACAAAAATGGAAGTAACCAATGTAAATCAGGAAGAAAAAACTGTATCTGCTTTAAGCTTAGATACAAATGAATCTTCAACTTTTACATATGACAAGCTAGTCATTGCTTCTGGGGCAAATCCAATTAAACCAAGACTTGATGGAGTAGATTTAAAAGGTGTTTACTTTATGAGAACACCAGAGGATGCAATTTCATTAAGAGGTTCTGTAGAAGCAGGAGAAATAAAGCGTGCTATTGTTGTTGGAGGCGGTTTCATTGGACTTGAAGTTGCTGAAAACTTAGCATTACAAGGAGTTAAAGTATCTGTTCTTGATATGGCAGATCATGTACTTCCAGGTTTCGACCCTGAATTCTGTGAATATGTAGAGAATCATCTTGCTGACCACGGTATTATGACTTTCACTAATACTCGTCTTGAAGGTATTCTTGGAACAGATAGAGTTGAAAAGGTTAAAACTCAAAAGCGTGCAATGAAATGTGATGCAGTAATTCTTGCAATGGGTATACGTGCAAATACTTCTTTCTTAGAAGGTACATCAGTTGAACTTATGCCTAATAAAACAATTAAAGTTAATGAATACTTACAAACAAACGATTCTGACATCTATGCAATAGGTGACTGTGCATGTGTTACAAATTCAATTACAAATGTTCCTGCTTGGTCTCCAATGGGATCTTCTGCAAATATTGAAGGACGTATAGCCGCACAAAATATCGTAGGAAAAGAATTAAAATATAACGGTGTTTTAGGTACTGGCGTTTGTAAATTACCAGAATTAAATGTTGGACGTACAGGTTTAACTGAAAAACAAGCTCAAGATGCCGGATTTGATGTAGCTTCTGTTGTGACTGTAGTTGATGACAAGGCTCACTACTATCCAGGTGCATCATCATTTATCGTAAAAATGATTGCTGATAAAGAAACTAAAAAGCTATTAGGTCTTCAAGTCCTTGGTAAAGGTGCTGTTGATAAAATGGTTGATATAGCAGTAACAGCTATTACTATGAATGCTTCTTTAGAAGATATTGAGAATATGGACTTAGCTTATGCACCACCATTCTCTACAGCAATACATCCATTCTCTCATACAGTAAACGTATTACTTAATAAAATCAGTGGAGCATTTACAACAATAACTCCATTGGAATACAAAAATAATAAACCAGAAGAATACAAAGTAATTGATGCTTCAATAGCACCTTCTATTACTGGTGCTCCTTACATGGATCTTACAAAGGTGACAGGCCCTGTAGATGGATATGGCTTAGATGATAAATTGCTACTAGTTTGTACTAAAGGTAAACGTGCTTACCTACTGCAAAATCGTTTAAAACATTATGGCTACACAAATACTCTTGTACTTGAAGGTGGTTCTACTTTCTCAGAAATAGAATTGTAATAAAAAAAATTATATATAACTTTGGGAGGAAATAATTATGGCAGAAATGACTATGACTCAACTTAAGGTAACGGCAGAAGATGAAAAAAGAGTAAAGGCGATGGGCTTCTTAAGAAACAAAGGAACTGATTGTTTCTCAGGCAGAATTATAACTGTAAATGGTAAAATAACCGCTGCTCAAAATAAATGTTTATCAGAAGCAACAGATTTATATGGTAATGGAGTTGTAACACTTACAACTCGTCTTACAATTGAATGTCAAGGAATCCACTATGATAATATAGAAAAATTCCAAGAATACATCGCAAAAGAAGGTTTAGTAACTGGAGGTACTGGTTCTAAGGTTAGACCTGTTGTAAGTTGTAAAGGGACAACTTGTCAATATGGTTTAATCGATACATTCGCTCTTTCTGAAGAAATTCATGAAAGATTCTACAATGGATATGCAAATGTAAAATTACCTCATAAATTTAAAATAGCTGTTGGAGGATGTCCAAACAACTGTGTAAAACCAGACTTAAATGATGTTGGTATAATTGGTCAAAGAATTCCAAACTATGATGAAGATTCTTGTAATGGATGTAAAAAATGTGCTGTTGCAGATGTCTGTCCAATAAAAGCTGCTACTCTTGAAGATGGTATCTTAGAAATCAATAGAGATGAATGTAATAACTGCGGACGTTGTATTGGAAAATGTCACTTTGATTGTATCGAAGACGGTACTACTGGATACAAAATCTACATTGGTGGTAGATGGGGTAAAAAAGTCGCTCACGGAATTTCACTAGATAAAGTATTTACAACTAAAGAAGAAGCTTTAGATGTAGTAGAAAAATTAATATTACTTTACAGAGAACAAGGACAAACTGGTGAACGTTTATCTCAAACAATTGAACGTATCGGATTTGAAAGAATTCAAGAAGAATTACTTTCTGATGCTATTTGGGATCGTAAGCAAGAAATCCTTGATGCGCAACTTCACTTAGTTGGTGGAGCTACTTGCTAATATAATATTTAATAACTAAAATCATCTAGTATAAGCATAAAAACTGCCTTAAAAGAGTCCTAATTCCCACAATTTAGGATTCCTTTAAGGCTACTATAAGGTGGGTAACCCCACTTTATTTATAATATTTTTCGTTTATTTTTTAACAAATTAATTGGTATTAAAGGGAGATGGTCTTATGAACAAAAAATCTTATTTTGCCATTGGGGTATGTACTGTCATTGCAATTATCGCTACTTACTTAGGAGGGCTACAAAATGTTATAGGAGCACCTATGATAGGGCTATTTATAGGTATGTTGATAGTTAATATACTTCCATCAGTAGATAAGGATTTTAAAAAAGGAACTACATTTGCAGGAAAAAAATGCTTAAATATTGGTATTATCCTTGCTGGTGCTACTTTAAATTTCACACAAATTCTTGGTTATGGTGCAAAAGCACTTCCATTAATTATTTTTAATATATGTCTTGCTTTTACTGTTGCATTTTTCGTAGGAAAGAAATTAAATCTTTCTGATAATACTTGTACTTTAGTTGGTGGTGGTACATCTATTTGTGGTGGAACTGCTATTGCAACTCTTTCATCAATAATTAAAGCAAAGGAAAGTGAAATTGCTTATGCTATGACAGCAATATTTTTATTTGATATTTTCGCAGCATTAGTTTATCCTTACCTAGCTGGCGCTATGAATTTAACAGCTAATCAATTTGGATTCTTAGCTGGTACTGCAATAAACGATACTTCTAGTGTTGCTGCTTCTGAAGCTACTTATAATGCATTACATGGACTTGACCTTAACTTAGCAATTACAGTAAAGCTAACTAGAACAACTATGCTTATTGCTCTTGCTGTAATTTTTACAATCCTTGCAATACGTAAGGAAGCAAAAGAAAATGCTATTGCTTCAGCAGGACAATCAACATTAAATCAAGGTTCATCAGTTGCAAGTCAAGTTGCTATTACTAAGCAAGCAAGCGTTGGCCAAACTGTATTAAAAGTATTTCCTTGGTTTATTCTTGGATTTCTAATTATGGCTGTATTAAATACAATGGGTCTATTCAGCAATATTGAAGGCTTATCTAATCTTTTTAAAACTGGTTATAAGTTCTTTATTACTGTGGCTCTTGCCGGTGTAGGATTTAAAATCCAATTTAAAGATTTATTTACTAAAGGAATTAAACCTATAATTCTTGGTGGATGTACATGGCTTGCAGTTGCTGCTTCATCTATAGCATTTATATTTATATTTGCAAGCTATGTAGGATAATTTATAATTCATAATTAAAAATTTAGAATTAATTATAAAAAAGGCTAGCACTTTCGTTGGGGGACATTAGTGCTAGCTTTTATAAAAGGTGGTTTTTTAGGGGTAAATAATAATGCTTTAACTACTCTATGAATTTATGATAACTCTCTTTTATGTCAATCAGGTGTCAAGATAACCTTGCTTATATATATTTTGCTGTTAAAGATTCTTTACAATTATGCAAATTCACTGGAGTACCTTCAAATATTATCTCTCCACCTTTAGTTCCACCATCTGGTCCAAGGTCGATAATCCAGTCTGCTACCTTAATAACATCTGGATCATGTTCAACAACAATTACAGTATTCCCTTTATCCCTTAACTTTTTTAAAAGGTTATTTAATTTATGAACATCTCTTGGATGAAGTCCTATACTAGGTTCATCAAATATGTACATTAAATCAACAAGATTACTGTTAAGATGTTTTACCATCTTTATTCTCTGAGACTCTCCCCCTGATAACGATGAAGTTTCTCTATCTAAAGTCAAATATCCAAGTCCTATATCAATAATATTGTTTAACTTTTCAACTATACCTTTAATTAATTCATCTATTTGCATACTAGTTAAGTCTGCAATATTATATTCATTGATTAAAACTTTATAAACTCTTTCATGAAGCCTTTTTCCATTACAAAGAGGACATTCACCTTCAATTAATAATTTATTAAGCTTCTTTTTAGCAGCTTCATAAACTTCTCCCTCTTTCTTTAAATAAAGCCTGTTAAACTTAACTAATAAACCTTCGTAAGTTAAATTCATTGTTCCAACATCATCTATCTTTATTTTTTCAGGCTCTCCATATAAAAACTTCTGTAGCTCCTCTTCTGAATAGTCACATATCTTTTTATCATTATCAAAGAATCCTGACTCAGTGAATAACTTCCAATGCCAAGAACCTACCCCAAAGCCTGAAAGCAATATTGCCCCTTCGTTTAAAGACTTATTCATATCAAGTTTTTCTTAATTACCTCAAGTATCTTTACACCAATTTCATTTAATGGCTCTAATAATTTATTATAATATAGAAAGAAAACTCTGGTGTATAGTATAAACTTATATACTATACTATTTGATATGAAAATTCATTATTATTACTAATTAAAATTCTACAGTTATATTTACTTTTAAATAATTAAGCTACCAAAGCTTATTAAAAAAATAGCTCTGATAGCTTAATTATCTCTACTCTATACCAAACTTATTTTCTGGATTGAAATCATCAGGATACTTTTCTGAAATAGTAAGTTTTTTATTCTTATCTACGCCTGCATAAAAAACATCTTCAATATTATTTATACTCTTCTTCTTAAGTTCACATTGTAGCCACTTTTTATCTATACCAGCTATTTCAAGATTCTTATCTATTATTTTTCCATCAATTATAATATCATTTAGCAAAGAAAGACTCTTTACCTTTAAATCCATATCATATGGAGTTACTGGTTTCTTATTAGCTTTTATCAAAACTGACAATTGTCCATTACTCTCCATTATTGCAAATTGTACATCCTCTAAATTGAAAACATCCTTTTCTCTTAATTTCATCATAAGCTCATTTATCGTAATCTTAAGCTTTTTTATATTTTTATCAATAATACGTCCATTTTCTATTAATATCAAAGTCTTAGCATTTATTATCCTTCTAGCTGTATAACTTTTTAAATTTAAATAACTAGTTGCTATAGTTAAAAGTGAAAAAGTTATTAATGCTATAATTCCTGAAAAAACTACATGATCTTTATTAATTATAATTTTAGCAATCATTGAACCTACAGAAACACCTGTTATAAAATCAAAGAAATTCATTTGTGAAATGATTTTAATACCAATTAACTTACTAAGAATCAATGCTAATACATATATTAAAATACTCTTAATTATTGTGCTAAACAATATACTACTATACATATAAAGACTCTCCTTCTCTAAAATATAACTATATTTTAAGCAAGGGTTGTAATTTTATTCATTTCTCTTATTTGTAATCATCTCTGGAAGCAATGCTAAATAAGGAATTAAAGAATATTTCATAAAAGGTATTCTTCGTCCATCCTTACAAGTATATTTATCGCTAATACTTGTCATTATTAGGTCTGTAAATACCTCTAAAATATCTACTTTTTTATAGTTATTAATCAGTTTCTACATTTTTCTACATATATTGACACAAAATTATACAAATGTTAGTATTATCCTGAAACTTATTTTAGGGGGAAATTTATATGAAAAGAAAAAAGATATCATACTTATTAGCAACTATGGTAATTATTTCTTCATTAGCTGGATGTTCAAGTAATTCAACAACATATTCAGCTACTGTTAAAGGACATAATGATGATGTTATGGTTGAAGTGTCACTTGATGGTGATAAAATTACAAAAGTAGAAGTAACATCACATAAAGAAAGTGAAGGAATCTCAGATAAAGCTATATCAGATATTCCAAAAGCTATAGTTGAACAACAATCTCTTAATGTAGATACTATATCTGGTTGTACAGTTAGTAGTACTGCTGTAATAGAGGGAACTAAAAAAGCTTTAACTGATGCTGGTATTGATATATCAAAATATGAAAAAGCATCTACTAATTCAAGTTCAAATGAAGCAGAATTTTCTTTAGAATGGGATGCACAACCTCAATTAGGTATTATAAAAGGTGATTATTATAAAGTTGAAGAACGTTTCAGACAAGGCCACTTAGGAACATTAGAAGTTGTTCAAAACGATGGTAAGCTTGTAGAAGTTGAGTTTAATGAACTTACTAGACCAAATTACTACAAACGTTACTATCAAAACGTTTCTAAACGTTTCTCAGAATATAACTTTGATATGGGAGCTTCTAAGGGTGCCGCTTGGATTCAAAGTGTTGTTTCTGTAGAACAACAAATGCTTGATACACAAAGCTTAACAGGAGAATTTGATGTTGTTTCTGGTGCATCTAATAGTATAGAGCAATCTATGCTTCCATTAGCTGAAAAGCTTAATGCTACACTTGGAACTCCAACTGGTGAAAAGTACTATTCTATAGCTGAGGAACTTGGCGGTGGATTAACTGGTAAGTTAAAGGTTATAGTTAAAGACGGACAAATATTAGAATGTAGATATGATGAAATATTTGCTAACTCTCAAGATGATATAGAAGATCCAAAATACAAGAAACATTACAGAACATCAAAATATGAAAGCGTTGAATATCATGAACCATCTCGTATAGGTTTCAATATTCAAATGGATGCTTTAAATGATAAAGTAGTTGAAACTCAAGATTTATTTGATTTAACTGGACTTCCAGCTATCGAAGCTACTGGTGATTACAAAAGTGCTGGATATACGGAGAGAAACTCTGCTTGGGATAATTACTTAAAATTAGCTGAAAAATTATCTGCTGAAATGAAGGCTGATGGCGTTCTATAATTAAATTTTTATACTTAAAAGGTTGGCATATTGCCAACCTTTTCTTAATGTGCTTTCTAATAAAAAATATTTTACTTACAGAAACCTAATAAATGGTTTAATATAGAAAAGAGTTTGCTTATAATTAATATATACAAATATAAAATACTAAATTGAGGGGTTTATGTATGAGAAAGAAAGATATACTTGAATTAAAAAAAAGATTAAAGAAAGATCACTGTACTTTTACTAAAATGTGTGGTTGCTATGTTAGTGGAGAAAAGCATGTTATTTTAAAATTTAGAGAAACATTTCTAAACCTAGAGGAAGATGATTACCATAAGTACATGGAGATTGCTAAAAAAGTTATGTCTGGTACTATCGGCAATAATATACTTCAGCTTGAATTTCCACTTAACGAAGACCTTATTAATGAAAAACAAATTTCTCTTATGCAACTAAAGAGTAGCGCATTAAAAGATGATGCTCTTCTTGATAGTTTTTACGAATCTATTATAGAGAATTACGATTATACAGGTAACTTTTTAATACTTCTGTATCATGATGCTTATGATGTTATTACTAAAACTAAGGATAACGCTAAGCTAGATGAATCTGAAGAAGTATATGAATATGTATTATGTGCAATTTGTCCAGTTTCACTTACTGCACCCGGTCTTAGATACTATGAGGATGAAAATAGAATAAAGGCTCGTGATAGAGATTGGGTAGTTGAAGCTCCAGCTAATGGATTTATATTCCCAGCATTTATTAATCGTAGTTCAGATGTTAACTCTATTATGTACTATACAAAAAATGCTAAGGATCCACATTATGAATTAATGGAATACGCTTTAGGATGTCCTTCAAAACAAACTGCTACTATTCAAAAAGAAACATTCCAAGAAATAATTAAAGGTTCCTTTGGTGCTGATGAAAAGAAAGCTGATAAAGTTTTTATGGAAGTTCAAGAGAGCATCAATAATATGATAGAGGAACATAACTCTATGTATGAAGATGTAGCTGATGCTGAACCTATAATAATATCACATAATGATATTCAAAATATCTTAATAGAAAGTGGCGTTCCTGAAGAACTTGCACCTAAAATTGAAAAATCATATGTGTCAAACTTCGGTAATGACTTACCTTTAGCAGAAAACTTAATAGATACAAAGGTTCTTAAGGCAAGTGAGCAAAGAAGAAAGGAAGAACACCTTGTAAAGCAAGTTGAGATACTTCAAAACAGACTTGAAGAAGTAAAAAAAGAAGCTGCTATAACTAAGGAAGTTATTAAGTCTACAGAAGTTATAGAAGGTAATGTTGCCCTAGAAACTTCAGCTGAAGATGAAGCTAAAGAAACTTTAGATAATAATACTGAAGAAACTCAAGATACAAATTCTGATGACACTGTAGAAGAAATTACTGAAAACTCTTCTGAAGTTGATGAACCTGCAACTGATTATGATGTTATACTTCAAGTAAAACCAGAGAAAATACCTCAAATAAAATCACAAATAATTGACGGTAAAAAATTCATACTTATTCCTATCGATGAAGATGAACAAACTACAGTTAATGGATTAAATGATTTAGTTTAATCCATATGTTAAATTAAAATGTTGATAGGGAATACTAGCCTAGGTTCTAATTTACTAGTATAATAATTTCTAGTTTATTATGTTCCTATGTAAGTATCCCCTACCAACAAATTTCTATTTATCTTTCTAAAATTCATTTTAATTATATTTTATACTTTTTAATTTAGCATTTACTATCGTTCTTTCATCTCCTGTAGCATTTGTACATGTTGATAAGGTTATTATATTTTTCTTACCATCATCATCATACCTTAATGACTGAACAGATTTATTCATTGCACTATCTATATAATTATAGAAATCCTCATAATCTAAAAAATTACGTTTGTATGGAAAATCCTCTCCATGAGTTACATATACTGAAAATATTTCATATTCTAAAACTTCATTTTCTAAATATATATATATATTCTTATTATCATTTAAAAACTCCGACTTCAACAAATTTGAAAGTGTTCCAAACATACTTTTATCCTTCATATTATGACCATGTAATATTATATTGTCATCTTCTAAAGTATTTCTTGAATCTATAAATATACTACCACCTTTATTTTCTTCCCCTTTAAAGTTTTTATATAAATATTCTTCATTATTATCTGGCTTTACAACAGGATAATTAATATTAGTATTAGGAACAAATATCCAA